>JBCAXP010000235.1:0-7524 GCA_038533995.1 Pseudomonadota bacterium
AACTCACGTTCATTAGGGAGGACTACGTAATGTTGAAACACCTTATTATCGCTGCGGCCGCCGGATTGGCGGCTCAAGCCGGAGTCGCGCTGGCTGACGAACCGTTCACCGCTGCCTACGCCCCGGGCGAAGCCGAGTACGGCGTTGACGGTCAACCGCGGGCGCGCGTTCAACTGGGCTCTCGCCCCGGCTATCTCGTTGACGCGATGAGCGACGGTCCGCTTCGCGATCGCCTCGCCTCTTGCGTCAACAAGCGCCCCCGCAAAACGGATTTTTCCATCGGCCACCGCGGGGCGCCGCTGATGTTCCCCGAGCACACCCGTGAATCTTACATCGCCGCGGCCAACCAGGGCGCCGGCATCATGGAATGCGACGTGACCTTCACGGCAGACCGCGAGCTGGTGTGCCGCCACAGCCAGTGCGACCTGCACACTACCACCAACATTCTGGCCACGCCGCTCGCCAAGAAGTGCACGCAGGATTTTGTGCCGGCCGACCCGGACGCTGGCACATCGGCAAGCGCGCTGTGCTGCACATCGGACATCACGCTAGATGAATACCGCACGCTGACTGGCAAGATGGACGCCGCCGACCCCAACGCGACAACTGTTGAGGAATACCTTGGCGGCACCGCGGATTTCCGCACCGACCTGTACGCCACCGGCGGCACGCTGCTGACCCATGCCGAGAGCATCGAACTGTTCAAGGCACTCGGCGTGAAAATGACGCCGGAACTCAAGGCGCCGAGCGTGGAAATGCCCTACCAGGGCGACTACACGCAGGAAGACTACGCACAGCAGATGATCGACGAGTACAAGGCGGCCAACGTGCGCCCCGGCATCGTGTGGGCCCAGTCCTTTAACTACGACGACGTGCTGTACTGGATCAACAACGAGCCGCGTTTCGGCCGCCAGGCGGTGTTCCTCGACAGCCGTCCCTACTCCGATCCGGACTTTGTGCCGTCCTCCGACGACTTCGCAGCCCGCCGCGCCGACGGTCTGAACATCATTGCACCGCCGATGTTCGCGCTTCTGACGTCAAATGCAGACGGTGACATCGTGCCTTCGCCGTACGCGGAGCTGGCCTCCGAAGAAGGCCTCGACTTCATCACCTGGACCATTGAACGGTCGGGCCGCATCAGGGAGGACGTGCTCGAAGGTGGTGGCTCCTTCTACTACCAGACGACGCTGGATGCTGTTGAAAATGACGGCGACATCTACACCACGCTGCATGCGCTTACCTTTGACGTCGGCATCATCGGAATCTTCTCCGACTGGCCTGCCACGGTGACCTACTACGCCAACTGTATGGGTCTCTAGAAAGACTGCGGCGGGCCTCCAACTTGCTGGCCCGCCGCTGTAAGCAAACGGCGGCCTGCTGAAGCCAGACTCTCAGCAGGCCGCCTGGAGGTCCCTGGTCAGTGCCTGGCCGCTAACGGGCGCCCGCGAACACGTTCGCCGGCACTTTCTCCAGCACTACGAAGCTGTACGGGTACGCGTTGTTTTCGTCAGCCGGGTGATCTTCCCGCCGGGTCTCTCGCCACTCGGTGATATCGAAGTCCGGGAAAAGAGTGTCGCCGTCGACTTCGGCATGCACCTCGGTTACGTACATGCGAGTGACGTACTTCAAGGCCTCGCGATAGATCTCGGCGCCGCCGATGATCATCACGTCGCGCACGTCTGCCACCATCGCCAGTGCCGCCTCCAGCGAGTCGGCGGTTTCCGCACCCTCGGCAACAAACGACGGGTTGCGCGTCACCACGATGTTGCGGCGATCTGGCAGCGGCTTGCCGATGGACTCCCACGTGCGCCGCCCCATGATGATCGGGTTGCCAATCGTGACGCGGCGAAAGTGCTTGAGGTCCGCGGGCAACCGCCAGGGCAGCGCATTGCCGGCGCCAATTACGCCGTTGCGCGCCCGAGCCACCACAATTGCCACTTGCATCTCCATGTCAGACTGCGACTTCCGCGCGAATTGGCGGGTGGCTCTGGTAACCGCGAATCTCGAAATCTTCGAAGCGGTAGCTGAAAAGGTCAGGCGGGCGCCGGTTGATGTGCAGCGTCGGCAGCGGGAACGGCTCACGCGACAGCTGCTCGTCGACCTGGTCCGCATGGTTGCTGTACAGGTGACAGTCGCCGCCGGTCCAGATGAACTCGCCGGGTTCGAGGTCGCACTGCTGCGCCATCATGTGAACCAGCAGGCTGTACGAAGCGATGTTGAACGGCACGCCGAGAAAAATGTCCGCGCTGCGCTGGTAGAGCTGGCACGACAGTCGGCCGTTGGCAACGTAGAACTGGAACAGCGCATGGCACGGCTCCAGCGCCATTCGATGCAACTCGCCAACGTTCCATGCGCTAACGAGTATGCGCCGGGAATCCGGGTTCTCGCGAATGTCCCGGACAGCCCGACTGATCTGATCGACGGTCTCACCGTCAGCGGTTTGCCAGGTTCGCCACTGCGCGCCGTAGACCGGACCGAGGTCGCCATTCTCGTCAGCCCACTCGTCCCAGATTCTGACCTTGTTTTCACGCAGGTAACCGATATTGGTTTCGCCCTGCAAAAACCACAGCAGCTCGTGAATGATGGAACGCAGGTGCAGCTTCTTCGTTGTCACCAGCGGAAAGCCTTCGGCAAGATCGAAGCGCATCTGGTGGCCGAACACGCTGCGCGTACCCGTGCCGGTGCGGTCGCCTTTGTCAGCGCCGTTGTCGCGAACGTGGCGCATGAGTTCGAGGTACTGCCTCATCGTGACCCCGCAGTGGCTGGCTGGGCGGCCGGCGGCGCCGGCAGTTCGTTACGTCGAAAGCCTAGCAGCAGCAGCGCAAGGCCAGCCAGAATCATCGGTGTACTTAAGATCTGCCCCATCGTCACCCAGCCAAGGGCAAGGTAGTCCAGGTGCGCATCCGGCACCCGCACGAATTCGATCAGGAAGCGGCCGCAGCCGTAGATCAAGAGGAACAGACCTGACACGGTCATCACCGGGCGCGGCCGCAGCGTGTAGACCCACAGCACGATGAACAGCAGCAGCCCTTCCACCGCCGCCTCGTAGAGCTGTGACGGGTGCACGCCAACGCCGTTAACAACAAACGCCCACGGCACGTCCGTCGGCTTGCCCCACAGCTCGTTGTTGATGAAGTTCCCGATACGTCCGGCCATGAGGCCAATCGGTGCCGCCGGCGCGAGGAAATCCAGCACCTCGAAAACCCGCCGCCCACGCCGGTGCGCAAAGTAGATCATCGCGACGATAACGCCGAGCAGGCCGCCGTGAAACGACATGCCGCCTTCCCAGATCTTGAACAGGAAAAGCGGATTCTCGACCAGCCGCTCAAAGGAATAGAACAGGATGTAACCGAGGCGGCCGCCAACAACGACACCCACGGCGCCAAAGAACGTGATGTCCTCGGCGTCGGTCGTTGTAAACACGGCACCGGGCGCCTGCGCCCGCCGGCGCATTAACAGCAGGGCCGCCACGAAACCCACGAGGTACATGATGCCGTACCAGTGAATCTTCACGAAGCCCAGGTCGAGCGCGACCGGGTTGATATCCGGATACGCAATCATGTGTCAGAAAGCATTCATAAAAAGCAGGGCGGCAAGTGTAGCATGGGGGCCTGGGAAACCGGCGCTCAGGAACCGCTGACGTGGTACGTCAACGCCTTCAGGTAGCGAGTCTCCGGAATGGCTGGATGCACGGGGTGATCCGCCCCCTGGTAGCCGGTTGACAGCAGCCGGGCAAAGCGGCCGGCGCGGCGGCTGCAGGCCTGCACGACACCGCCGAGCGCGTCCGCATCCATGAAGTGCGAGCAGCTGCAGGTCACCAGGATGCCATCAGGGACCAGCAGCTTTAGCGCGAGGTCATTGAGGCGCCGGTAGGCCTGGCGACCTTCGTCCCGATCCTTGCGCCGCTTGATGAACGCCGGGGGATCCAGAACTACTACGTCAAACTTCTCACCGTCGTCGCGCAGCGAACGCAGGGCCTCGAAGGCATCCGCCTGCCGCGTTCGAAGATTCACGCCATTGCGCCCGGCGTTGTCGGCGGCAAAGGCAAGCGCCGTTTCCGAGGCATCCACGCACAGCACGTCCCGCGCGCCCGCCCGGGCCGCCTGCACGCCCCACGCGCCAACGTAGCTGCAAACGTCCAGCACCCTGGCGCCCTTCACAAGCCGGCGAAGCGCGAGGCGGTTGTCACGCTGGTCGTAATACCAGCCGGTCTTCTGGCCGGCCATGAGCGGCGCCTCGAATTCCGCGTCGCCTTCCACGATCGTGACGCTGTCCGGCACCTCGCCGGCGGCAACGGCGCGGTATTGTTCCAGGCCCTCGAAGCGGCGCAGGGGCGACGTGTTCTGCCACAAAATGCCGGTGGGCTTAAGCGCGTGGTCCAGCGCGTCGACAATCCCGTCCCTGTGAACCTCCATACCGGCGGTCGCGATCTGGGCAACGAGCACGTCGCCGTAGCGGTCGACCACCAGCCCTGGGAGGAAATCCGCTTCTCCGTACACCAGGCGGTAGAACGGCGCATCGTACAGCCGCTCACGCAGCGCAACGCACTGCGCGATGCGTTCGCGCAGCAGGGCCGGCACGTCGACGGGCCGCCGTCCGTGCGTCAGCAGCCTGGCGGCAATCAGCGACGCCGGGTTGGCGTAGCCAAAGCCGAGCGGTTTGCCGTTGGCGGACACAATCGACACCGACTGGCCCGGCTCAAGGCCGCGCAGCGGTGTGCTGCGCGTGTCAATTTCGTTGCTAAATACCCAGAGGTGCCCGGCACGAAGCCGGCGTTCCTCGCGTTTTTTAAGCACCAGTTTTACCGGCGCCTGCGCATCGCTCACTTTTGCTGTCTCCTGTTGCCCTGCTGCGATTCGGTTATAGTCGCCGGCACTGCCACGCGATTGATACCGCCATGACTGAGTCTCCCGACCGCAACCTGCTCCGCGACCAAACGAGTCCGTACCTGCTTCAGCATGCCGACAATCCGGTTCACTGGTTCCCGTGGGGCAGTGAGGCGCTCGAGGCCGCGAAGACGTCGAACAAACCGGTGCTGCTCTCCATCGGGTACTCGGCCTGCCACTGGTGCCACGTCATGGCCCACGAATCGTTTGAACACCCCGACACGGCGGCGCTGATGAACGAACTGTTCGTCAACGTCAAGGTGGACCGCGAAGAGCGGCCGGACATCGACAACATTTACCAGACGGCTCACCAGCTACTCACCCAACAGGCAGGCGGCTGGCCGCTCACGGTGTTTCTCGACGCAGACACCCAGCTGCCGTTTTTCAGCGGCACCTATTTTCCCTTCGAGGCGCGCCATGGCATGCCATCGTTTCGCGACTTGCTGCGAAGGGTACACGCCTACTACAAGGACCACCAGCAGGAGATCGCCACCCAGCAGACGGCGTTGCGCAACGCTTTCAGTGAGCTCCAGCCGCAGCCCGG
The DNA here is from genome assembly GCA_038533995.1 of Pseudomonadota bacterium. Taxonomy (GTDB): domain Bacteria; phylum Pseudomonadota; class Gammaproteobacteria; order Steroidobacterales; family JBCAXP01; genus JBCAXP01. Next base: position 5,431 of record JBCAXP010000235.1, read on the forward strand.
AGGCGCGCAGTTTGCCCCCGGCGCCGGCCCCCTCGACAGCGCCCGCGCCGAGCTCGCGGGCGGCTTTGACAGCGAGTTCGGCGGCTTTGGCAGCGCCCCGAAATTTCCCCACCCCCCGATGATCGAACGCGCCTTGCGCCACTGGCGCCTGACCGCCGCCAGCGACACGCCTGACGTCGACAGCCTGTTTATGGCGGTCTACACGCTCAAGCGACTGGCACTCGGCGGTGTTAACGATCAGCTCGGTGGCGGCTTCTTTCGCTATTCCGTCGACCGCTGGTGGATGATTCCGCACTTCGAAAAAATGCTGTACGACAGCGCCGGGCTGCTGGCCCTGTTCGCGCAAGCGTGGCTTGCCACCGGCGAACGCCTGTTCGAGCGCGTCGCGCGGGAGACTGCGACCTGGATCATGCGGGACATGCAGTCGCCCGGCGGCGGCTACTTCAGCAGCCTGGACGCCGACTCGGAAGGCGGCGAAGGCGGTTATTACGTTTGGCGTGACGAGGAGCTTCGCTCAGCGTTGAGTCACGATGAGTACCGGGTGGTCGCCGCCCGCTTTGGCCTTGACAGCGAGCCCAATTTCGAAGGCCAGTGGCACCTACACGTCTTCGCCGACGATCACGAATTGACCGAAAAGGTCGGCCTCGATGCGGCCGACACCGAGGCCTTGCTGGACAGCGCGCGCAACAAACTTCTGACCGTTCGCGGCCAGCGTCCGAAACCTGCGCGCGACGAAAAAATATTGACGAGCTGGAATGCGCTCACGATACGCGCCATGGCGATTGCCGCGCTTGCCCTCGACGATCCTCACGCGGCGCAGTCGGCTGGCCGTGCGCTCGCTTACGTAGAGCAAACGCTGTGGAAGGACAAGCGGCTGCTTGCCACCGCGCGCGATGACCAGGCCCATCTCGATGCGTACCTCGATGACTACGCCTTCCTGATCGACGCGATCCTCACCCTGCTCCAGGTAAGATGGCGCTCACGCGACCTTGCGTTTGCAATTGAGCTGGCCGACGAGCTTCTCGCACGCTTCCAGGCCGAAGGTGGCGGCTTCTTCTTCACCGCAGACGACCACGAGGCACTCATGCATCGAGCCATGCCCCTGGCCGACGCTGCGCTGCCCTCCGGCAACGGCATCGCTGCGCTCGCGCTCAACCGCCTCGGCGCACTTCTGGGCGAAACGCGGTACGAAGATGCCGCCCGCAATACGCTGGCCGCTGCCTGGCCGCAGCTCGAACAGGCCGCCAGCGCCCACTGCACCCTGATGCACGCGCACGAGGAAACGCTGCACCCTCCTGAGATTGTGATTATTCGCGGCAGCGGCCCGGAAGCCGCCGAGTGGCAGCGCACAGCCGCGTCTCTGTACGCGCCCAGGCGCCTTGTGTTCGCGGTGCCTGCCGACGCCACCGACCTGCCGCCTGCCATTGCTGTGCGGGAAGCGCGCGACGGCGTTGTGGCCTACGTATGCCAGGGCAACGTTTGCTCGGCGCCGCTGACAACGCTGGAGGCGTTCGGCGCCGCGCTTAGTGAAGCCTGAGCGGAAGCAAAGAATCGTGCCTCACCGCGCTACACTACGCGCACCGAAACCAGCAGGACACCACTATGCACAAACCGATTGTCGCCGTTGTAACCATTGCTCTCGCCCTTCTGACCAGCGGCCTCGTTTCCATTGCGAAGGCCCAGGAGGAGCGCACGCTCACGACCACCACGGTCGCCGACGGACTCTACATGATCGAGGGGGCGGTGGGTAACATCGGCGTGCTGACCGGGCCGGACGGCGTTGTGCTCATCGATGACGGGCTTGAGCCGGTGGCACAGCAAGTGCTCGACACCGTGCGCACCCTCACCGGAGCCGAAGTGGATTTCGTCGTCAACACCCACCTGCATCGGGATCACACCGGCGGCAACGTATTGTTCAAGGAGTCTGGCGCGACAATGATTGCACACGACAACATTCGCCGCCGCATGATCGCGGATGCGGAAAAAGACGGTAGCCAACCGGCGAAGGCCGCCCTGCCGGAGCTTACCTTTTCCGAGTCGGCCACCTTTCACCTGAACGGCCGGGAGGCGTTTGTTTTTCACCTGCCGCATGCG
>JBCAXP010000236.1:0-7512 GCA_038533995.1 Pseudomonadota bacterium
TCGCCGGCAAGGCAAAGCAGGGCCGCCGGGTCAAACAGGGCGACATCATCGGTTACGTCGGCGCCACCGGCACGGTGACAGCCGCCCACCTGCACTACGAGTATCGCGTCAACGGTGTGCACCGTAACCCGCGCACCGTAACCCTGCCCAAGGCAGAGCCGGTGCCGGCGCGCTACCGGGACGACTTCAAGGCCGCGTCCGAACCGCTTTTTTCACAGCTGGCGTTGATCAAGCGCGACACGCGGCTTGCCGCCGTGCTTGCCATGCCGGCTGAATAAAACGCCGGGCCTTAAGTGCGCCCGACGATGCCCGAAGACATTCTTAAACAAAACGGGGCGCACGGGTGAGCGGCAATGGCTGACTACTATGTCGGATTGATGTCGGGTACCAGCATGGACGGTATCGACGTGGGCCTTGCCCGCATCCGCGAAGGGGGCTTTGAGTTTGTCGCGGGCCAGTGTGCGCCGTGGCCGGACGAGGTGGCGAACCTGCTTCGCTACACCATTGATCACCCCACGAGCATCACGCTGGATTCCCTGGGCGATCTCGATACCGCCGTAGGCCTGTGCTTTGCCACCGCCACGCTTGAAATGCTCGTCAAGCAAAAGATCGCCGCGCGCGACGTTGCCGCGATCGGCAGTCACGGCCAGACGGTGCGCCACCGGCCTGACGCGCGGCGGCCGTTCACCATTCAGATTGGCGATCCAAACGTGATCGCCGCCCGAACAGGCATCACGACCGTGGCCGATTTTCGCCGTCGCGACATTGCGTTGGGCGGCCAGGGTGCACCGCTGGCGTCAGCCTTTCACCGGGCTGCGTTCTCGAGCACCGAGGAAGACCGCGCAATCGTCAACGTCGGCGGCATCAGCAACGTGACGCTACTGGCCGCCGACGGCACGGTAAGCGGCTTCGACACCGGGCCCGGCAACACGCTCATGGACCAGTGGATCCAGCAGCATCTCGGCGAGCCTTACGACGCCGAAGGCGACTGGGCAGCCTCGGGCAAGCCTGACATGCAGCTCTTAAGCCGACTGCGCGCCGACGACTACTTTCATCTTGAGCCACCCAAGAGCACCGGCCGGGAGTACTTCAACCTTCAGTGGCTGACCAGCCACCTGCTGACGCTGCCCAACGCCCCGAAGCCGCCTGACGTTCAGGCGACGCTGTGCGACCTGACTGCGCGCAGCATTGCCGACGCAGTAACCGCGCACGGCCCCGGCACCCAGCGCTGCATCCTGTGCGGCGGCGGTGCCCGCAACTGGCACCTCATCCATCGGTTGCAGGCCATGATGCCCGGCGTCGACATTCACACCACCGCTGATTACGGCCTCGAGCCCGCATGGGTGGAGGCCGCCACTTTCGCGTGGCTGGCCTACCGCACCGTGCACGGCAAGGCAGGCAATCTGCCGGACGTGACGGGCGCGCGCAAAGATGCCATTCTTGGAGGCGTCTACGCACCGGCACTGCCCTCGTCCGACTGACGCAAACGGGGAAAGATCATTTCCTGATGCGCAGGCACTGCCTTTCAGGCTTCGCGTAGCAGCGTTCGAGTACGCTGTTACCGGGAAAACATACATTCATCAAACGGGGAAGGAGGTTCAGGGATGGCGATCAACCTGACGGTCAATGGCGAGGCGCGCAGCGTCGACGTTCAGAGTGACAAACCATTGCTTTGGGTTCTGCGGGAAGACCTTGGTCTGACCGGCACCCGGTTCGGCTGCGGAATCGCCCAGTGCGGCGCGTGCACCGTGCATCTCAACGGCCAGCCAATTCGCGCCTGCGTCACGCCCGCGACCGCAGCGGCGAACGGCGAAATCACCACGATTGAGGGTGCCGACAGCGCGGCGGCAGCCGCCGTGCAGGCTGCCTGGCGTGAGCTGGACGTCGTGCAGTGCGGTTACTGCCAGTCCGGCCAGATGATGTCGGCAAGTGCACTGTTGGCGAAGAACGTGGCACCCACCGATGCCGATATCGATGCCGCCATGCAGGGCAACCTGTGCCGCTGCGCCACGTACGTGCGCATTCGCGCGGCCATCCATCGCGCCGCTGAAATGCTGGAGGGTTGATCATGCTTGGACCCATCGACAAGCGCTTTATCGCGCAACGCGAAGCCGGCACGATGTCCCGCCGGGTTTTTCTCAAAGTGACCTCACTGGCCGGCGCCGGCTTCGTCGTCGGCTGCGGCTCGGATCCGGAACCGGCGCAGCAAGTGGCTGCCACCGCGTCACCCGCCACCGCCGCGCCACCGGCATCGCCACCCGCGGCGCAGGCGAGCATGAACGCCTTCGTAAAGGTCGGCGCCGACAACACCGTGACGGTAGCCATCAAGCACCTGGACAAGGGCCAGGGCGTCACCACCGGCCTGCCGACGATCGTTGCCGAGGAAATGGACGCCGCCTGGTCCCAGATGCGTGCTGAGTTCGCGCCGGCCGACGCCGAGCGTTACAAGAACCTGTTCTTCGGCGTTCAGGGCACCGGCGGCTCAACGTCGATCGCCAATAGCTGGCAACAGCTCCGGATGGCCGGCGCTGCCGCGCGCAACATGCTGGTGCAGGCCGCGGCCGCCGAGTGGGGCGTGCCTGAAGGCGACATTACGGTTGCTAACGGACAACTGATGCTTGGCGACGGCGAACGCAAGGCTACGTTTGGCGAAATGGCCGCCGCCGCGGCCGGCATGACGCCACCGGAAGAGCCGGCGCTCAAGCAGCCGGAAGACTTCACGCTCATTGGTACGCACGTACCGCGGCTCGACAGCAACGCCAAGACCGACGGCAGCGCGGAATTCACCATCGACGTTACCCGGCCCGGCATGCTCGTTGCCGTAGTCGCTCATCCGCCACGGTTTGGCGCGACGGTCGCGTCCTTTGATGACTCGAAGGCACGGGCCGTCAGCGGCGTGTCTGACGTGGTGCAGATTCCGCGCGGCGTGGCAGTGCTCGCAGACAGCTACTGGTCCGCGCTGCAGGGCCGCCGGGCGCTGGACGTCACCTGGAACTTCGACGCTGCGGAGAACCGCGGCACCGACGCCCTGTTCGACGAATATCGCCAGAAAATGAACGAGGCGGGCGTAGAAGTACGCAACGACGGCGATGCCGACGGTGCGCTTGGCGCAGCGGAACGCAGCGTCCGCGCCGACTTCGAGTTTCCGTACCTTGCTCACGCCACCATGGAGCCAATGGACTGTGTCGTGGAACTGACCGCCGACGGCTGCGATGTCTACACCGGTTCGCAGCTGCAGACCGTGGACCAGGGCATCGTCGCGCAGATCACCGGCCGCGCGCCGGAGCAGGTGCGCATACACACCCGCTTTGCCGGCGGCAGCTTTGGCCGGCGTGCCGTGCCGGACAGCGACTTTGTTGCCGAAGCCGCCATGATCGCGTCCGCCATCGACGGGCGCGCACCGGTCAAGCTGCAGTGGAGCCGCGAAGACGACATGCGCGGCGGACGTTACCGGCCGATGAGCACGCACCGCATGGAGGCCACCCTGGACGACGAAGGCAACATCACCGCCTGGCGGCACCGCATTGCCACGCAGTCGATTTTGACCGGCACGCCGTTTGCCGGACTGATCCAGAATGGCATCGACACGTCATCGACGGAGGGCGCACACACCCTCCCCTACGCGATCGACAACCTGAAGGTGGAGTTGCACACGATGGAAAACGGCGTGCCTGTGCTGTGGTGGCGCTCTGTAGGCCACACGCACACTGCCTACGCGACGGAAGTGTTTTTCGATCGCGTCGCCCGGGAAGGTGGAAAAGACCCGCTGGAACTGAGGCGAGCGCTGCTCAAGGACCATCCGCGGCACCTCGCGGTGCTGAACCTGGCCGCCGAAAAAGCCGGCTGGGACCAGCCGCTGCCCGAAGGCCGCGCCCGGGGCATCGCCGTGCACGAGTCGTTCAACAGCTTCGTGGCGGAAGTCGCCGAGGTGACCGTCGCCGACGACGGAAAATTTTCCGTCGACCGCATCGTGTGCGCCGTTGACTGCGGCGTTGCCATCAACCCGGACGTTGTCAAGGCACAGATGGAAGGAGGCATCGGCTACGGCCTGTCCGCCGCATTGCGCGAAGCGGTAACGCTTGTCGACGGCGAGGTGCAGGAATCCAACTTCCACGCCTACCGCCCGCTACGCATCAACGAGATGCCGGCGGTCGAAGTGCACATCGTGCCGTCGGGAGAAAACCCGACTGGCGTCGGCGAGCCGGGCACACCGCCGGTTGCGCCGGCCGTGGCCAACGCTCTGATGGCGGCCACCGGCAAGATGATCGGCGTGCTACCGATAGGCGACCGTGTAAGCGCCTGACGCAGTTTTTGCTATCAAAATGCGTTCCAAGGCTCCAGAAAGCCCGTTCTAAGGAAGCGGGACGCTGCGATTGCAGGCTGATCGGTGGTCCGACCGGTCAGCTTGCAGTCGCGGTGGATGCCGCCATGAATGCCAGAAGCCCGGCTGCAGCGATAAGAAGAACCTTGCGCAGCGTGTGTGGCTTCGCCTGATCCGCATTTGCAGCCGGATCAGAGTCTGTTTGCTTCAGACTTCGCAGTTTCCCGCGCACTGTTTTGTAGGACATAGGTCAACTCTCCGGGCTCCGGGCCGAGAACTTCAGGCCGACGCGCTCAGCCGGAGCGCACTTAAGTCTTCGTACAAAGTCTGGCCCGAAACGCCGGACCGGACAATCCGGGTTTACCACCAGCCGGCCCGGGGAGCAAGGTATGGGCCTGTTCGCCGCGCGCCGCGGTTACTCGCAGCGCTTTAGTTGCGCACGGAAATAGCTGGCCTTCTCGACGTAGCGGCTGGCGCTTATCACCAGCCGCGCCGCCTGTTCGTCGTCGAGCTTCTTGATGACCTTGCCCGGGCTGCCGAGCACCAGCGAGTTGTCCGGAATCTGCTGGCCCTCGGTAACGAGCGCGTTGGCGCCGATCAAACACCGGCGGCCGATTTTTGCGCCATTCAGCACAACCGCGTTTATTCCAATCAGGCTGCCGTCACCCACGGTGCAGCCGTGCAGCATTGCCTTGTGTCCTACCGTGACGCCCTCCCCCAGGGTCAGCGGATAACCCGGGTCGGTGTGCAGCACGCACCCGTCCTGCACGTTGCTGCGCTCGCCGATCAGGATGAGTTCATTGTCGCCACGAAGCACCGCCTGGAACCAGACGCTGGCGCCGTCTCGAAGCTCGACTTTCCCCATTACGTCCGCCGACGGCGCAACCCAAGCGCCGTCACCCATGGTCACCCCATCGCCACCGAGTTCATATATCATCCAGCTTCACCTCTTTGACCAGCCACCAGTCTACCGCGCCGCGCGCGAACGGAAAGCCATCATGAACACCACGAGCAGCAGCGACGCCACGCAGCCGGAATTCGATGTCGTCGTATGGGGGGCCACCGGCTTTACCGGGCGCCTCGTCGCCGCTTACCTGCTTGAACGCTACGGCACGAACGACTCGCTGCGCTGGGCCATGGGCGGGCGCAGCGAAGAGAAGCTGCAGACCATTCGCGGCGAGCTGGGCGACGCCGCCGCTGACGTGCCGCTGGTGGTCGCAGACAGCCACGACCGTGATTCCCTCGACGCCATGGCGGCGCGCACCCGCGTCGTTTGCTCCACGGTGGGGCCTTTTGCAAAGTACGGGTCGGACCTCGTCGCGGCGTGCGTGAGTAAAGGCACGAACTACTGCGACATCACAGGCGAAGTGGCGTGGGTTCGCGAGATGATTGACCGGCACGAACGCGAGGCGCGGCAGACCGGTGCGCGCATCGTGCACTGCTGCGGCTTCGATTCCATTCCCTCGGACCTTGGCGCATTTTTCGTTGTGCACCAGATGCAGGAGCGCCACGGGCAGGCCTGCGCGGAAGTCAAGATGGCGGTGCGTCGCATGAGCGGCGAGTTCAGCGGCGGCACCATCGACAGCATGCTCGCCATGGTGGAAAAAGCCAAGAGCGACCGCGCGCTTCGCCGCGTGCTCGGCAATCCCTATTCGCTAAACCCGGAGGGCGAGCAACGCGGGCCGGATCAGTCGGACCAGAAAACGCTCCTGCACGACAAGGACTTCGACTGCTGGACGGCGCCGTTTGTGATGGCCGCCATCAACACCCGTGTCGTACGCCGCAGCAACGCCCTGCTCGACTATGCCTACGGCCGGGATTTTCGTTACAGCGAATGCACCCTCACCGGGCGCGGCATTCCCGGCTTCGTATCCGGCGCAGGCTTAAGCGCAGGCCTCGGCGCGTTCCTGGTGGCGGCGAGTTTCTCGCCAAGCCGCAAGTTTATGCAGGCCTTTGTGCTGCCGAAGCCCGGGGAAGGCCCGTCGCATGACAAGCGGGAGAACGGCTTTTACGACATCGTGGTGCTTGGCATTGGCGCCTCGCCGGAACGGCCGGTGCTGCGTGCGCGGGTGAAGGGCGACCGGGATCCCGGCTACGGCTCGACGTCCAAAATGCTGGGTGAGAGCGCGGTGTGCCTGGCGCTCGACCGGGACCTGCTGGGCGTTGACGGCGGTTTCTGGACCCCCGCCTCGGCGTTCGGCGACCTGCTGATCGACCGGCTGGCAGCCAACGCCGGCGTTACTATCGAGCTGGAAAGCTGACCGTCAGCTTAAATGGCTCTTCGCCGCCACCCAGTCAGCAAAATCTGCCGCCGGCAGCGGGCGCGCAAACCAGAAGCCCTGGTAAACGTCGCACGCGTGCAACGCGAGAAAGTCTCGCTGGGCCTCGTTTTCCACCCCTTCCGCAACGACCTGCAGACCGAGGTGCCTGCCCATCGCGATGACGGCGCTCAGAATCGGCGCGTTGTCGCCGTGCTTGTCGATTTTCGAAACGAAAGATCGATCAATCTTGAGCTCCGTGATCGGCAGCCGATCGAGGTAGCTCAGCGATGAATAACCGGTGCCAAAATCGTCAAGCGAGAGTTTGACGCCCAGTTCGCGCAGGGCCCGCAATGTCTCAATAGTTTCGGCCGCATTTTCGATGACGGCGCTTTCGGTCAGCTCCAGCGTGAGCATTGCCGCATTCACGCCGCTGGCTTCGAGTGCCTGCCTGACCACCGCGAGCAGGTTGCCTTCCTTGAGCTGCAGACTGGCAACGTTGACGGCAACCCCAAGGTCCGTCCACCCGAGCCGGTGCCACCTGGCGAGTTGCTCGCACGCCGTGCCAATGACCCAGCTGCCAAACGGCACAATAAGGCCAGTCTCTTCGGCCAGCGGGATGAACTCTCCAGGACTTACCAAGCCCCGTTCGCTGTGCTCCCACCGCAGCAGCGCCTCTGAACCGCGAATCTTGCCCGTGCGGGCGCAGACTTTCGGCTGGTAATACAGGCGCAGCTCATCGCGGTCGAGGGCCCGGTGAAGGTCAGCCTCAAGGCGCATGCGGTCGGGCGCGGCGGCAGCGCAGCCGGGCGAAAACACTTCGTGCCGGTTACGACCGAGCTGCTTGGCCCGTGCCGTGGCGAGCGCGAGATTGCACAGCAGTTCCTCAGCGGTCGCCGCCTGGTCGGGAAATTTGACGATACCGATGCTGGC
>JBCAXP010000237.1:0-7503 GCA_038533995.1 Pseudomonadota bacterium
CGCCAGCGGGCACCTTGACGTTGAGGTTGCCGCGAGCGTAGTAGTCCAGGAAGAACAGCGGCTCGGCGCCCGCTACGACGAGATCGTTCACACACATGGCCACCAGGTCGATGCCAACCCCGCCATGTCGCCCGGTGGTGACGGCGGCGGACAGCTTCGTGCCGACCCCGTCGGTGGCCGCCACAAGGACCGGCCGCTCGTACTGGCCGGCCGGCAGTTCGAACAGTCCGCCAAAGCCGCCGATGCCGCCGAGCACGCCGGGGCGGTTGGTACGTGCCACGCTGGGCTTGATGCGCTCGACAAGGGCGTTGCCGGCATCGATATCGACGCCGGCATCGCGGTAAGTCAGACCGGTGTTTTCACTCATGGTTTTGCAGGTTCTCGGCGTAGTGGCCGGCAGGCTTGAAGGAGCGGCGCGAGAGCGCCATGAGGCTGCAGAATATATGCTATTTTACACCCGCCCGGAAACCGTCCTGGCGTTACAACCTGGCATTGCCCGGACATTGCCCAGACATTGAACAGAGCCATGGAGCCCAAGTGCGACACTTCTGGAAGCTGACAATTTTGCTGCTTGCCATGCTTGCCGTGCCGCCAGGTGCGCAGGCCGCGCGCCTCAGCAACCTGTACACCGCCCAGATTCCGGTGGTCGACAGAACGGATGAGACGCTACAGGAGGCGCTGCGCGCGGCGCTGGCCCAGGTACTGGTGCGCGTGACCGGCCAGCGCGGCATCGCGAGCGACCCGGACCTCGTTGAAATGCTGGACGGGGCGGACCGGCTGGTGCTGCAGCGCCAGTACACCCGCGACGGGGAGCTGCGCGTCACGTTCGACGGCAACGCCGTTGAACAACTCGCGGTAACGGCGGGGCTGCCTGTGTGGGGGGCAAACCGCCCCGCGACGCTGGTGTGGCTTGCGGTGGATGACGGCGCCGGTGAACGCCGCCTCGTCGCCGCCGGTGAAGAGGACGAGGTGCAGCTGTTCCTGGCCGAGGTCGCGGCCGAACGCGGAGTGCCGCTGCTGTGGCCGCTGATGGATTCCCAGGACCGCGAGGCGCTGGCGTTCGCGGACGTGTGGGGTAATTTTCGCGACCGTATCGATGCGGCCTCCGAACGCTACAGCCCCGACGCGGTACTGATTGGCCGCGCAGCGGTTGCTAACGAGGGTTACAGCGTGCGCTGGAACCTCACGATCAGCGAAATCTCCGACGACTGGCAAAGCTCCCTGGACGACGGCGTGCATCGCACGGCTGACCTGTTCGCAAGTTTCCTCACGATCAACGACAGCGGTGACGGCGCGCGCGTGGCGCTGATCGTGGACGGCATCGACAGTCTGCGTTCCTACGCACTCGTCATGCGTTATCTCGAGCAGCTCACGCTGATCAGCCTGCTGGAAGTGCGCGAAGTGATGGCGAGCACAGTGACGTTCGATCTTGAGCTGCGCGATCACCCTGCAAAACTGGTGCGCGCCATCAGCCTGGGCGCACCGCTGCGCGCCCGCGGAAACACGGTGCCGGCGGATGTCACGGGCAACAGCACGTTGCGCTACGTCTATGTTGAGTGACGCCGATGCGGGCAAGCAATATTCCGAACTTGCTCACCGTCTTTCGCATCGTGCTTGTCGCGCCGCTGGTGCTAAGCCTGCACAACGGCAATAACGTGTCAGCGGTACTGATCTTCTGCGTCGCCGGCTTCACGGACGGGCTCGACGGCTACCTGGCGCGATCGATGGGGTGGCGTACGCGCCTCGGCGCGCTGCTCGATCCCGCGGCAGACAAGCTGATGATGTTCTGCACCTTCGTGACCCTGGCGTCGGTAAAGCTCGTGCCGCTGTGGCTTGCCGCCGTGGTCATTGCACGCGACCTGCTCATTGTCGGCGGCGCAGCGGGCTACCGGCTCTTTGTCGGCCCTTTCGAGGGGGCGGCCACGACAGTTAGCAAACTCAACACGGCCATGCAGCTCCTGTTCCTGCTGTGCGTGATGAGTGAGGCGGCGTTCGGCCTGCCGCCGCAGGCAGTGTCGGTGGCCGTTGGTGCGGTAATGGTAGTGACCACCGTGGCCAGTGGTCTCGACTACGTGCGCATTGGCGTGAAGAAAGCTCGATTGCAAGGTGAGGGCGCTGGCAATGATCGCTGAAAACAAACTGTTTACACTGGTGGGAGTGGCCGCCCTCGGTTGGCTGCTGTACCTGCTCGCGCCGATACTGACGCCGTTCATCGCGGCGGCGTTGTTGGCCTACGTCGGCGACCCGCTGGTTGACCGCCTGCAGCGCCTCCGCATGTCACGCACCTTCGCGGTGATTGTGGCTTTCATTCTGATTACGCTCGTCGTAGCCGCCATGGTTCTGCTCGTGGTGCCCCTGGCCCGCGGTCAGATCGGCGTGCTGGCCGAGAAGCTGCCGGGCTACGTGGCGCTGGCAGAATCCAAGGTGTTGCCGGAGCTGCTCGCGCTCCTTGGCGTTGATCCGAGCGAGGGCAGGGTGGGCCTTGCGGCATTCATCAAGGATCACGGCGGGCAGGCGGCGGAGTGGTTCACCAACGCGCTGGCGCGCGTGTCGCGCTCCAGCTCAATGATCGTTGGGGCGGCGTTCAACCTGTTTCTGATACCGGTTCTCACGTTTTACCTGCTTCGCGACTGGGACAAGATGGTGGCGGCCATCGGCGAACTGGTGCCCCAGGGCAGTCGCGAGCGGGTGTTCGTTCTTGCCCGCGAGTCGGACAGTGCGCTCGGCGGTTTCCTGCGCGGGCAGCTCATGGTGATGCTTGGGCTGTCGGTGATTTACAGCACCGGCCTGGCCATCGTTGGCCTGGACTTCGCCTTCGCCATTGGCGTGGTCGCTGGCATTGTGAGTTTTGTTCCGTACCTCGGCTTCATTGTCGGCATTGCCCTTGCCGGCCTGACCGCACTCGCGCAGGCCGCCGGTCTGCCAATGCTGCTTGGCGTCGCCGCGGTGTTCATGGTGGGCCAGGTGCTCGAAAGCGTGCTGCTTACGCCGCGCCTCGTGGGTGACCGTATCGGCCTTCATCCGGTGCTCGTGATTTTTGCGGTGATGGCTGGCGGGCAGCTGTTCGGCTTCTTCGGTGTGCTGCTTGGCCTGCCGGCTGCCGCGGTCGTGTCGGTTATCGTGCGGTTGACCTACCAGCACTATTTTGACAATCCGGCGGGCGACAAACCAGCGGGCGCTACGGACACATAAGTGGGCCAGATACCGCTGGCGGTTCGACTGTCGGACCACGCCGAATTCGATAACTACGTGGCAGGGCCCAACGCAGCGGCGCTGGCGGCGGTGGCGCGCCTGGCAAGCGAGCCGGACGCCCCGGCGCTGTGGGTCTGGGGCGCACCGTCCACCGGCAAGACTCACCTGTTGCAGGCCGCGTGCGCCGCGGCCGGCCGCGCGGGCCTGGCGGCCGCCTACCTGCCGCTTGCCACCTGGAAAGACGCCGGACCCGGCGTGCTGGAGGGCTGGGACAGCGAGACGTTGCTCTGCGTTGATGACGTGGACGCCGTCGCCGGCGACGCCGCCTGGGAGGCCGCCCTCTTTACGCTGTTCAACGCGGTGACGGCCCGGCGCGGCACCCTGTTGTTTTCCGCGAGCGCTGCCCCCGGAACGGGCGGTTTCACGCTTCCCGACCTTGTATCGCGCCTCTCATCCGGTGCGGTGTTTCGCCTGGAAGTTCTGGACGAGGACGAACGCATGCGCGCCCTGGCACTGCGCTGCCGGCGCCGTGGCCTTGAACTGCCTGATAAAACGGCGCTGTGGCTCACGCGCCATTACCGGCGCGACCTGGGGTCGCTGTTCGAGCTTCTCGAACGGCTGGATGAAGAGTCGATGGTGGCGAAGCGCCCGCTGACCGTGCACTTCGTACGCGGGGTGCTAAACCGGTCTGGCGCGGCGGATGCCGAGAACGAGCGCTCCGAACATCGCGAATGACAGGCCGGCCATGGCGCTGGTCAGCAGGCGTTCGTCGGTGCTAACGACGGACTCGGTGAGTGCGATGCCGATGTAGGCAATGCTCAGGAGGCTCGCCCAGCGGGCGGTGTAAACCTTTCGGCGCAGCAGGCCGGGCAGGGTGGCGAGAAGCGGTGCCGCGAGCGCACCCAGCAGTCCCAGGCGAACCGCGAACTCCAGCGATGTTGATGCGAGCTGCCAGGCGGTTAGCACGCCGATCAGTGCGACGACGATGGCGACGCTCGCGTTAGCGTAGCCTGGCGGTAGCGCGGCGGTGCTCACAGAATCTCGAGCACCTGTTCAGGTGGCCGCCCGATGCGCGCCGCGTCGCCAGCGATGACGACAGGCCGCTGGATCACCGACGGGTGCTCACACATAAGCTCGATCAGTTCGTCATCGCTCAGGGCCGGCGCATCCATGCCGGCAGCGGCATAGGCCGGATCGCCGGTGCGAAGGAGTTCCCGCGGGCGCATGCCGAGCTTGCCGAGTACTCCTGAAAGCTGCTCCGGCGACGGCGGGTCCTTGAGGTACAGCACAATGTCGGGATCGATGCCGCGCTCCTGCAGCAGCGCGAGAGTCGCCCGTGATTTGGAACAGCGCGGATTATGGTAAATAATGATGGACATGTTTTTCGGTGGTTTATTGACCAGCTTGCGTGGCTAGCGAATTGATTGCTAAGGCATTGCGGCCAGTGTACCCGCGACGGGAAGCGCTTGACGGGTGCCCGGCGCTGTTGCTAGTTTTGCACCCGGAATGCCCGGACCTTGATAATAAAGCAAATAATAACAGGGCTTCCCTGGATAACTAATCATGAAAACCGCTGCGCTGATCAGACCACTGGCAATCGCTGCGCTGCTACTCACAGCGCAGACTGGCCTCACCGGCTGCGCCGGCGCTCCCGTGCAGGAAATGAGCAATGCCCGGCAGGCGCTCAGGGCCGCCGAGGACTCCGGCGCCAAGATCGCCTCGAACGAAGATTACCTTGCTGCCGAGGCCAGGCTGAAGAGTGCTGAGGCCAAGCTGCAAAAGCGCAGCTTCCGGGCGGCGCGTCACGATGCGCTGGAAGCCAAAGCGCTCGCTATCCGCGCCATGGAAGCCAGCATCACGGCCGACAAGACGCCGAACGACTAACGCTGGTACCAGCGGCCGCTGAGCCGGTTCATCACCTTGTCTGGATACACCCGACGGCCGACGCTGCCGTTGTAGCGTGCGAGCGCCTTGGTCAGGTCGCCTTTCTCGCGGTCGAGGTAGTACCGCAGAATCGTGCAGCCAAACCGCAGGTTGGTCTTGATGTGGAACAGGTTGTCGCCGGGCCTGCCGATTTCATCCAGCCAGAACGGCATGATCTGCATCAGTCCGCGAGCGCCCGCGTAGGAGATCGCAAAGCGATCGAAGTTGCTCTCCACGTCAATGACCGCCAGCACAAGCTCCGGCGGCAGGTCGGCGCGGGTTGCCTCGGCGTGCACGTGGCGCAGAATTTCCAGCCGCTCCTCGGGGTCCGCCACCCGTTTTCCAAGCCGATGGGACATGTCCACCAGCCACACTTCGGCATCAAAGCGATCGACGAAACTCTCGGTGTCTGCTGCGGCGGCCACCAGCAGCTCGCGCAGCTCGGGGTCGGCCCGCGCTTGCGTCTCGGCAGCCTGCGCGGTTACTGCGCAAAGCACCGCCAGCACGGCGACGAGCAGCGAGGCAAGGGGCGAACTATTGCGCGTCCCGTGAGCCAAGGCGCTGCTCCAGGTGGGCGAGAATGTCGTCCAGCGGCACGTTCTCGCTGTCGGCATCCGTGCGGTGCTTGTACTCGGCCGTGCCCGCGTCGAGGCCGCGTTCGCCGAGCACCACGCGGTGCGGGATGCCGATCAGTTCGGCGTCGGCAAACTTGACGCCTGGACGGGCGTCGCGGTCGTCGAACAGCACTTCGATGCCGGCGTCCAGCATGCGCTGGTAGAGGTCCTGGGCCGCGTCGCGCAGCCGCAGGGACTTGTGCATGTTGAGCGGGATCAGCGCGACGGTAAACGGCGCAATGGCGTCCGGCCAGATAATGCCGCGGTCGTCATGGTTCTGCTCGATGGCGGCCGCTACGGTGCGGCCGACGCCGATGCCGTAGCAGCCCATTTGCATGGGCGTGTGGCGGCCGTTGTCGTCGAGCACGCCGGCGCCCATCGACTCGGAGTATTTCGAGCCGAGCTGAAAGATGTGACCTACCTCGATGCCCCGGGCAATCGACAGCGTGCCCTTGCCGTCCGGACTCGGATCGCCTTCCTGCACGTTGCGCAGATCGGCAGCCTCAGGCGCAGGCAGGTCGCGCTCCCAGTTGACGCCTGTGAGGTGCTGGTCGGCACTGTTGGCGCCGGCCACGAAGTCGGCCAGCGCAAGCGCTGCGTGATCGGCGTAGATGCGGCACTTCAGGCCCACCGGTCCGACGAAGCCAGGCTCGCAGCCCGCCACTTCAGCCACAGCCTCAGCGCTCGCCATTTCGAGCGGCGCGGCGACGCCGTCGAGCTTCTCGGCCTTGAGTGCGTTGAGCGCGTGGTCGCCGCGCATCACGAGCGCCACCGGCTTGTCGTCCTCGCCATTCACCAGCAGCGTCTTGATGAGCGTCGAGGCGGGCCGGTCTGTAAATTTTGCCAGCGCTTCAATGGTCTTCACGCCGGGCGTGTCCAGCGTGGCCATCGCTTCGCCGGGGGCGGGGCGCGGCGTTTCCGGCGGAACGGCGACGGCCAGTTCCACGTTGGCGGCGTAGTCGCTGCCGTCAGAAAACGCAATGGCGTCCTCGCCGGAGTCGGCGAGCACGTGAAACTCGTGCGACCGGTTGCCACCGATAGCGCCGCTGTCTGCCTCCACCGGCCGGAACTTGAGGCCGATGCGACTGAAAATTCGCGTGTACGCCTCGTGCATGACGGCGTAGGTCTCTTCCATCGAATCATCGTCCAGGTGAAACGAGTACGCGTCTTTCATGATGAACTCGCGCGCCCGCATCACGCCAAAGCGCGGCCGGATTTCGTCGCGGAACTTGGTCTGAATCTGGTACCACGTGACCGGCAGCTGCTTGTAACTGCGCAGCTCCTGCCGTGCGATGTCGGTGATGACTTCCTCGTGGGTCGGGCCGAAGCAAAAGTCCCTGTTGTGGCGATCGAGCATTTTCAGGAGCTGTGGACCAAAAACGTCCCACCGCCCGGTCTCGTGCCACAACTCGGCAGGCTGCACGCAGGGCATGCTGACCTCGAGCGCGCCGGCCCGGTTCATTTCTTCCCGCACGATGTTCTCCACCTTGCGCAGCACCTTCAGGCCCAGCGGCAGCCAGGTGTAAAGTCCGGCGCCCAGCTTGTTGAGCATGCCGGCGCGCAGCATCAACTGGTGGCTGACGATTTCGGCGTCGGAAGGCGCTTCCTTCCGGGTTTGCAGGTTGAGTGCGGTTACTCGCATGTCGGCGGTCAGTTCCTGTTACGATTAATTTAAGCGGCAGCGCCGCTGGCTGGGTTAGACGGCCTAGCGGCCTGCTAGGAGCTAGGACGCACTTCGTGCTGCTAGGAGGTTAAGCCCCTCTAGTTCCTAGCT
>JBCAXP010000238.1:0-7460 GCA_038533995.1 Pseudomonadota bacterium
CTCACGGTCGGCAGCGCGGTCGTCATCAGCTGCGATACCGGCGGCGGTTCAGCGTTGGGCCCCGCCTGGCGGTCACCCACATGCAGCAACTCGCGCGCGGTCAACAGCCCCACGAGCCGGCCATCGGAATCCTCTACCGGCACGTGGCGGATGTGCTTCCATTCCATGACGCTGGTGGCAAGTTCCACGACGTCATCAGGCCGCACGGTGAATACATCCCGGCTCATGATGTCGCTGACGGTGGCCGGTACGATCGCACGGCCATCGAGGTGTGTTTCGCTGATGCCGGCCCACTGGTGCACGGGGTCGAAGTGCTGCTGGCGCTCCAGCAGCGTCTTCACCGCGGCGGCGGACACCGCCTGGCGTTGCGACGCTGGCACCCCGCTGACGCCGTTGAGAAGCCACGCGGCGCCCGTTCGGCCGCTGCGCGCGCGCCCTTCGATGGTGCCGAGGTAGCGGTCGATGTCGGCATCCGGCGTGTTGAGGCTTGCAAGACCGCGACGCGCGAGCGGCAGCAGTTCGTCCAGGATCAGGTCCCGGGCGCTGATGCGCTTGCCGTCGAGCCAGCTGTAGGTGACGTCCAGCCCGTTGTGCGCGCTGGCCAGGAAGTTGGCGCGAGCGTCGGCGAACGGCACCCGGTCCTTCACCTCGCCATACTCCGGGTCGCAGCCCTTCATCAGCCCGTAGAAGAAAGCCGCGTTGGCAATCGCGTCGCGCACCGTAGGTCCGCCCGGCAGCACGCGGTTCTCAATCCGCAGGTGCGGTTTGCCGTCAGTGATTCCGTAGCACGCGCGATTCCAGCGCCACACGGTGCCGTTGTGCAGCTGAAGCGCCTTGAGCTTTGGCGTCTCGCCGCGCGCGATCACGTCCATCGGGTCTTCTTCGAGCGGCCGCGTCATGATCACCTGGAAGCGCGCCACGTTATCGTGGAACAGCTCCACCATGGAGCTTTCGAGCCAGCTGGCACCGAAGCCCACCCGCGTGAGTTCGGCCCGGTCGTGCTCCGGGTCGGAGCGGTCGTCGAAGGCGCGTTCGAACACCGCGATACGGGTTTCCTGCCAGACACGCTTGCCGAGAAGCAGCGGCGAGTTGGCGGCGCAGGCCAGAAGCGGCGCGGTGATGAGCTGGGCCAGGTTGTACAGGCGCGCCGAGTCCTGCGCGTCCACCTGGTAGTGAAGCTGGAAGCTCGTGTTGGCGCCCTCTACGGCGACGCAGTCGAACTGTGCTTCGAACCGGTCAAGACCGTCGATGACCAGGTTGATGCTGCCGTTCTGCGAGGCAAGCGAAGCTTCGTTCAGCAGGTGATAGCGCTCGAGCGGCGTCAGGTTGTCGGCGGTGAGGTCGCGGCGGCGCAGGGTCGGCAGTATGCCGGTCAGCAGCGCATCGGCGCCGGACTTGCCCGCTGCCTTGCGAGCGCAACTCAACGCATCGTCCAGCTGGCGCTCCATCGTGCTTAAGAAAGCGCCGTCGAGCGGCAGCACGTCAAGGTTGGCCTCGAGGTTGAAGCTCGCGACTTCGTGGGTAAACCGATGATCGTCCTTGAGCTGCGCCATGGTCTCGACCGCCACGGGGGCGGCAAAGCCGGCGCTGTTCACGAGGTACATTTCCTGCTCGGCGCCGACTCGCCGGGCGCCCTTCTCGATGATGCCGTTCTCGATCATGTGCTCGAGCGCGCGCACGTCAGCGAGAATTGCCCGCATGAAGGCGCGAACGGTTTTCTCGTCGCCAGTCTTTGCTACTACCAGATCGCCCATACGCCTTTTCCCACGTTGTGCGCTGCCCGGGCAACACGCCCGGCGCGTCGCCGGCCTTTGTACCAGCCTCATTTCGCTGGATTTTTACACAGCCGGCGCGTGCAGGGGAAGGTAGGGAAAATGCGGATAACAAAGGCGGCGCGCCATCGCGTTGTCAGAAACGCAAGGGTGGGTGCGAATGCCCTGTCAGACCCACTCAAAACAACTGACAGGAGGCTACGCCATGAACTATCTCACCACCAATGCTCAATCCCGATCCGTTGCCCGCCGCGGCCGCCGCACCGCCGTTGCGTGCGGCACGCTAGCCGTGCTCGCAGGCGCTGCGGCGCTTCAGCCGGCCATGGCGACCAGCTATTTCTCGCTCAAGATCGGCTCCGACATGGAGGTCTCCGACCCGTTTGGCGGTGGCGCCGCCGAACAGGCCGACCCCGGCGACATCTACCTGTCGAGCGCCGTCGCGGGCAGCCTGCTCGGTGGCGCACCTTACCTCGACGACGCCGTGATGTTCCCCGGTGGTGACCCCGCGCCGGTGCAGGGCGTGCCGGCTTCTGCGGCGCCCGTCGGCGGCGTGGGGATGTACACCGATTTCTTCGATATCGACGGCTATGACGCGCTGGACGTGCGGCTGTACACGCTGGGCGTCATCCAGTCAGAGCCGCTCGACACGCCGATACGGCGCGAAAACGTCACGCTGGACTGCGTAGACACGGCGCACTCGCTGCGCATCTCCTACAGCGACGATTCCGTTGCCGGCTGGCTCGCCGCGGCCGCGCCGCGGGTGGCGACGGAGGGCGCCTCGCCGATGGGGATGATTTACGGCACCGCGGCCGGCCAGGACGAAGTGCTGCAGCTCGAAATCGATCTGCCAGCCGGCTTCCCGGGTGTTGTGCTCGGCCTGACGCCGCTCGCCGACGAAATCTCCGTGCACGCAGACCTGGCGCCCAACCCTGCGCTCGGCAACCAGGCTGACGACGATGTCGACGCGCTGGATACGCGGGAAGTCGAAGGCTGCGTATACGACTACTTCAGCGTTGACGTCGAGGGCCGCCTCGCGCTGGATCAGGGCGTGATCTACCAGTTTGACGGCGCAGGCGCGCCCACCCCGGCTATTGCTCCGCTGCACCTCGGCCTGCCACCGATGGTCGACATCGACGCGTTCGAGTTCGCCTGGCTGCCGCTGCCGAACGGGCAGGGCCAGGGCCTGGCGCTGCTGTTCAGCGTGGCGCCCGACAATCCGGGCAGCGTGCCCGACGAGTCCGGTGGCCTTGTCCCGTCGACCATCTACGGCTCCTTCCTGACCGGTTCCAGCTTCGTTGTTATCGATGGCCCGGCTAACGGCTTCGACGATATCGATGCGCTCACCCACCAGCCGGAGGAAACCGCGCCGGACAGCGATGGTGACGGCATCGCCGACGATCTTGATAACTGCATTCTGGAGCACAATCCTAACCAGATCGATGCAGATGGCGACGGTATCGGCAATATCTGCGACGAAGACCTCGACAACGACTGTTCCATCAGCTTCTCGGACATCGGCGTACTGAAGGGCGTCTTCTTCACGAACGATCCCAAGGCCGACATCAACGTTGACGGCGTCGTCAACTTCCTCGACCTGGCCGAACTGAAAAACGCGTTCTTCGGTACGCCCGGACCGGCGGCCGACCCCAACCTGTGTTCTCGCTAGGCTCCTGGTGACCATTGGGTAACCACTTGGGGGCAGCGCGGCGACCCGCGCTGCCCATTTTTTCACCGCACGCTCAAGCTGCCCCATTTTCAGTTAGCCCATTTTCAGTTAGTTAGAGAAAACCAGTCATGATGACAAATTGTGCTACTGACACGCTGTCGATCGTTTATGCTCGGAGTCCGGTCCGGGCCAGTCGCGACAACAACACGCATGACGGCCTCGCCAGCTACGTAGCGGGTCGCTGCGCCGACTTCGGCACCGCGTTCGTCAAAGCCCGGCCTAAGCGCGGAGAACAGCGCGGCAAACAATGCAGGGCATGGGGCGTTCGACGGTTGAGTGAATCTGATCAATCCTTGATAGACCAATCGCTTGCAGGCGACTCCGCGTCGATCTCGCGACTGGTGGACCGGCTCACGCCGGTAATCCAGGCGCGTGTCGCGCGGCGCCTGACGGGCGCCAACGCCAGCCGCGACGTGCGCCAGGACGTCAAGGACCTGACCCAGGACATCTTCCTGCACCTGCTCGAGAACGGCGGCAGGGTGCTGAAGGGCTGGGATCACGAGCGCGGCATGTCACTGGAAAACTACGTTGGCCTGATCGCCGAGCGGCGGGCCATCTCTCACCTGAGAAGCGGCAAGAGCAATCCGTGGCGCGAGTCCGGCAACCTCGAGGACGTGGACGAGCCGAGCACCGGCTCGGCGACCGTCGATGGCGAGGTGATGACAAGCGACCTGCTGCAGACGGTGCTGGCGCGTATGCGCGAGGCCTTAAGCCCGCTCGGCTGGCGACTGTTCGAGTTGCTCTACATCGCCGAGAAGTCCATTGACGAAGTGAAGGACGAAACGGACATGAGTGCAGATGCCATCTACGCATGGCGCAGCAGGCTCCGCAAGCTGGCCCGCCAATGCCAGCAGGAACTGCTTGAGGACCACGGCGGCTAGGCCGCGACCGGTGTACCGGGGGGTAAACCGATGACTGACGACAATTTGCTAAAGGCGCTGGCGGCCACGGCCCGTGAGGACGAGGCGGCCGATACGCTCGATAAGGACTGGGACCGGTACAGTGCCGGCGAACTGACCGAGGCCGAGGCAGCCGAACTGGCCGCAAAGCCTGGCCAGCCTGACGGCGCCGCCGAGGCGTTCCGCCCGCTCAGTGACGATTTTCGCGCCGCGCTGGTAAAGCAGGCGCAGGAACAGCTCGCGACCGAGCAGACCGCGCCGGCCGCCCCGGTGAGTAACACGGTGGCGTTTCCCTCGAAGCCCCGGCGCGTGTTTGCCCCGCTGGCGCTTGCCGCGACGGTCGTGATGGGCGTGGCGTTGTCTTTGCGCATGCTGCCCGGTCCTGCTGAGGTTCAGACACTGCCAGGCTACAGCGCTTCGCTGCAGGGTGGTTCGGAGTTTCGCTCGGATCCACAGGCCGTGGACGTACCCGTATTCCAGCCGGGCGACCGCCTCGAACTGCGGCTGGTTCCTGATACCGCCGTGGATGGTGAAGTCACTGGCCTGGCCATCGCCCCTGCGTCTAACAACCGCAATCTTTTCAGTGATGTACAGGTGGATGTTGCGCCCACGGGCGCGGCCCGGGTGGTTGGCATCGTCGGCAGCGACGCTGGCAACTACCGGCTTATCGTCGCGATCGGCCGCGCAGACGCGATGCCGGCGGAAGGCGAACTCGCGGCGGCGCTGGCCGACAGCAGCAATGCTGAAGGTCCGGGTTGGCAGGCCTGGGCCTGGCCGGTCGAGGTAGCGCCCTGACCGTACTCCACCGTCAACCCGGCCCTGACAATCGCTCGCGAATGGTAATGTAGGCGAGGTAAGCGGCCAGGCCGCAACGGCAGGAAACCACCGGCACTGGTCAGATCCGGGCCCTTGCCGGCGAATAACAACAAAACTGGCAAACCAGGCAGGAAGGGTGAGGCACGGAAAGTGACCGCCAACGTCCACAAAGCAACCCCGGCGCATAGCGCCTTGTCGCTCGGCGCATTCGCTGCCGGCGTGCTGCTTTTTGCGGCGGCCGCCATCGCCAGCGAGGCAAAGCCGGAAATGTCGGTGCGAATTCAGTTCAGCGGCTGTACGGGAGTGCAACGCGGTCCAATCTGCCTTCTGGGTGAGACGCGGCTGCTGCGGTTGTGGGTACCGGACAGCGCCCCGGCGAAAGTGCGCGTCAGCTCTGGCGGAAAAGTGCTCGTGCCGCAAATGGCAACAACTCAGGGCAGCGGCGCGCTGCTGGAAGTTGTGGTGCCTCCGGGCAGTGCGCGCATCATAGTGGAGGCCGGTTCGGAGCATCTGCGTTTGCCCGTGCGCCAGGAGAGCGAGCAGCCCCCTGTGTTCGCAGAGGCAATTGCGTTGGTCCGCGCCGGTGACGCACCGGCAGCCAGGGCGCTGATTGAAGCCGAAATGGAACAGGTGCCGGACGAGTGGCGCGGCAAGGCGTTAAACCTCATCGGTCAGCTGCACCGGCGCGAGGGCGATCTCGATGCTGCAGACCGAACCCTTCGCGAGTCGATTGCGGCGAGCGCCAGGGTTGGCCGCCAGTCGGAAGCTCTCAAGACCGCCACCGTGCTGACCTTCCTACTGCTTGCCAACGGCAATGACGTTGCTGGCGCGCGCGAATTGATGCAGGCGCAATCGGCGTCGCGAATCGACGCCGAGGGCCAGTACGATCTCAGCTACCACCGGGGGCTGGTGGCGTTCAATGCCGGCAACGCGCGCGTTGCGCTGCGCGAACTGGAGACAGCGGCAGCGGTGGCGGCGCGCATGGGCAGGCCCCTGCTCAAGTCCTACGCCGAGTCGCTGCTGGCCGTGCAGCTCCAGCGCAT
Source organism: Pseudomonadota bacterium (assembly GCA_038533995.1). GTDB lineage: Bacteria > Pseudomonadota > Gammaproteobacteria > Steroidobacterales > JBCAXP01 > JBCAXP01. Next base: position 6,257 of record JBCAXP010000238.1, read on the forward strand.
CGGCCGTCACCGCCTTGCGGGCGACCTGCTGGCGCAGTGGGCTGGTGAACTGCCCGACAATGTCAGCCCCTGCAATCGCGCGCTTCACCTGACCAACCTCGGCTGGAGCCGGCTGCTGGTGCTGGAGGCTGGTGAGACCAGCGACGATCCGCTGCCGCCCCTGAATGAGGCGCTATCGATTTCTGCCGACCAGTGTTCGGCCAACGATCGCATGAATGCGCTTACCAACCTGGCACTCGCCGAGCTGCATGCCGGCGATGCGGCAAAGGCGGCAGAGCACGTCGCACGCGCCAGGGACCTTACCGACAAACCACGCCTGCGTACGGTCCTGTGGCTGCTCGACATCGAGGCGCGCGTTGCGCTGGCACAGGGCGACTCGTCGGCTGCGCTGGCCAGGCTCGAGCAACTGGACTCATTGGCGACAGCGACGCTCTCCGCAGGCGCCCGCTGGCGCGCAGCAACTGGCAAGGGACGCGTGCAGCACGCCATGGGTAACATCGACTCCGCGCTGCGCAGCTACGCCGCCGCCGACCGCCTTCTGGATGACGCGATATTCCGCGTGCCGCTCGACGCCGGCCGCGAGACGTTACTAACGGCGCGCGCCTCGGCGACGCGAGAACACATCGCGTTGCTGCTCGAGGCTGGCAACGCCGATGCTGCGTTCGCGCTGGCGCGCCGGTCTCGAAGCCGGGTGCTCGCCTCACTCGATGTCACTGAGCGGATTGCAGCCCTGCAGCCCTATGAGCGGCTGCAGTGGGAGGCGGCGCTCGCGCAGTACAAGACGCTGCGCGAGGAGCTTGACGAAAAAGCTGGCAGCGCGTGGATGCTGCCTGCCGACGAGCTCGCCCGGCTCACGGCGCAAAACCAGCAGGCAGAGGCGCAGCTTCGGCGCATCGTGGACGACGCGGTAGCGTCGCTCGACTTGTCCGGACCAGTGGATGCTGCGCCGGTAAGCCCCGGTGAGCTGGTGCTGGCGCTGCACCCGTTGCCCGAGGGGTGGGCAGTATTCGCCCATGATGGCGAAGCGTTGACTGTTCATCGCAGCGACTGCGCGCAGGACGCCGATGAGGAACTTGCCGCCTGTTTGCTGCAGCCGTTGTCAGCCATGCTGCAGCGTGCCCCGCTGGTGCGCATGCTGCCGTCCGGCCGGGTCAAGGCGGTGGACTTTCATGCGCTGGAGATCGACGGCGTCACGCTGCTCGAG
>JBCAXP010000239.1:0-7454 GCA_038533995.1 Pseudomonadota bacterium
CCGCCCAGGCGACGATGGTGATGGCGATCTTGGCGGTGAGCACTGCCTCCAGGCGCAGCATGATCCTTTCTGTCTCCTAAATCCGTGCCGCCCGTGGGTGCTCGTGGGCCCTGGAACGAGTGTAGCGCGGCGGCCCGGCCGCTTCTATTGACGCCCGGAATGCCGCACGACCAGGCGCGCAGCGCCCGAAACCAGGCCAATTGCAAACTCCCGTGACAACCGTGCTGGGACAAGTGTGCATTATGGTAAATTGCTTGGCTTCGTTTGCAAACACGTCCTTCGTTGCCCATGAGCGAGACCGGCGAAGCCGATTCGGTCGCATCTTCTACCGCGCCCGCAACCAACGCACGGCCCGACCAGGCCGGGAGCCTGGCCGGCCGTGAACTTGGCGGCAGGTACACGCTGCTGGAGAAAGTCGCGAGCGGCGACCGCGGGGACGTATACCGTGCCGATGACCGCTTTGGCTTCGACGGCAACCTTCCTGGTCGCAAGCTCGCCATCAAGGTCCTGCACGAAAACCACGCCGCACGGCCGGGCGCCCTGCACCGCTTCAAACGCAGTTTTCACGTCGCCCAGGCGCTGTCTCACCTCAACGTGCTGAGCGTTTTCGATGTCGACAGCGACGCCGCCTCCGGCCTGCACTTCATGACCATGGAACTCCTGGACGGCAGTTCCCTTCGCAGCATTCTCGACCAGCTCGGCACCCAGCGCGTTCCGCGCCGGGAAGCATTACGCATTATTCGTGGCGCTTGTGTGGCGCTCATGCACATGCACTCGCGCGGGTACGTTCACTGCGACGTTTCACCGTCGACCCTGTTCGTCACCAGGCGGCTCGATGCGGTCATTACAAACTTTGACCGCACGGTACACAGATCAACCGGGGCTGAACGTCCCGGCGACGATTCTTCCGAGGACGGCACCGCGCTGCGGCTCGGCAGCGATGCCCGCAACGGTTACCAGTCACCGCAGCTTTGCCGCGGTGACACGCCACAAAACAACGACGACGTGTTTGCCCTCGCAAGCGTCTGCTACGAGCTTTTTTCCGGCCGCCCTCCCGGCTTTCCGCCGGCGCCGATTCCCGGCCTGGGTCGGCGTCACTGGAACGCCATTCGCAAAGCGCTGGAAACCGAGCGGCGCAAACGCACGCAGGGCGTTACCCGCTTTGCCCGGGACATGGCAGTGCTCACGCCCCGTGCATCACGTCGCGGCCCGCTGTTCTGGGGCCTGGCTGGAGCGACCACGATGGTGCTCGGCGGTCTCGTCGTCAGCGGGCTGCAATCGCCGGAGCCCACGCGGGGCCAGGGTAGTGAGGTCCCTGCCGCCAGCATTGAGGACGCCACTTTTTCATTTGAGAAAGCGGCATACCGCGTTGCCGCGGGCGACGCCGCGATTCGCCTCCGCGTCGTTCGCACCGGCAGCGTCCAGCGGCCGTCTTCGCTCAAGTGGTGGACGCGCAGCGACACCGCGCAGCCGGGCCGCCACTACGTTGACCATGGCCGTTCGACGCTGCAATTCGACAAGGGCCAGGCCGAAGCCTGGATCTTCGTGCCAATTCTTCCCGCCGAAATTCAGGGCGGAGGCGAGACCTTCCACGTGTATATCGGCGAACCCGCCGGAGGGGATGCTCTGGGCGCAATCCGGCGCGCGTCCGTAACGCTCGAACCCGCCGAATAGCGCGCTGGCGAACAGCCTCGAAACCGGAACCCCGCTTGGACTACAATGCGGGTCCCGCTCATCTCCGCCACGCCGCCATGACCCACCACATCGTCTTTGTCGCCCCGTTCTTTCTAAACACCACGCTGCGCTTTCTCAAGGGAACGCTGGCGTTGCCTGATACCGCCGTCAGCCTGATCAGCCAGGACCCGGCGGAGAAGCTCCCGGGCGAACTGCGCGCTGGCCTTGCCGGCCACTGGCGCATCGACAACGGCCTTGACGCCGGCCAGATTGCCGGCGCGGTCAAGCAGCTCTCCTCGAGGCTCGGCGCGGTGCACCGCCTGTTTGGCCCACTGGAGCAGTTGCAGGTGCCCCTGGCGCAGGTTCGCGAGGCGCTGGACATACCGGGCATTAACGTCAACGCCGCCGAGAATTTCCGCGACAAGTCTCGCATGAAGACCGTGCTTCGAGCGGCGGACGTCGCCTGCGCCCACCACTGCCTCGCGCACAGTGCCGGCGAGGCGCGCGCCTTCGCGGAAAACCAGGGCTACCCGCTCGTGGTCAAGCCGCCCGCAGGCGCCGGCGGCAAGGGCACCTGGCGGCTGGACAACAACGATCAGCTCAACGCGTTTCTCGCAAATCACAACCCCAGCGTTGAGCAACCCTGTCTGTTTGAGGAATTCGTCACCGGCGAGGAGCACAGCTTCGACAGCGTTGTGATTAACGGCGAACTCGTGTGGCACTCGATTTCCCGTTACTCACCGTCACCGCTGCAGGTGATGGAAAACGCCTGGATCCAGTGGTGCGTGCTGCTGCCGCGGAGCATCGACGGGGCAAACTACGACCCGATTCGCGCGACCGCCGCAAAGGGGCTGTCGGCGCTGGGCCTGGAAACCGGCCTTACGCACATGGAGTGGTTTCAGCGCGAGGACGGCAGCGTCGCCATCTCCGAGGTTGGTGCACGACCGCCCGGTGCGCAGATCACCACCCTGCTTTCTTACGCACACGACAGGGACTTCTACCACGCCTGGCCACGCCTGATGGCGTTCGAAGAGTTCGAACCGCCGCAGCGCTCCTATGCCTGTGGCGCCGCGTACCTGCGGGCGCAGGGCGGCCGGCGCATTCGCCAGGTGCACGGCATTGACGAAGTACGCCGGCGCTTTGGCCCGATCATCGTGGAAATGCACCTGCCCGTCGCCGGCCAGTCGCGCTCCGACAGCTACGAAGGTGACGGTTATTGCATCGTGCGTCACCCTGACACCGAGGTTGTTGAGAACGCCCTCAACACGATCATCCAGCTCGTGCACGTCGACGCTCACTGATGAGCCGCATCACACTGCTCGGGCCCCAGGACCCGGACAGCAACATCCACGAGGCACTGGCGGACCTGCCGGCAGACCTTCCGCTCGTCAGCATTACCGCCGGCTGGCGCGAGCGCGAGGGCGAAATCGAGGCGCTGGCGCACGCGGTGAAGCGGCCGGTAACAGACCTGCGCCTGTACGCGCGTGCCAATTCGGTGTTTGCCGCTGACAGCGCGTTTCACACTGCCATCAATGAACGTCAGGAACAGTTGAAGGAACAGCAACGCCTGTACCGCATGCGCCTGCAGCACCTGGTGACCTCCGCCTACGAAATGCTCGGCGCCGAAACTCCGAGCGCCGACATGCTGCACGTGGAACAGCGCGCCGCCATCGCACAGATGCGCACGCTCGACCGCCACCACCTGCGGCGAGTCACGCAAATTCATGGACGCTTCGCGCAGGCGTGGAAACCGTGGGAACGCTCCGCCATGCGAGCACAGCTTGACGCCGTTGAAGAAGCCGTCAGGGGCGCTGGCGCCATACTCATTGCCGGCGGCCATGTCGCCGTGCTGTTGAACCGCATGCGCCTGTTCGGCGTCGACGACTTGCTGCAGGGCCGCCGCATCATCGCCTGGTCCGGCGGCGCCATGGCGCTTAGCCAAAGCGTCGTGCTCTACCACGACCGCGCGCCGGAGGGGCGGCGCAAGCCGGAGGTGCTGGGCGCGGGGCTGGGACAGGTGCCCGGCATCGTCGCTCTGCCTGGGGCGGCGCAGCGCCTGGAACGCGAAGACCGCCACTGGCTCGCGCTGTACGCACGGCGCTTTTCACCATCAAAGTGCATCACGCTCAACCCTGGAGCCCTGTTGCAGTTCGATGAGGGCCGTCTGACACGCGCGGACGAGGCCACGCGAATATCGCTGCAGGGACGCCTGAAGCAGGTGCGCGCCTGATGCACGCGGAATTTCGCAAGCTGTTTCGCAAGGGCCCGCCATCTGACGCAGCCGTCAACCACTTCATTGGCGAACACAAGTTCCCGCTGGTGGAAGGCAAGGACGTTACCTTTGTCTTTCGCGGCCACGCCCACGAGGTATACCTGCGTCGCTGGATACACGGCGTATCGGGCGCGCAGCCGTTGCAGCAGATGGCCGGCAGCGACCTGTGGGCGGTCACGATGGAGGTCGAGGCAGACGCCCGCTTCGAATACAAGTTCGAAGTCATTCACAACGGCAACCGGCAGCTCGTGCTCGACGCGCTCAATCCGGTGCGCGCGAACGACCCGTTCGGCGCCAACTCTGTCTGCCAGGGCTACAGTTACACACGGCCTGAGTGGAGCAATGAGGACCCGTCAGCACGACGCGGCCGCTACGAGCGCCTGGACATCAACAGCACTGCCTTCGGCGAACACCGTCAGGTCGACGTGTACCTTCCCGCGCGCTACCGGGAAACGACCCGGTACCCGGTGCTGATCTGCCACGACGGTCACGACTACCTGCGCTACGCGGCGCTCGGCACGGTGCTGGACAACCTCACGCACCGGATGGAAATCGGCGAGGTCATCGTTGCGCTCACGACCTCACCGGACCGACTGACCGAGTACGCCGGCGACGACCGCCATGCCGCGTTTGTCGGCGAGGAAGTGCTGCCGGCACTGGCGGAGCGATACCCGCTCATCGACGATCCGCGGGCACGAGGCCTCATGGGCGCGAGCTTCGGCGGCGTGGCTTCGCTTCACGCCGCGTGGCGCAACCCTGGCCTTTTCGGCCGCCTGCTGCTGCAGTCCGGCTCCTTCGCCTTCAGCGATATCGGCGAGCACCAGCGCGGCCCGACCTTCGACCCGGTCGTGAAATTCGTCAATGCCTTCCGTAGAGAGCCAGGCACCCTGACACAGCGTGCATACCTGAGCTGCGGTGTGTACGAGTCGTTGATATACGAGAACCGCTCGATGGTGCCATTGCTACAGCGGCATGGCATCCAGGTGATGTTCGAGGAAGCGCGTGACGCGCACAACTGGGAAAACTGGCGGGACAGGCAGCGCCGGGCGCTGGCTTATCTTTTCCCGGGGCCGCTCTACTTCGTCTACGAATAGGAATCGCGGCTAAAGCCGCGATTAGCCTCGAACCTGCGATGAGCTTATGGAGCGCCTAGGTGCCGGTGCGTCGGAACAGGTACGGCCCTTTCTCGGCACCCCACACCTGGTTGCCGTCGCCATCGAAGCCACGATCCCAGCTGCGGATCATGTCGGCGGAAATGTCCACTTCCGAAGTGGCATAGGTCGCGCCGCGCAGGGAACTCAAGCACTCGCTCTCGCGGGTGCTGCCACTGAAGCCGTCTGCACCGGCGTCGAGGTATACGGCGCAGCCCGTGCGCTCCGTGAGGTCGGCCGGACTTAAATTCGCAAGCGGCCTGGCCTCTTTCCATGCGCCGGCATGGTCTGGCGCATTCGGAAACTCGTAGACCGTGCTTACGTAGCGCCCAGCCTCGTCCACGGACAGGCGATACACGCGCTGCCTGTAGGGCTCGTCGAGGCGTGAGGCGGCGGCCTGTTCCACGTAAAGCCAGGGTCCGTCGTCCCGACCAGTCCAGATGGGAACCATCTCGAGCCGTATGTCGAAATACGACTCATCATCCTGCGCCTGCTGGGCACTCGAAAACGAACCGGACATCAGGGCCAGCAATTTGTCGGTGTCGCCCGATGGAGTGTCCGACGCATCACCGCCGCACGCGGTGCACGCCAGCGAAAACAACGTTACTACCAGTTTCGCGTTCACTGCTTCCCCCTCTTACACAGCAATGAGTAGCAATTATGCCAGCCGCGATCTCCCTCAGCTGGCGATGAGCTGAACCTGGCTACCCGCCTGATCGGCCATCTCCAGGGTGCGCTCCAGCTCTGGATGGCGCAGCATGAGGAAGCCGTCGGACACCAGTGTTTGCCGCCAGTCGCGCCGGCGCTGTCCAGGATTCAGCAGCGCATTCCACACGATGTGATCGCCGCACTCACTGTGGAACTCCCGCAAGCCCTCGATGCGCCGGATGGTGCCCGCGCCTTGCGCGCGCTTGTACACCGTGGCGACATTGAAGCGCCGTTTGATCGTCGCTTCGAACGCGCCGTGGGCCACTGCCCTGCCCCACTCGGCGCCGACGTCAAAGTCACAGGCAAAGTTCATTTGCTCCACCTGGTGCGCACCGGGCGGCCGGGCGCCGATTTCACCGAACACCACTTCGCCGTCGGCCTTGCGGTACCACTCCATGTGAGTGAAACCGGTGCCGAAATCGAGCGCCTTGAGCACGTCATGGCCCATGGCAATGCCGTCGGCCAGTGACGGCTCGTCAACGTCTCGCAGTGCGATCACCTGGGGGCTGATCCACTCGTTGCTGCGTGCAATCAATGGTCGCGGCCGGTACCAGGCGACATTGAAGTACGCGACTTCGCCGTCAATGCTCACGGCGTCGAACGTGTACTCCTCGCCGTCCACAAACTCCTCGACGCTGACGCGGGGCACGTGGCGCATCATCGGGAGCACCGCGCGAAGCTGCTCGGCGTCGTCCACGCGGTACGTATCAGCGGAGCCTGCACCGGCAATGGGCTTCAGGATCAATGGAAAGCCGAGTTCCTCCGCGGCCTTGAGGCAGTCGTCCACCGATTCGGCCAGGCGATGGTGCGGCGTGCGAATGCCGGCCGCGTCGAGCGCCTGCTTCATCAGCTCCTTGTCGCGAAAGCGCCGCGCGGCTTCCACCGAAAGCCCGGGCACACCAAACGCCTCGCGCAGCCGCGCGGCCATGTCGATGCCGGGTTCCCAGAGACACTCTACGCGCGAAACGTCGAGACCCCGAAGCTCACGGGACACGGTGCTCGCCACCTGGTCAAAATCCCACAGCGAACGCACCTGAACGTAGCCGGCCAGCGCCGGACGCACGGACCCCGGCAGGCTGGCCGCTGGCTGATCGCCGATGCCGTAGACGCGAGCCCCGACCTCTGCCAGACCACGTACGAACTGGGGGACATCTGCCGGATAGCCCGGCGACAACAACAGTACATTCATTGCGGTAGAATGCGGCACAAACCGGTCCGCGACAAGAACCCGCCCCCATGACGCCACTGAAAATCTGCCTGACCGCCTCCGAACTTGCCCCGCTGGCGAAGACAGGCGGACTGGCCGACGTGTGCGCGGCGCTGGCCCACTACCTGCACGGCGCCGGGCACGACGTGCGCGTTCTGCTACCGCTCTATTCCACGATCGATCTCAGCGACGTTGGCGTGACGCCGGTGTCGTGGATGCAGGACATGAGCACCGACTTCTCCGGCCGGCACATTCGCTACGCGATCGACACCGGTCACCTGCCCGGCTCCGACACGCCGGTTTACCTCCTGCGCTGCGACGAGCTGTACCAGCGCAACGGCATTTATCCGGAAGACGGCGACGAGCACCTGCGCTTCCTGATGCTGTGCCGCGCGGCCATCGCCATGTGCCAGCACATGGGCTGGAGCCCGGACGTTTTTCA
>JBCAXP010000240.1:0-7425 GCA_038533995.1 Pseudomonadota bacterium
CCCTCGTCCTCGGGCAGCTCGCGCACAAACATGAGGCCACGGCGCATCTGGTCCGGCGAGAGTGCCAGGTACACGGTGAAGCGATGCACGCGGCCGGCGCTGGTGGCAACCGTGAGCGGTGAGGACTGGAAGCCCGAGGACAAGTCGACATCCGGTTCCTGGGCGCTTATGCAGCCCGGCAGCGCCAGGGCCAGCAGCAGGGCCAGCGACAGGTTGGTTACGATTCGGGCAAACATAGTCAGTCAGATGGGCGACGCCCGGCGGCAAGCGCCGGGCGCCATGGCATTACTCAGACAAGCGCAGCGTCACACGCCGGTTGGCCTGCTTGCCCTCTTCGGTGTTGTTGTCGCCGATGGGCTGCGACGGCCCGTAACCCGTGGCGGAGATTCGGTCTGCCGCGATGCCACCGTCGATCAGGTACTGGCGCACGCTGTTGGCGCGGTCCGCCGAGAGCTGGTTGTTGTACCACACCGGCCCGGTACTGTCGGTGTGCCCGGCCACCTCGATGTTAATGCCAGGATATTGACTGAGCGCCGCAATGGCTTCGTCCAGCTTGCCGGTGGATGCCGGGTTCAACTCGGCCGACGATGAGGCAAACTCCAGATCAGGCAACCTGATGCGCGCTTCCAGCATGCAGCCGCGTACGTCCACCTTGGCGCCTTCCGGGGTGTTCAGGCAATCGTCGTCCTGGTCGAGCACGCCGTCGCGGTCACCGTCCATCGGACAGCCGTCGGCGTCGACCACCGTGCCGCGCGGTGTGCCGGGGCACTTGTCGCGGCCGTCGACCACGCCGTCGCCGTCGCTGTCGTTCGGGCAGCCCTTGCTGTCGACAGGGGTGTTAAGCGGGGTGCCGGGGCATTCGTCGATCGAGTTCGGCACGCCGTCCTGGTCGCTGTCGAGGTCTGCCGCGGCGACGACAACGGGGCGCTTCTGCGGAATGAAGAGACCAAAGTTTAAAAAGAGGTCGTTCTCGCGGGAATCGCGGTGATCCACACGCCCGCGAAGCTCCCAGCGCCAGCGCAGGTTGGTATCGCCCCTGGGAGTCATGATGCCGAAGCCAATGGAGGTCTGGAAGTTGGCCGGGTCCACCTCGAAGGGTGCCGGCTGGCCGTCGATGGTGCCTTCCTGGATCGCCGACTTCAGGTAACCGGCGCCGAACAGCCAGTAGGGCTGAATGCTTGAGCTGCCGCCGAACTGGCGCAGGAAGTCGACGTTGACGCTCCACTGCTCCTCTTCGTTGATCGCGCGGTCAATGTAGTTGCCGGCCCAGTTGAGTTCCATCAGCCAGTTTTCCGACACGCCGCGGCCGAAGCCGAAGCTCCCGCCAAAACCGTTCTGATCGAGTTCCGACGGATCGTCCAGCACGAAGCTGACCATCGGTGACACATACCATTGGTCCTCGAAAATTCGCAGCGAATCCTGCGCCGCGAGTGGCGCAGACAGGACGGTGAGGCCGAAGGCCAGTCCCACAACGGCGCCAAGAGGTTTGCTCAACATTGCCAGTTCTCCTGTGTCACGCGCTCGACTCCTCGCGCGCTTTCCATGTGGCTCTACAGACCGGGCTGGCCGAGGCCTCGCCCGGCGCCAATTTAGCATAACGGGCACGTTGGGTCGCTAACTGTTGCAAAGCTGAGGGGGGTTAGGCATCGTTGCAGCAAAACAGGGGATCGCACAGCGACGAAATCACCCGTGGAGCCGACCAATACTTCGAGGCCAGACCACTACCACAAGGTGGTCGATTGCCAGTATGCCTGCCCGGCGCACACCAACGTGCCGGAGTACATCCGGCTGATTGCCCAGGGTCGCTTCACCGACGCGTACATGCTCAACCGCGAGTCGAACGTATTCCCGGCCATTCTCGGGCGGGTCTGCGACCGGCCGTGTGAGCCCGCCTGCCGGCGCGCTCGCGTCGACGAGAAACCCGTGGCGATCTGCCGCCTGAAGCGCGTGGCGGCCGACAACCGGGACGACATCCGCGACCGGCTGCCCGCAATCCCGGAGAAGAAGAATGGCAAGCGCGTAGCGCTGATTGGCGCCGGCTGCGCCAGCCTCACGGTTGCCAACGACCTGATGCCGCTGGGCTACGAGGTCACGATCTTCGAGGCGCTGGACAAGGCGGGTGGCCTGATGCGCAGCAACATCCCGGCCTTCCGCCTGCCCGCGCCGGTGCTCGACGACGAAATCGGGCAAATCATCGACATGGGCGTGGACCTGCGCCTTGGTACGCGCGTCGACAGCATGCGCGAGCTGCTGGACGAGGGCTTCGACGCGGTGTTCGTTGGCACAGGCGCGCCGAAGGGCCGCGAACTGGACCTGCCGGGTCGACACGATTCCGACCGGGTGCACATTGGCATCGCCTGGCTGGAGTCAGTGGCCTTTGGCCATATTGAAGAGATCGGCGAACGGGTGCTCATCATCGGCGGCGGTAATACCGCGATGGACTGCTGCCGCACGTCGCTGCGGCTGGGCGGCAAGGACGTCAAGGTCATGGCCCGCAAGCCGCGCAAGCTCCTAAAGGCCTCCGACTGGGAGCTCGAGGACGCCGAGGAAGAGCAGGTTGAGCTGCTCCTCAATCACTCGCCGGTGGCGTTCCTTGTGGAGGACGGCAAGCTCGTCGGCATGCGCTTCGAGCAGGTCGAATGGCACGAGGACGACACCGGCCGCCTGCGTGCCACCGTGCTCGACACGATAGATATTCCTTGCGACGACGTCATCCTGGCGGTCGGTCAGGAGAATGCGTTCCCGTACATCGAGCGGGATCTCGGCATCGAGTTCGACCAGTGGGACGTGCCCGTGGTCGACGAGGTGACGTTCGAGTCGACGCGCCCCGGCGTGTTTTTCGGTGGCGACGCCGCGTTTGGCCCCAAGAACATCATCTGGGCCGTGGAGCACGGTCACCAGGCGGCGATTTCCCTGCACAAGTACTGCCAGGGCAAAGCCATGACCGAGCGCCTGCCGTACGGCATGAACCTGGCGAGCACCAAGATGGGCATTCACGAGTGGGCCTACAGCAACCACTTCGACACTGCCGAGCGCCGCCTGATGCCCCACGTTGACCTCGCCACGCGCTTTCGCAACCTCGATATCGAGGTGGAGCTTGGCTTCACCGCGGAGCAGGCGGCGGCCGAGGTGGAGCGCTGTCTCAACTGCGATGTGCAAACGGCGTTTATCGAGAAGCTCTGCATTGAATGTGACGCGTGCATCGACATCTGCCCTGTGGACTGCCTGACAATTACCCACAACCGCGACGAAGCGGAACTGCGTGACGCGCTCACGGAGCCGGCCCTCAACCTTTCGCAGGACCTGTACGTGTCGCCGCCACTGCCACAGACCGGGCGGGTCATGGTGAAGGACGAAAACGTGTGTGTGCACTGCGGCCTTTGCGCCGAGCGCTGCCCAACGGCCGCCTGGGACATGCAAAAGTCGATGCTCGTGATTCCGTATGCGGGTGAAGAAGCACCGCCGGCCGGCAACGGGCAGGGTGCGAAGCCGTGACGGAGAAAGCGGCAGGCGACGCCGTGCGCATCAACGATTTCGTTATCAAGCTGGCCAACGTCAACGGCACCGGCTCGGCCAGCGCCAACAGCCTGCTCATGAAGGCGTTCTTCCGCATGGGCATTCCCGTGATGGGCAAGAACTACTTTCCGTCAAACATCCAGGGTCTGCCAACGTGGTACGAGGTGCGCGTCAGCGGTGACGGCTACACCGCTCACAACAACCGTGTCGACCTGTTCGTTGCCATGAATGCGCAGACCTACGAGCAGGACATGGCCGAAGTGGTGCCCGGTGGCTACCTGCTGTACGACGACACCTGGCCGCGGGAGAAGATGTTCGACCGGGATGACATCACCCTTATCGGCGTGCCGCTGGCCAAGATGTGCAACGAGACGTTTAGCGGCGTGCGTGCGCGCATCCTCATGAAGAACGTGGCGTACGTAGGCGCGCTGGCGGCGCTGCTCGACATTGACCTTGAGGTCATTCGTGGCCTCTTGAACGACATCTTCGCCAGTAAGGATGCGTTGATAGCGTCAAACCTGCAGGCTATCGAGCTGGGGCACGGTTACGTGCGGGAGCACTACCCTTGTCCGCTGCCGCTGCGCGTGGAGCCCTCGGACAAGACAAGCGGCCACATCCTTATTGATGGCAACACCGCGGCCGGCCTTGGCTGTGTGTACGCGGGCGCGACGGTGGGTGCGTGGTACCCGATTACGCCATCCACGTCTCTCATGGATTCGTTCAAGGGCTTCTGCCACCGCCATCGCATCGACGAAGACACCGGAGAGAAACGCTTCTGCATCGTTCAGGCCGAAGACGAACTGGCCGCCATCGGCATCGTGCTCGGTGCCGGCTGGGCTGGTGCGCGCGCATTCACCCCGACAAGCGGCCCCGGCATTTCGCTTATGAGCGAGTTCATTGGCTACGGCTACTTTGCCGAGATTCCCGCGGTCATTTTCGACGTGCAGCGCGTCGGCCCGTCCACGGGCATGCCCACGCGCACGCAGCAAGGCGATATCGCCATGTGCGCCTATGCCTCTCATGGCGATACGAAGCACGTGGTGCTTTTCCCTGCCAACCCGGAGGAGTGCTTCTACTTCTCGGTGGCGGCCTTCGACCTTGCCGAGCGGCTGCAGACGCCGGTGTTCGTGCTGTCGGATCTCGACATCGGCATGAACGACTGGATGTGCCCGGAACTCAAGTGGGACGACAGTTACAAGCCCGACCGCGGCAAGGTGCTCACCGCCGAGCAGCTCGAAGAGATGGCGTACTTCCATCGCTACACCGACGTTGACGGTGACGGCATCTGCGCGCGCTCGCTGCCGGGCGTGCATCCGACCGGCGCGTTCTTTACCCGCGGCTCGGGTCACAACAAGCGCGGCGATTACACGGAGAACTCGGAAGAGTATGCGGAGGTGATGGACCGGCTAGCGCGCAAGAGTGAAACTGCCGCCACGCTGGTGCCTGAACCGCTCGTTACCCGAAATTCCGGCGCACGGCACGCAATTATTTCCGTGGGCAGCTGCGACGACGCGGTGCGAGAGGCGCTCGATATCTTTGAACAGCGCGACATCCCCCTCAATTACCTGCGCGTTCGCGGCTTTCCGTTCGTGGAATCCATCGCGGACTTCATCAGGGCCCATGAGCGCGTGTTCGTTGTGGAAATGAATCGCGACGGCCAGCTGAGGAATCTGCTAATCGCGGAACTGGGCGTCGAGCCGTCGCGCCTGGTGAGCGTACTTGAGTACAGCGGCATGCCACTGGCCGCGAGCCTGGTTGTCGAGGCAATCGACGGCACGCTGGCTGAAGGAGTCGCCGCATGACCTACGTGCAAAAACCGCGCCCCGCGCTGGCCTGGGAAAAGACCAATAGCCTGGGCTTAACAAGGCGCGACTACGAAGGCTCGCTGTCGACGCTGTGCGCCGGCTGCGGTCACGATTCCATCACCGCGGCAATTGTCAAAGCGTTTTTTGAACTGGAAGTGCCGCCACACCAGGTGGTGAAAATCAGTGGCATCGGCTGTTCGTCAAAAACGCCGGCGTATTTCCTGCGCACGGCCCACGGCTTCAACTCGGTGCACGGCCGCATGCCGTCGATCGCCACCGGTGCCAATGCTGCGAACAGCGATCTTGTGTGCGTGGGCGTATCCGGCGATGGCGACTCGCTGTCGATTGGTCTTGGCCAGTTCGCCCACGCGGTGCGGCGTAACATGAACATGCTGTACATCATCGAGAACAACGGGGTGTACGGTCTTACGAAGGGGCAGTTCTCCGCATCCGCTGACGTGGGCTCGAAGGCGAAAAAGGGCGAGGTGAACCAGCAGTCGCCCATCGACCCCATGCTGCTGACGCTCAGCCTGGGCGCATCGTTTGTGGCCAGGAGCTTCTCGGGCGACAAGGCGCAGCTTGTGCCGCTGATCAAGGCGGGCATTCGCCACAAGGGCTTCGCGCTCATCGACGTGATGAGCCCGTGCGTCACGTTCAACGATCACGAGGACTCCACCAAGAGCTACTCGTACATGCGCCGCTACCATCACCCGGCGGTGCAGGCGGACTTCATCGCGCCGGCGGCGACCATTCAGGCCAGCGGCGGCGAACACGGCGAGGCGATACCGGTGCAGCTCCACGACGGCAGCCGCATCATGCTGCGCAAGGCGGCGCCCGACTACGATCCGACAGACCGGGCGGCGGCCTTCGAGTACATCGAACGCCACCAGCGGCGCGGCGAAGTGGTGACAGGGCTGCTGTACATCAACGAGCAGCGCTCCAGCATGCATGACCTTGCCGGCACGGTGAACAGCCCGCTAACCGAGATGGCATACGAGAAGCTGTCGCCGGGCAGCAAGACGCTCGCCGATATCCAGAAAGCCTACAGGTAGTGGGCGAACGGTCGGAACCGGCGACGCACAAAGTCGGGTTGGGTGGTGCGGTTGCCCTCAGTATCATCGCGCCCGGTTTGGGTCTTGTCTACGTAGGCCGCCTTCGTGCCGCGCTTGTTTACACGGTGACAATCATCGGCATTTTGGCGCTCGCGGGATGGTCACGCGTCGTGTTCAATCCCTACGCCGTTTTTCCCGTGGCGGCGATAGCGTTGAGCATCGGGCTGGTTCCGATCATTTACAGCGCCCGAATCGCGTACCGCGAAGGTAAGATCGCCGCCAGGCCCTACAACCGATGGTGGGTCTACGTGCTCTGGTTTGTCGCGTGGATTTTCATGGTCGAAGCCATCGTCGCGGTTCGCTCAGCATGGTTTGGCTTTGAGCCGTTGCATGTTCCCGCAAGCTCGATGGCACCGACGATAGAAACAGGCGACTTTATTATGGCCGATACCTGGCGGTACGATCGCGTTGATCCGGCTTTCGGTGACCTGACGATTTTCACCCTGGCCGACGGTTCTGGTGTCAAGTATGTGAAGCGCTTGGTCGGCTTGCCCGGCGATACTATCGAGATACGGGACGACGTACTCATTCGAAATGGTGAGGCGGTCAACGAGCCTTACATTCAGCTGATGAACCCGGAAAAATGGTCGCGGCCGTTCGGTCCCGTGACGACACCCGACGAGCACTACTTCATGCTCGGCGACAATCGGAACAATTCGCTAGACAGCCGCTTTAGCTCTATCGGGTACGTCCACAAGGACCAACTTTTCGGTCGCGTGGAGCACAGGTGGTTTTCCTTCGACGGCGGCATCCGCTGGGAGCGTTTTCCGGAGAAGTTTGCCTACGACGGCGATTGAGATCGGTGGGACCGGTGCCTGTGGGAGCGGCTTCAGTGGGAGCGGCGTCTCGCCGCGATAACAGCCTGCAGCAAGCGCCACCCCTCCAATCGCGCCAGGATGGCGCTCCTACGGGGTGACGATCGCCTGCATGATCAGGCCGCAGATCCACGCGGCGTAGGTGCCGATCGCGTAGCCGACAACTGCCAGCAGCAC
>JBCAXP010000241.1:0-7422 GCA_038533995.1 Pseudomonadota bacterium
CGGGCATTGTTGCGCTCGGGCTCGCCGGCGCCGCGGCTCCTGCCTACGCGGGCGTGTTTTCAGCCCAGTTCGAGCTGTCGGCACTGGCGACTGGCGACGGCAGCGCGGGCTTTGTTCTCAACGGCGTCGACGCCGGCGACTGGTCGGGCTACTCCGTGAGCGCGGCTGGCGACGTGAACGGTGACGGCCTCGATGACGTTGTGATCGGTGCGCAGCGTGGCGATCCCGGTGGCCGGGAAGACGCTGGCGAAAGCTACGTCGTGTTCGGTCAGGCGAGCGGCTTTCCCGCTGAGTTTGACCTTGCAAGCCTCGCGGTGGGCGACGGTAGCCAGGGCTTTGTGTTGAACGGTATTGATGCCGCCGACTTGTCCGGCCTGTCGGTGAGCGGGGCAGGGGATGTGAACGGCGACGGCGTTGATGACCTCATCGTGGGTGCCTACCTCGCCGACCCCGGCGGCCAATCGCGTGCTGGCGAAAGCTACGTGGTGTTTGGTCGAACGACCGGCTTCCCGGCGCAGGTCGAGTTGTCGAGCCTGGCTTCCGGCAATGGCAGCACAGGTTTTGTGCTCAATGGTATCGACGCCGCCGATTTCTCAGGCCTGTCGGTGAGCGGCGCCGGGGACGTGAATGGCGACGGTGTTGATGACCTGATTGTCGGCGCCCTGATCGCCGACCCGGGTGGCCGGGAGGACGCTGGCGAAGCATACGTGGTGTTCGGCCGGGCAACCGGCTTTCCGGCGCAGTTCGAACTGTCCAGCCTTGCAGCGGGCGGCGGCAGCGCGGGCTTTGTGCTCAACGGCATTGATGAAGAAGATTTCGCAGGCTTCGCGGTGAGCGCGGCTGGCGATGTCAATGACGACGGTGTGGCGGACGTGATCGTCGGCGCCCGCTTTGCCGACCCAGATGGCCGGCAGAGCGCCGGCGAAAGCTACGTGGTGTTCGGGCGTACAACGGGCTTCCCGGCCCTGTTCGAACTGTCGTCTCTAGCATCGGGCAACGGCAGTTCTGGCTTTGTGATTAACGGCGTGTCCTCCTTCGACAACTCAGGCTTCGCGGTTAGCGGGGCAGGCGATGTGAACGGCGACGGCGTGGATGATGTGATTATCGGCACCTCGGGTGCCAATGAAAGCTACGTGGTGTTCGGGCAAGCAACCGGGTTTCCGGCGGAGATTGACTTGTCGGGCCTGGGGTTGGTCAACGGCAGTGCCGGCTTCGTGGTCAGCGGCATCGATGCAGGCGACAGTGCTGGCATTTCTGTAAGCGCTGCCGGTGACGTCAACGGCGATGCGGTGGGCGACCTCGTTATCGGCGCCTGGGGCGGCGACCCGGATGGTCGCACAGATGCTGGGGAAACCTACGTGGTGTACGGGCAATCTTCAGGCTTCCCTACTCGCCTTGAACTGTCGAGCCTGGCGTTGGGTGACGGCAGCGCGGGGTTTGTGCTCAACGGCGTCGATGCCGGTGACTATGCCGGTGAGGCAGTGAGCGCGGCGGGCGACGTCAACGGCGATGGCGCGGATGACATCATCATTGGCGCCTGGGGCGCCGCTCCGCTGGAGCAGGCGTTGGCTGGCGAGACGTACGTTGTCTTTGGTCGTGCCGACTTCGACGGCGACGGTGTCCTCGACTCTGCGGATAACTGCATCGAGATTGCAAACCCGGATCAGCGCGATTCGAACGGCGATGGCTTCGGCAACGTTTGCGATGCCGACCTCAACAACGATTGCCTGGTGAACTTCGAGGACATTGGCGTGATGAGGTCAGTGTTCTTCACAGATGACGCAGACGCGGATCTCAACGGCGACGGCGTCGTCCGGTTCCTGGACTTAGGCATTCTGCGGTCTCAGCTCTTCATGCCACCGGGGCCAAGCGGCGTGACGAACGCGTGCGACGACACCTGAGGGAAGGATTCCCTGATTAATGCGTCGTCGCTTCCGTGTCAAAAAAAAACGCGCCGGGCAAAACCCGGCGCGTTTTTGTATGTGGCTCCCCAGCGCGGACTCGAACCACGGACCTAGTGATTAACAGTCACCCGCTCTACCAACTGAGCTACTGGGGAATCGCTGTCGCCGCTTAGGGTGCGGCTATCACGAGACGGCGTATTCTGTCTGCAACGCAAAGCCAAGTCAAGGGATTGGGCCTTAAGCCGACAGGCAGTCCTGAATCCGCCCGATGGCCGTCTTCAGCGTGTCCATGTCGGTGGCGAAGGACAGCCTCAGGTAGCCCGGCGCCTCGAAGGCCGAGCCCGGCACGAGGGCCACCCGGGCCTTTTCGATCAGGTGCTCGGCAAGGGCCGCATCGTCCGCCAGCCCCAGGCGCTTAACTGCTTCACCGACCTCGGGAAAGGCGTAAAACGTGCCCGCGCCAGCGGCGCAGGAAAAGCCCGGCACCTCGTTGAGCGCGCCCACCACGAAATCGTGCCGTTCCCTGAACGCCCTGGTCATTTCGCCCACGCACGCCTGGTCACCAGCCAGCGCCGCCGCTGCGGCCTTCTGGGCGATGGAACAGGCGTTGGACGTGCTCTGGCTCTGGAGCTTTTTCATCGCTGCGACCAGGTCGGCCGGGCCGCCGCAGTAGCCGATGCGCCAGCCGGTCATGGCGTACGCCTTGGACACGCCGTTGATCGTCACCGTGCGATCGGCAAGGTCCGGGCAGGCCTGGGCAAAGCTGCAGAACGGTTCGGCGTCCCAGAAGATGTGTTCGTACATGTCATCGGTCGCGATGATGACGTCCGGGTAGTCCTTGAGCACGTCGCCCATCGCGGCGAGGTCCGCCCGGGAGTAACTCGCGCCCGTCGGGTTGCACGGGCTGTTCAGCATTAGCAGCCGGGTCTTTGGCGTCAGCGCGTCGGCCAGCTGGCTCGCGCTGATTTTGAAGGCCTGGTCCACCCCGGCAAGCGGGATAACCGGCGTGCCCCCGGCCAGCTTGACAATGTCCGGGTACGATACCCAGCAAGGCGCCGGAATCACGACTTCGTCGCCGGCGTTGATGAGCGCGTGCACCAGGTTAAAGATGGTCTGCTTCGCACCGGTCGACACGAGAATCTGGTTGGCCTCGAACTCAAGCTCATTGTCGCGCCGGAACTTGTCGATGATCGCGGACTTTAGCTCCGCAATGCCGTCCACGGCGGTGTACTTCGTGAAGCCCTGCGCAATCGCCTCGTTGGCTGCCTGCTTGATGTGGTCGGGCGTGTCGAAGTCCGGCTCGCCAGCGCCGAGGCCAATGACGTCGATGCCGGATGCGCGCAGCGCGGCGGCGCGGGCAGTTACCGCAATGGTGGCAGAAGGCTTGATGCGCTGAACGCGGTCAGACAGTTGTGAAGACACTGGCGTCGATCTCCGGTGATGGGTGGCACAAGCCCTGACGATAACTCATTATAGAGAGATTGCCAGTCGTAATTTTACGCAGGCCGGGCCCCGGATCACGGCCCATGCGATGACCTCAAGGGCGATGACCCCAAGGACTTAAAAGACTATGAGCGCCGAGCAACCCGTTGTCTTCGAAAAAGGCCGCGACGAGCTACGCCTGGTTTCCGACTATTCGCCGGCCGGCGACCAGCCGCAGGCCATCGACGAACTTACCGATGGCCTGGAGTCCGGCCTGGCCCGGCAAACCCTGCTGGGCGTGACCGGTTCGGGCAAGACTTTCACCATCGCCAACATCATCCAGCGCCAGCAGCGGCCGACGCTCGTGATGGCTCACAACAAGACGCTGGCGGCCCAGCTCTACGGCGAGCTTCGGGACTTTTTTCCGAACAACTCGGTCGAGTACTTCGTGTCGTACTACGACTACTACCAGCCGGAAGCGTACGTGCCGTCGTCCGACACATACATCGAGAAAGATGCGTCGATCAACAGTCACATCGAGCAGATGCGCCTGTCCGCGACGAAGGCGCTGCTCGAACGCCACGACACGATCATCGTAGCCACCGTGTCTGCAATCTACGGCCTGGGTGATCCGCAACAGTACTTCGCGATGGTGCTGCACCTGTCCCGCGGCGACCGTATCGACCAGCGCCAGGTGCTGCGCCGGCTCGCGGAGATGCAATACACCCGCAACGAAGCGGAGCTGGTGCAGGGCACGTACCGCGTGCGCGGCGAAATCATCGACGTGTTTCCGGCGGACGCCGAACGCGAGGCGATTCGCATCGAGCTTTTCGATGACGAGGTGGATTCGCTGGCGTTCTTCGACCCGCTCACCGGCGAGGTGCTGCGCCGCGTGCCGCGCCTGACCATCTTCCCGAAGACGCACTACGTGACGCCGCGCGACACGATGGTACGCGCCATCGAGCAGATCAAGGGCGAGCTCAAGGAGCGGCTGGAAGTGCTGCGCTCGGAAAGCAAGCTGCTGGAAGCGCAACGACTGGAGCAGCGCACGATGTACGACATCGAGATGATCCAGGAGCTGGGCTACTGCAGCGGCATCGAAAACTACTCCCGCTACCTGTCGGGAAGGGCGCCGGGCGAGCCGCCGCCGACGCTGTTTGACTACCTTCCGGACGACGCGCTGCTTGTCATGGACGAGAGTCACGCGACGATTCCTCAGCTCGGGGCGATGTATCGGGGTGACCGTTCGCGAAAAGAAACCCTCGTGCAATTCGGCTTTCGCCTGCCGTCGGCGCTGGATAACCGCCCCCTGAGGTTCGACGAGTGGGAGGGCCTTGCGCCGCAGATGATCCTGGTTTCCGCAACGCCTGGCCCCTACGAGCAGGCCAAGGCGGATGCCGTCGTGGAGCAGGTGGTGCGCCCGACCGGGCTCGTCGACCCGGTAGTGGAAATTCGGCCGGTCCGCAGCCAGGTGGACGATGTGCTGTCGGAGATCGGCAAGCGCGCCGAGCGCGACGAGCGCGTGTTGATTACGACGCTCACCAAACGCATGGCCGAAGACCTCACCGAGTATCTGCACGAGCATGGCGTGCGCGTGCGCTACCTGCACTCCGACATCGACACAGTGGAGCGTACCGAGATCATCCGCGATCTGCGGCTCGGCGAGTTCGACGTGCTGGTCGGCATCAACCTGCTGCGCGAGGGCCTGGACATGCCCGAAGTGTCCTTGGTGGCGATCCTCGATGCCGACAAGGAGGGCTTTCTGCGCTCGGAGGGCTCGCTGATCCAGACCATCGGCCGGGCCGCCCGCAACGTGAACGGCACGGCAATTCTGTACGCCGACAAGGTCACCGGCTCCATGCAGCGCGCCATTGACGAAACCGAGCGCCGCCGCGCCAAACAGGAGGCGTTCAACGAGGCCAACGGCATCAAGCCGGCCACCATCCGCAAGGCCGTTGCAGACATTATGGAAGGCGCCCACGGGCGCAAAGGCCCGGCGCGCAAATCCCGCAAGGCCCGGGAGGAGGAGGCGAAGCTGGCGCGCATGTCGGCGGGCGAACTCGACCGGCTGGCGGCCAGGCTGGAGCAGCAGATGCTTGCGGCGGCCCAGAATCTCGAGTTCGAGGAGGCGGCCCGGCTGCGGGACGAAGGAGCCCGGGTCCGCACTGCGCGCCTCAGCCTCTAAAAAGCGCACCAAGGGCTTGTCCAGACACAGGCGATCCGGTATCTTCTACGCCCCTTAAAGGCGCGTAGCTCAGTGGTAGAGCACTACCTTGACATGGTAGTGGTCGGTGGTTCGATCCCGCCCGCGCCTACCAGTTTCAGGGCGACATCCGTTTTGGCAGCCATTGAGCCGCCTGCGGCGCGCCCTTTTTTCGTTGGGCCGGGTGCTGGAGCGCCGCAGGCCCAGGTGACATCGCAGGTTTCAAGATGCCGGTTATAACGCTGCCCGATGACAGCAAGCGCGAATTTGACGCGCCAGTGAGTGTGCACGATATCGCTGCCGATATCGGTGCCGGTCTTGCGCGCGCAGCTATCGCGGGCAAGGTGGACGGTCAGCTGGTCGACACCAGCTTTGTCGTTGATGCCGACGCCAGCGTCGCTATCGTGACCGAGCGCGACGAGGACGCGCTGGAGGTTATTCGGCACTCCACCGCTCACCTGCTCGCGCAGGCGGTAAAGCAGCTTTTCCCGAAGGCGCAGGTGACCATCGGGCCGGTGATTGAAGACGGCTTCTATTACGACTTCGCCTTCGAGCGCGCGTTTACCCCGGAAGATCTCACCGCCATTGAAAAACGCATGGAAGAGCTCGCCAAGGCCGACCAGCCGGTTTCGCGCAAGGTGATGCCGCGGGACGAGGCGGTCGCCTACTTCCGTGACCAGGGCGAGGAGTACAAGGCGGAAATTATCTCGAGCATTCCGGACGGCGAGGAAATTGGCCTCTACAGCCAGGGCGACTTCACCGACCTGTGCCGCGGACCGCATGTGCCGAGCACCGGCAAGCTGAGGGCCTTCAAGCTGATGAAGGTGGCCGGCGCCTACTGGCGTGGCGACTCAAACAACGAGATGCTCCAGCGCATCTACGGCACCGCGTGGAAAGACAAAAAGGCGCTCAAGGCCTACCTGCACCGCCTCGAAGAGGCCGAAAAGCGCGACCATCGCCGCTTCGGCAAAATCATGGACCTGTTCCACACCCAGCCGGAAGCGCCCGGAATGGTGTTTTGGCACGACAAGGGCTGGACGCTGTACCGCCAGGTCGAGTCGTACATTCGCGAACGCCTCCAGGAGCATGGTTACGAGGAAGTGCGTACGCCGCAAATCCTGGACAAGAGCCTCTGGCACAAGTCGGGTCACTGGGACAAGTACGCAGAGAACATGTTCATCACGGGTTCGGAGGACCGCGAGTTCGCGATCAAGCCGATGAGCTGCCCCGCGCACGTGCTGATCTTCAACCAGACGTTGCACAGTTTCCGTGATCTGCCATTGCGCATGGCGGAATTCGGCCTGTGCCACCGCAACGAGGCCAGTGGCACGCTCCACGGCCTGATGCGTGTACGCGGCTTCACGCAGGATGACGCGCACGTGTTTTGCACCGAGGACCAGATCCAGTCGGAAACCGCTGCGCTCATTAAATTCGTTCAGCAGGTTTATACGGACTTTGGTTTCGACGATGTGCTGGTCAACCTTTCTACCCGCCCGGAAAAGCGGGTCGGCGAGGACGCGTTGTGGGACAAGGCCGAGGCGGCCCTGCAAGAGGCGGTAGAGGCGGCCGGGCTCGACTGGCAGCTAAATGCCGGCGATGGCGCCTTCTACGGGCCGAAGATCGACTTTTCGCTGCGCGATACCATCGGCCGTCTGTGGCAGACGGGTACTGTGCAGCTTGATTTTTCCATGCCGGGCCGACTCGGCGCGGAGTACGTCGACAGCGACGGCACGAAGAAAACGCCTGTGATGTTGCACCGCGCGATTCTCGGTTCGCTGGAGCGATTTATCGGTGTTTTGCTGGAGCACCATGCGGGATCGCTGCCCTTGTGGCTGGCGCCGGTGCAGGCCGTAGCCATGGGAATTACCGACCGGCAGGACGAATACATTCGTA
>JBCAXP010000242.1:0-7415 GCA_038533995.1 Pseudomonadota bacterium
TTGCTAAACGGCTTTTCAACGGCTGCGTGCCTCCCTGCAGGGTGCTCATCGTCGCCGTGCTGGGTTCCAGCCTGGCTTTTGTCGAAGGCTCCATCGTCAACCTCGCCCTTCCCTCGCTGCAGACGGACTTAGGGCTCGATTCAGTTGCTTTACAGTGGATCGTCAACGCCTACCTGCTCACCCTTTCGGCCCTCATGCTGGTCGGTGGCAGCGCTGGTGACCGCTACAGTCTCCGCGGGGTTTTCGTGGGCGGACTTGCCATCTTCGGCGCCGCATCGGCGGCCTGCGGCATGGTCAGCACGCCAGGTCTGCTCGTCGCGTTCCGGGCCGTGCAGGGCGCCGGCGCCGCGTTTCTTGTGCCAACCAGCCTCGCGTTGATCAACGTGCACTTCAACCCGGAGGACCGTCCCCGCGCCATCGGCCTATGGGCAGGCGCTTCCGCGCTCACGACCGCGGCGGGGCCATTGCTTGGCGGCGCCCTTGTCGACGCCTTCAACTGGCGCGCGGTTTTCCTGCTGATTCCGCCACTTGCCCTTGCAGCGTGTGGCCTTGCGCTGTGGAGGGTACCGCCGCGGGACGCCGTTCGGAGCCAGCCGCTCGATGTGCCCGGTGCCCTGCTCCTCATGACGGGCCTTGCGCTCCTGACGGTGTCCCTCGTCGCGTTCGGAGAGCAAAGCCACGCGTGGGCTTTGCTGGCTTTCGCCGTAGTGGCGCTGACCGGCTTCGTGGCGTACGAGAGGCGCACCGCTCACCCCATGCTGCCGCTCAGCCTGTTTGGTTCAGGGGCCTTTGCGGGCGCCAATGTCATGACCCTGTTGCTCTATTTCGCTCTGGGTGGGGCGCTGTATTTTCTGCCGCTCAACCTGATGCAGGTTCAGGGCTACACCGCGCTCGAGGCCGGCGCGGCGTTTCTCCCGCTCACTCTTCTGCTCGGCGTAGGCTCAATGGTCGCGGGCGACCAGCTCAAACGCTACCCGCCTCGCTCCATGCTCACCGCGGGCGCGGGCCTCACCGGAGTTGGCCTTGCGCTCCTGGCTTTACCGTCCGACGACAGCCGCTACCTGACCGACTGGTTGCCGGGCATCGCCACGGTGGGTCTCGGCATGACGCTGTGCGTCGCGCCGCTGACTACCGTCGTCATGGCATCCGTTCCCGAGTCCCGCTCTGGCACTGCCTCAGGAGTCAACAACACCGCTGCGCGACTGGCCGGACTCTTTGCGATTGCCGCCATGACCTCCCTCGCCACCGCCGCGTTCACACGCGAGCTGTCAATAGCGATCGATCAACAGGGGCTCGCGGATACCCTCGGCCAGACGTTGCTGGAGGGAGCACGCGAGCTGGGTGGGCTTCTCAACGCCAATCGGGAATTGGGCGGTTCAGCAAGGATCGTGGTCAGTGAGAGCTACGTAACGGTCTTCCGGCAGCTGATGGCCTTTTGCAGTGCCTTTGCGTTTCTTGCCGCCGCGACTGCGTGGTGGACGCTTGGGAAAGCCGCGCGGCCTGGAAACGACGCTACCGATACGTCTCAATAATGGCGGCATCGACCCACATGAGGTCATTGCCCTGGGTGAAGTAGAAGTACTTGCCGTCGGGCGTCACCATCGGACAGTAGTCTGCCTCCGGCGAGTTGATGCGATCGCCCATGTGGATGCCCTGCCCCCATTCGCCGTTGTCCTGCCGGAAACTCACGTACAGGTCGGCACCGCCGAGACTGTCCTCCCGACCGCTAGAGACGTGGATGATGTAGCTCTCGTCGGGACTCACGTAGATGTCGCCCTCGTCCTGCGCGCTATTTATTCCGGGGCCGAGGTTGACCGGCGCTTCGAAGGCCCCGTCACTGAACTGCGCCCGATAGCTGTCGCGCCCGCCCAGCGTGTCGCTGCGCTGCGCCGAAAAGTACAAACTGCCATCGGCGACGAGCACCGGGTACAGCTCGTGGTCGGGACCGTTGATGTGCGCACCAAGCGGTTCGGGTGTTACCAGGCCGTGGCGGGTCACGCGGCTGCGCCAGACGTTGTACCGTTCCAGCGAGTAACCTGGCAGCGGCCGGTCGGAAATGAAGTACACCCAGGCACCATCCGGGGAAAACGCCATGTCGGCATCGCGGTGATTGGGAAAGGTCTTCGACGGTGCCGCCATGCGCGGCTCTTGCCAGGTGCCGTCGTCGCGGCGATGGCTGAAGAACATCTTGAAGGCCCCGTCGATGGAACGGGTAAACATGAAGATTCGTCCGTTCGGCGAGTACACGGCGTTGAGCTCGCGCTCACCCTCCAGCGAAATCAGGTCCGGTGCAAAAACCTCCGGAGTCATGCCGGGCGGTTCCTGACCGAGGTAATCGCCGGAAAGGTCGGGCCAGGTATCCTGCGCGCAAACGGGTAGCGCAGCGAAAGCAAGCAGCAGGGAGACAATGCGCATTGAATAACTCCTACGCACCGGTTTCGACGAGCCGCTTCAGGTTGGGGAGCGCAAAGAACTTCCAGCCACCTGCCAGCGCATCGCGAATGGAGCGAATCTTGAATTCGTCAAACTGTTCCCAGCCGTCGTGGGTGAGCGTAACCACGGTGCCGTCATCCTGCTGTTCGAGCTCAATGCTGACCCGCGTCGCCGGCGTATCAGGCAGAAACCAGCTGAACACAAAAACGCTTGGCGGTTCCAGCGTCAGTATTTCGCAGTGGGTGGCGCCCTCCACGTCGCCGGCCTCGCGCCTGGCGTCGTCCTGCTGCATGTAGAAAACATGACCGATTTGCGGTTGGTACTGCAGACATCCGAGCCACTGCGGCACGCTGTCGGCTCCGGTAAGTCTGTCCCACACGTCCCCGCTCGGCGCCTCGACAAGCAGGGAGTGTTCTATGATCAGGTTGTCTGACATCTGGCGGCCCCTCCGCGGCCCGGATCGCGTGGCATCCATTACGCCCGGCACAGGTATATACCTGTCCGCGGTTTACAGCAAGGGCAACTGGCGGAATGCTCAGGCCAAGGTACGTTTCTACGTCAGAACATCACCCGGTTTCGCCCGGCCTGCTTGGCCGCGTAGAGCTTTTGATCCGCTGCCTTGATCGCGCTCTCGACGTTGTCGTGCTCAGACGCGTCGGCAATGCCGAAGCTACAGTGTACAGGCCGGCCGTCGCCGAACGGATTTTGGTCGAGCGTCTCGCGAAGGCGCTCGGATACCTGCACGGCGCCGGCAAGGCTGGTCTCGGGCAGCACGAGAACGAACTCCTCGCCGCCGAGCCGGCCGCATAGGTCAACGCCCTGTCGCAGCGCCTCATCCAGCAGCTGTGCAACGTGACAGATCGCCTTGTCGCCGGCGGCGTGGCCAAGCTCATCATTGATGCTCTTGAAATGATCGATGTCGACCATCACCACTGACATCGGCCGGCCGTACCGCCGGGCACGTTTGTGCTCCGCCGCCGCACGCTGGAGTACGTAACGGCGGTTAGGAATCCCAGTGAGCTCGTCGTAGTGCGCGAGGTGGCGCAGTTCTTCCTGGAGCTTGCGGCTTTGCGCAACGGCCTGCTCCAGTTCCTCACGCGTTTGCCGGTCTTTCTCCGCCATGCTTTCAGCGGCGGCGCGCTGGCGTTCAAGGTAGAAGTTGGATTCTTCCAGTGAGCGCGACTGCTCGGCAAGCCGCGCCTCGGTTTCCTTTTGTGACGTGATGTCGGTTTGAATCGACATGAAATGCGTCAGGGTTCCGCCCTGGTCACGATGGGGAAAAATGCTGAGCCGCACCCAGTAGGGTTTGCCGTCCTTGCGGTAGTTCAGAATGTCCTCGGTACACGAACGCTCTGCAGACAGCGCCTCGCGAATGTTCTTTACCGCCTCTGGATCGGTCTCCGGTCCCTGCAGCAGTTCACCAGGTCTGCGGCCGTGCATATCGTCCTGTGAGAACCCGCTGAGCTGCTCGAAGGCCTCGTTCATCCACACGCAGTTGCCGGTGGCGTCGGTGACGCAGATACCTTCCGGCGTCTGCTGCACGAGCGATACAAACAGGCGGTCGTTGGCAACGCGTTGCTCCTTCGCAGTAATGTCCTGGATAACGCCAAAGAGTGCGACCAGTCTGTCCTGGTCATACATTGGCCTGCCGCTCGCCATTACCTGCCGCACTTCCC
The DNA here is from genome assembly GCA_038533995.1 of Pseudomonadota bacterium. GTDB lineage: Bacteria > Pseudomonadota > Gammaproteobacteria > Steroidobacterales > JBCAXP01 > JBCAXP01. The sequence goes on from JBCAXP010000242.1 coordinate 4,110, forward strand.
CATCGGCCCTGACCAGGCGTGCATGCAGTGACCACGGCTCTCCGGTTTCCTGCCCACGACGGACAACGACGGCGACGCGCTCGCGATCGTCGGGATGGTAGGCGTCAATGGCGCGATCGAGGGCGGGCGTGAAGGCACCGGGTTCGTAGCCGTGAATCCGGTAGACCTCCTCGGACCACTCGACCGACTGATGGGCAACATCCAGGTACCAGTAGCCCAGCCTGGCAATCTCGCTGGCCGTCTCGAGCCACCGCAGCGCCGTGCCGAGTGTTTGCTGCCGGGCGTGTTCGTCGCTGATGTCCCGGATCATGCCGACGAGCAGCCACGGCCGGTCGGGCGCCAGCCGCCGCATTCTGCCCATCGCACGAATGCGCTTTTCGACCCCACCGCGCGTAGTGACCGTGCCTTCAAACACGTACGGGATGCGATGCTTGGCAGCCCGCCTCAGCTCCATTTCGAAGGTGTCCCGCTGGCTGTCATGGAGCGCTTCGCGGAACAGATCGTAGGTCGGCGCTACCTCATCCGGTTCATAGCCGAGAATGCGAAACGTCTGCCGTGACCAGAAAACCTCGCCGGAGTCCGGGTCGAACGACCAGTAGCCTATCGACGCCTGCTCGCCGGTCGACTCGACGATGCCGCTCAGCAGTTCCGGATTCGTTGGCACGCTGTCTGCCAGTGCTGCGTTTTCAGTACCCATTCACGGGTAAGCGACGATCTTACATAAACCTTGAGCGGCGCCAACGCAGCCGGGCGGGCGCCGCGCCCTCTTCCGCCGGCTCTGCGACAATTGTATTACCGCCCACTTCGTAGTTTGTGGCGCGATCAGGCAACAGCGTTTGAGTTATTTGACCGCTGTCGCGGTTTTACCACATATTTCGTAGATTGATACTGCATTGTTTTTTCGGCACTTTCGGCGCGTTCGGGCGGAGCGCGGTGAGCGGAACAAACAAAATCCAACAAAGCCCTTGTCTTAGTACGAAGCTTATTCTACTAATTTTTACGAGCACTACCGGTAACGTCGTAGATGCGGACCACCCGGCCGGATTCCGGGTTTGAAAGCAGCCGCACGTTCCCAAAGGAACACCCAGCGCCGGCAAACGAGTGCTCGCTAACTGACGGAATAGACCTTTAGGAGAGAAGCAGTGAAACAGCAAAGGCTTGTTGGCTCCCTCGTGAAAACTCTGGCGCTCGCGGGTGCGCTGGGGGCCGGCATAACACCCGCACTCGCCCAGGACACCGCGCAGACCGCAGACGGAAACTCGCTGGAAGTCGTCGTCACCACCGGTACCCGGATTCAGAACCAGAACGTTGTGGCGGCTAGCCCGGTCACAACCATTTCCGCGGAAGACATCGCGGTTAAGCAGACGCCCAACATCGAGCGTGTCTTCCGTGACCTGCCGATCACCATCCCGGGCGACGGTGAGAACGTCAACAACGGCACCGCTGGCCAGGCCACTCTCGACCTGCGCGGCCTGGGTCCGCAGCGCATGTTGATACTCATCGATGGCAAACGCCTGGCGCCGTACGACATCAACGGCATCGTGTCCACGGACGTGATTCCCATCAACATGCTCGAACGCGTCGATGTCCTGACTGGCGGCGCTTCTGCTACCTACGGGTCGGATGCCCTCTCGGGTGCTGTCAACTTCATCATGCGCGACAACTTCGAGGGCTTCGAGTTTGATCTTGGCTACTCCGACACCGACTCCGGTGCCGCGGTTGGCGGCGGTGGCGAAGACACCACGTTTGTGTCTGCGCTGTTCGGCGCGGGCTTCGACGACGGTCGCGGTCACGTAGTACTTGGCGGCAGCCGTACCGAACGCGGTGCGATCCTGCTGGCCGAGCGCGACTTCGGCCTGTTCGGCGTTGCCTCCGGCACCGGCTCGGGACTGGGATCGGCGCCAGAGCGGCCGCCGGCTGACTGCACCGGTAATACCGAGTTCACGACTGCCCATGAAACCGGCGTCGGCTCGACCACTGCGATTCCGGCCACACTCAACCTGCGTAGCGGTAACTCGTACCAGTTCCGCGACAACGGCGATTTGATCCAGGGCGAGTGCGCACGGTTCAACTTCAACCCGTTCAACTACTACCAGACCCCTCAGGACCGCTGGCAGGCCACGGCGATAGCGCGCTACAACGTCACCGACTCGATCGAGGCGTACGCTCGCACGTCGTTCTCTTCCAACCGTTCTGACTTCCAGATTGCCCCGTCCGGCACCTTCGGCACTGCGTTCGAGATTCCGATCATGAACCCGTTCTTCAACGATGCTGCCCGGCAGACAATTCTCGATGACTTAAACGGCGGCGCTGCCACCTTCGTGAGCGACACCACGCAGGCGATCATGGATCTGGAAGCCATTCCGAACCCGTCGCCTGACGAGATGGATGCGCTTGAAGCGCTGCGGGGTGCACTGGCGGCGGATCCGATGGGCTTCGGCTCAGTCGGCATTAACGACATCAACGGCGACGGTACGTTCGACGAGAACGATACTTTTACGTCAACCGCGCGGCGCCGCACGCTCGAACTGGGCGCGCGCTCTGGCGTGTTCGATACGGACTACTTCCAGTACGTGCTTGGACTCCGCGGCACTCTGCCGGGCATGTTTGACGACTGGAATTTCGATGTATCTTACCAACGCGGCGAATCCGACTTTGTCGAAACCCGCAACGGCTTCACGAACCTCGGCAACCTGCAGCTTGGCATCAACACGGTAGACCCCAATACCTGCATCGACGCCAATGGCAACGTCACGGCGGCACCGTGTACGCCGATCAACATCTTTGGCCCTGTCGGTTCCATTACCGAGGCGCAGCGTGACTCGGGATTCTTCATCGCAACCGCCAACGACGTGCGTCTTTCCACACAGACAATCTGGCACGGTTCAGTAAACGGTGCGATCGATGCACTCACTCTGCCCACGGCCTCGGAAGGTCTGCAGCTCGCCTTCGGCATGGAGTTCAGCGAACTGACGGCAAGCTCCGAACCTGACGAGTGCCTCAAGGAAGCCCCGGCGAGCTGTCAGGGTGGCGCAGGCGGCAACCGCCTTCCTGTTTCCGGTGCTTACGAGTCTGACGAGTACTTTGCGGAGCTGATCATGCCGCTGGCACAGGACCTGCCGGCAGTACACAACCTCAGCCTCGAGTTGGGTTATCGCATTGCCGATTACAGCATCCAGGGCAACACCGACTCCTGGAAAGCGGGCCTGAGCTGGGAGATCATCCCCGGCCTGCGTCTGCGTGCGATGGAACAACAGGCAGTGCGCGTGCCTAACATCGGCGAGCTGTTCCAGCCGGTCACCACGG
>JBCAXP010000243.1:0-7392 GCA_038533995.1 Pseudomonadota bacterium
GTGGCACACCGCCTGTCGCGCGGCGAAGCGATCGATGCCATCACCGATGTTCGCGGCACAGCGTTTCTCAGGCGGGAAACACCGAAAGGATGGTGGGAGATCGATTCCACGCGCATTGACCGGCCAGGAAAAATCGATCACATCGTCAATCCGTACGTCAGCCCGGAAGACATGGACAACTGCGAGCGCGAGAAGCGCGCCACTGCGGGTTACGCGGGCGGCAACGAAAAGGTGCTGCGCTTCGTGCCGGACGCGCGCAGGAATCGCGATCGCACCGTGATTCGCCTGCCGTCGTTCGAGAAAGTACGCTCCGACGCGGTGCTATACGCACATGCCAATCGGGTGCTGCATCTTGAGACAAACCCCGGTAACGCGCGGGCGCTGGTGCAGAGTCACGGCGGCGCCGACATCTGGCTCAATGCGCCGGCCATTCCGCTGACGACCGAGGAAATGGACTACGTGTTTGGCATGCCGTTTGCGCGCGTGCCGCACCCGGACTACGGCGATCAGAAAATTCCCGCCTACGAGATGATCCGCTTTTCCGTGAACATCATGCGCGGCTGCTTCGGTGGCTGCACGTTCTGCTCCATTACCGAGCACGAAGGGCGCATCATCCAGAACCGCTCGGAGGAATCCATTCTCCGCGAGGTCGAGGAAATCCGGGACAAGGTGCCGGGATTCACCGGCGTTATCTCCGACCTTGGCGGCCCGACGGCGAACATGTATCGCATCGCGTGCAAGAGCCCCGAAATCGAAGCAGCCTGCCGCCGGCCGAGCTGCGTGTATCCGGGCATTTGCTCCAATCTCAACACCGACCATTCGGCGCTGACGCAGCTTTACAGGAACACCCGTGCACTGCCCGGCGTGAAGAAGGTGCTGGTGGCGTCCGGTCTGCGCTATGACCTTGCGGTGAAAGACCCGGAGTACGTGAAGGAACTGGTAACGCACCACGTGGGCGGTTACCTGAAGATTGCGCCGGAGCACACCGAAGACGGCCCGCTCGAGCGCATGATGAAGCCAGGCATCGGCAGCTACGATGAATTCAAGGCCATGTTCGAGAAGTACACGAAAGAGGCGGGCAAGGAGCAGTACCTGATTCCGTACTTCATCGCGGCGCACCCCGGCACCACCGATGAGGACATGGTCAACCTCGCCCTGTGGCTCAAGCGCTACGGCTTTCGCGCGGACCAGGTGCAGGCCTTCTATCCGACGCCCATGGCAACGGCGACGGCCATGTATCACTCTGACAAGAACCCACTCCGCAAGGTCAGTTACAAGAGCGAAAAGGTCGCGATTGTGAAGGACGCCGAGCAGCGCAAACTGCACAAGGCGTTTCTGCGCTACCACGACCCGGCCAACTGGCCGCAGCTGCGCGCAGCTCTCAGGCGCCTGGGCCGCGCTGACCTGATCGGCGAGGGCCCGCGGCACCTGGTGCCGGCGCACCAGCCGGACGACGCGAAAGACTACGCGTCACCGCGGCGCAAGAATTCGCAAGCCTCGCACCGGCGCCGGAAAGGCAAGCGAGTGCTTACCCAGCACACAGGATTGCCGCCGCGCGACAACGGCGGCGCACGCAAGGGACGACAATGACCCAGTTGAAAATGAGCAAGTTGAGCAAGACTTCACGTACCAAGGTGAAACGCGCCGCGGAGCGCGGCAGTTACGACCGTGACGCCGCGCACGCCATTCTGCACGAGGGCCTGGTTGCGCACGTCGGCATCTGCACCGACGAGGGCCCTGTCGTCATCCCGATGGCGTACGCCCTTCAGGGTGACGACATACTGCTGCATGGCTCTGTTGCCAGCCGCCTGCTGAACACGGCGGCAACCGGGGTGCAGGTGTGCGCAACCGTGACGCTGCTCGATGGCATCGTCGTGTCGCGCTCGTGGTTCAATCACTCCATGAACTACCGGTCGCTGGTGGTGTTCGGTGAAGCGACCGTCATCACCGACCCGGCGGAGGAAGCCGCAGCGTTTGAGTGTCTCGTCGACCACCTGATTCCCGGGAGCCGCGAGGCGGCGAGGGCGCCCAATCGCAAGGAAGCAGGTGCTACGACCGTACTGCGACTGCCCCTCAACGAGGCGAGCGTGAAAATTCGCAGCGGCGCGCCGGAAGACAATCCCGCCGACGTTGACGGCGCGGCCTGGTGCGGCGTCATACCGATTCTCACTGGCTACGGCGCGCCGGAAACGGCGCCTGATGTTGACACGGGCGTCGAAGCCCCGGGTTTTGCCACGGGCTACGCGCGGCCGTCGGACTGAAACACCGGCAGTAAGAACACCAGCGCAGCGGCACCACCCGCAAGACCCTGCGTAACCAGCCCCGCGAAACTGCGGGCGCCGGCTATTGGCATGATGTCGAAAGCAAAGCGCATCAGCGTAATGGCGGTAAGCAGTCCCACAAAGCCAGCGGCAAAGAACAGTGCACTTCGACGTTGCGGCGCGCGTCGCGCGAGCCACGCCGCCACCGGCAGGGCAATCAGGTACGTCGCGGCGATGATGCCTCCGTACAACGGCAGCATGCCGGCGATGTCGTGCAGGCTCATCGCCAAGCGGTCGCCGATTGAGACGTCAATGCCCAGTTGGCCGAGTTCCGCAAGCACGAACTGGGTTGAAGCCAGCGCGGCGAGAACTTCCGCGAGAATAACGGCAACGACAAAGCCCGCTAGCAGGCGAAAAAACCTTTCCATCGGTACCTCGCAATGCAGCAATTCGGTCCAGCGGCGACCGGCGGTATACTGCCGCTTCCTGACGTTCTGAAGGTGTGCGGCTCGATGCAACAGGACACTAACACAGTGTGAGTACGTTACGGCGTCGATGGTGGCAGGCGACAGCGGCGATGCTGTGCCTGGCGGCCGCCCCGATTGCGGCTGACGAGGCGCCGGCTTACTCCGTGCGTGACGTTGCTGACGGCCTGTCGTTTCCCTGGTGCGTCGCGTTTTTGCCGGATGGTGACCTCCTGGTTACTGAGCGTACTGGCACCCTCAAACGAATTCACGCAAACGGCGTCAGCGCCGTGGAAGGTGTACCGGCGGTCTACGCACGCAGCCAGGGCGGCCTGTTTGACGTGTTGCTGCATCCGGAGTTTGCAAGCAACAAGCAGCTGTTTCTGTCGTACGCCCACGGGCCCAAAGGGGCGAACGCGCTGCGAGTGGCGCGGGCAACGCTGGACGGCGATGCGCTCACCGACCTCGAAGTCATTTTCGAGGTGGCACCCACCAAGAATACGCCGGTGCACTACGGCGGGCGTATGGCGCTTTTGCCCGACCACACGTTGCTGGTCAACACCGGAGACGGTTTCGATTTTCGCGAAGCCGCCCAGCGCCTTGACAACCTGCTTGGAAAAACCGTGCGTATCAATCTCGACGGTACGGTGCCAACGAACAATCCGTTTGCCGGACGCAGCGATGCACGCGCCGAAATCTGGACGTACGGCCATCGCAATGCACAGGGACTCGCCGTCGACCCGGCGACTGGCGCGGTGTGGCAGCACGAGCACGGGCCGCGCGGTGGCGACGAACTCAACGCGCTGGAAGCCGGTGAAAACTACGGCTGGCCGGTGATCACGTGGGGTATCGACTACAGCGGTGCCCGCATCTCGCCGTACACGGAACGCGAAGGGATGCGCCAGCCGCTCGTTCACTGGACGCCGTCAATCGCCCCGGCCGGCATGACGCTGTATGACGGCGACGCCTTTCCCGCCTGGCGCGGTGACCTGTTTGTGTCGGCGCTGGTCGAACGTTCCGTGCGCCGCGTCAGGGTACGCGACGGCAGCGTGACAGAGCAGCAGCTGCTGTTTACCGAGCTTGATGAGCGCATGCGCGATGTGCGAACGGGACCCGACGGCTGCCTTTACCTGCTCACCGATAGCGAGGAAGGGCGCGTCGTGAAGGTTTGCCCGGCAGGCGTTGCCAGGGAGCCAAAGCCCCAGCGAGGTCGCAAGGCCGACGCTACCGTGTGGCCGCGCCCCGCTGGCCTTGAAAAGGACATTGCGTTCTGGCGGCACGTCTACACCAGCCTGTCTTCGGCAGAGGGCGTGGTCCACGACAGCAGGCACCTTGAGCGTGTTTATGCAACGGTGCAGCTTCCCGTTGACCGCTGGTCAAGGGCAGCCGACCGTGAAATCGACAAGGCCAATCGGAACTACAGGGCGATACTCAAGAAGCTCGCCGGTAATCGCACGGGCGCCCTGAGCGATGCGGAGCAGGCGGTGCTTGCGCTGTTTCCTTCCGATGTCAGTGATGCAACGCTGCGGCAGGCGGCGGCGCACGTGCGCTTCCAGCGCGGTCAGTCTGACCGCTTCCGTGAAGGATTGCGCCGTTCGGGCGCATGGTTGCCCTACATCCACCAGCGGTTGAAGGAACGGGACCTGCCGCCGGAGTTGGCGGTACTGCCACACGTGGAATCATCCTTCAACGCGGCGGTGTACTCTGAAGCCGGCGCCGCCGGACTGTGGCAGATCACGCGTTCAACAGGGCGGCATTACCTGCGCATTGATCACGTGGTCGACGAGCGCCTGGACCCGTTTCGCGCCACGGAGGCCGCGCTAACGATTCTTGCGCAGAATCGACGCGCAACGGGCACGTGGCCCCTTGCAATAACGGCGTACAACCACGGTCCCGGCGGCGTGCGCCAGGCTGCGCGCAAACTGGAAACGGACGACATCGAGATCATTCTCAGGGAGCACCGAAGCCGCCGCTTCGGCTTTGCATCGCGAAACTTCTACGTTGCGTTTCTTGCGGCCAACGACGTTGTGGCCGGAGCTGCCGACTATTTCGGTGAGTTCGACGTGTCGCCGCCCGCCGTTCATGGGCAGGTGATGCTCGACGACTATGTGCCCGCAGCGGCTCTGGCAGACGCGCTCAACGTCGACACCGCCCGGTTGCGGGCGCTGAATCCGTCGCTTCGGCCGATGGTGTGGACAGGCGACAAGCGGGTACCGAAGGGCTTTGCGCTGACTCTACCGCGGTCTGACGTCGACTACGACGCACTACTCGCCGGCATCGATATCGAACACCGCTTTGACGAGCAGATTCGCGACGACGTGTACACGGTGCGCCAGGGCGATACGCTGTCGGCCATCGGTCGGCGCTACGGCTTGAGTGCGGCACACATTGCGAGTGTTAACGGGCTGAGAAGCCGGCACCGCATCCGGGTGGGGCAGGTGCTGCGTTTGCCGCCGGCCGCCAGTGCTCAGCTGCGCTAGCTGACAAAGGCTGCGCCGGGCGCGACCACTTTAATTCGGTAGTTCAAGCTCGCTACTTTGCAAATGCTGCGTAGGGTGCGAACGCTTCGTGAATCTCCTCCGGCGACAGGCCGAAGTCATCCAGGTTGTAGTCGTGCTTTTTGCCACCGCGTGACTTGGCCTGCTCGGGCAGCCACGCCTTCATGCTGGCGACTCCCTCGTCGGTCGGTTCGATGCCGGCAGCGTCGTACACGCGCAGAGCAGCGGCCAGCGGGTCGGCAACCAGTTCGGTGTAGGGAATGTCGATAAAGCGTGCCGGGTCGTTGGCATTTCGCGCCGCGACGTTGCGGGCGAGCGCGTCACGCAGGTAGCGAAGCGCGGTCTGACCGATGCGTTCTCGCGAGATGCCGGTGGTAATCGTCGCAAAGGCGGTTTCCGTCAGGCTGCAAAACGAGGCGACGCACGCCAGCGGATCACGGTGCTGCTGCACGAAGATGGCGTCGGGAAAAGTCTTGCAAAGCGCATCCACGGCCCACATGTGAAACGGCGTTTTGAGTACCCAGCGCTCGCCCGGGTTCCACCACTGCAGCAGGCGAAGCTGGTCGGCGTACATTGCGTATACGGCCTGCCAGGTTTCCTCAGAGCATGTGTCCAGCCAGTCGATGTATTCGAAGACCGGCGCGACGAACAGGAAGCTGTGCGAGTGCAGGGTGGTTTCAAGCAGGCCGAAGCACTCCTCTGGCGCGTTGACATCCGTCGAGTGAATGGCGGCCATTTTGGGGCTGAACCGGGCACGGGCCTCGAGAAACTTGCGCGCGATGGTCACGCGGCTGTCTTTTTCAAAGTAGTCCGGATCGCCACGGTACTCAGCCGTCGGCGGTGGGGGCTGCATGACCTCCCATAGCCGGGGCGTGCGATGCGCAGGGTCCTGGGCAAGGAGCCGATGAAGAAACGTGGTGCCGGATCTTGGTGGGCCAACGAGAAAGATTGGCTTTTCAATGCGGGTCGCGGCGATTTCTGGCTCGGTTTTGAGAAAGTTCGCAAGGCGAAGCTGCTTGACGAGCACTTCGCCCATCATGCGGCGTGCCCGCTTGGCTCCGATGAGGTTCATCTCGTGCGCTGCTGCTTGCATGCCGGACAGCAACGCGTCCAGCGCTTCGGTGTCGAGCGGATAGTCGATGTCGACCCGGGCCACGGAGCGCGCGTCCTCGATCAGCGGCTCCTTGTGGAACAGATCCTCTTTCTTGAGTTTCCGCCGACGAGACATGACTACTTGCGGCCGCGCTTGCCGCGGCGGCTGCGAAACGGTGCAATCACCGGGTTGAGCAGGAACGTGTCCCGCGGCAGTTCGAGCAGGTACACGATGAACTCGGCCACGCGCGCGGGGCTCAGCATCTGAGGCGGCGCCATGGCGCCCGGTCCGTTCTGCTCCCACAGCGGCGTTTCCACGGCATCCGGCAGCACCGTCTGCACACGGACACCGCGCTGTGACACCTCCGCCGACAGCGATTCGCTCAGGCCAATAATGCCGAACTTGGACGCCGAGTAGGGGCCGTCAAAGGGCCTGCCCTGGCGCCCGGAGGTAGACGAAACGTTAACGATGTCGCCAGCTCGCTGCTTGAGCATGGGGCCGAGCACCGCCCGGTTGCTTAAGAAAGTGCCGGTCAGGTTCGTCTGCACGACGTTGTCCCATTCTTCCATTGTCGTATCGGCAATCATGCTGAGCTGGTTGCCGCCACGCAGGACGCCGGCACAGGCCAGCAGCGCATCGATGCGGCCGAACGTCTCGACGGTAGTGTCTGCCATGCGTTGCATGTCCGCCTCGTCACGAATGCTTGCGCGGATGGCGAGCACACGGTCTTCGGAGGCGTTCTCCACGCATTCGGCGCGCGCCTGTTCGAGCTGCGCCTCGTTCACATCGACCATAACCACTTTTGCGCCGCGTTCCAGCAGCAGGTCACAGCACGCACGGCCGATGCCGCTGGCTGCGCCGGTGGTAATGCAAACCTTGTCGTTCAAATCGTTGGCCATAGTCTTGTCCTTTTTCTGGGGCGTCCTTTTGGAGTCGTCTGCGTGGTGGAGTAATCGTTAAGCGTCGGTCAGTCTGTTTGGCGCACTGGCAGTATGTGAGGATGCACCACTACGGTGTCATCCGGCGAGTGTGCAAGCGCCACCACGGCCTCGGCGAAATGCTCTGCCGGAATAGAG
>JBCAXP010000244.1:0-7390 GCA_038533995.1 Pseudomonadota bacterium
CACCATTCTTCGTAATCTCACTGGCGATCGCCAGTGAGATTACGAAGAATGGTGGCATTGCCATCTGCGCGCCCATCGCTCCTTATGCGGCGACCCGCCGCCAGGTGCGTGAGGCGATCAGCCCGCTGGGCGGCTTCCTCGAGGTGTTCGTCTCCACGCCGATCGAGGTGTGCGAGAAGCGCGACCGCAAGGGCCTCTACGCGAAGGCGCGCGCCGGTCTCATCAAGGGCTTCACTGGCATCGACGATCCGTACGATGTGCCGGAGAACCCTGAGCTGGTCATCGACACGGGCGAGCTCAGCCCTGACCTGGCCGCCCACCGCGTGATCATCACGCTGGAGAAGCTGGGCTACATTCGCTAGCCACAGCTCGCTTTGCCGCTTGGCAAGCGCGCCCCCTGGTACGCGGTACCAGGGGGCGCGTTGCGTTTAGCGGTGCCGTTTGGCGCCTGGCCAAGAGGTCGACCCAGCCGCATCGTTGACAGCACCGGTCGTGCCGCGTGAGACTCCAACTAAACAAAAAGGGGGAGTTGCCATGAAATTCAGGTCACGTACGTTCATTGCCGCGGTGGCAGCGGTCACCATGCTTGCCGGCGCCAGCCAGGCCGGCACGTTCTTCGAGGCCGTGTTTGGCGACACGCGCCTGGCCCGCAGCCTGTTGCGCTATGACAGCGTGGACGATGTCGAGAACATCGTGCGACTCGCGCGGGTCCAGCCTGGCTTTGCAGCCGATGGGCTCGCGTTTCCCGACGGTAATCCAATTGGACAGCCGTTTGGCGAAATCCAGTTCAATCGCGGCCTGCCGGTGTACTTCACAACGTTCTCACGCTTTCGCAGTGGTCTGTACCGGTGGAGCAGCAATGCGCCCAACGTGTTCAACACGGCCGACCTTTTCGACGGCGCGGGCGGACCGGGGCTGCGCTCGGCTAATGTGTTCGGCTATGACGCGCCGACCTGCGTTGGCATTCGCGGCAACGGTCCGCGCCTGTGGGCGCATTTTTCTTCCATCGCGCGCATCATCGAGGAGTTCGGTCTGATCGGCGGTGCCGCTGGCGGCAGTTCCGGCAGCATCAGCGTTTTTGTCACCGAATCGATTCACGCCAATCCGCTGCTCACCGATTGCGACGGCCGCGTGTGCAGCGAAGACGAGGCCATTGCCCGCATGGCGTTGCTGTTCAAGTCGGTGCAGGGGCTGGATTCGGCGGCGCTCATCGGCGACGTTTTCGCAGTGGCGGAATTCGTTGAGCTCATCCAGACCGGCAACATCGAGGAACTATTGAGCGGCGGCGATCCGCTCGCCGGCGTCGAGGCGCTAATCGATATCCTGCAGGACCCCGACCTGCAACAAATCCTGAACCCTGAAATACTCGACCTGCTGCTGACCTCGCCAGACCCGGTGTTTCACGCCAATGACATCGTGCAGGGCACGCTCGCGGCGCTCAGCTTTCAGGTCACCGATCCCACGCCGCTCGTGCGACCGGGTCCGATCAACTTCGATGCCTTTGCTGAAATCGTCGGGCGGCTCGGCAACTTTTTCGCCGGCTACCAGGACTACGATATCGCCGGCGTGCAGCAGTTCATGCAGGCCTGCGCGGTACCGGGCCTCGGCCTCGACTGGCCGACAGTCGCCGAATTGCCGGCGGCGGGTGGCACCTGCGGTACGCTGTTCACTGATTTGTTCGAAAGCTATCTTGACACCTACGACTCCCAGGCCAGCCCGAACCGGCTTGACGATCCCATTGGCCTTTACCTGCGCTCGCTCGTCACCACGTCGGTGCTCGAGGGTGCTGCGGTGGACGGCTTCGATGCCGCGCGGGCGAGTTACCTCGCCGCCCAGCCGGTGACGCTTGATGTCAACTTTGCGGACGTGGGTTTCGGTTACTGGGGTAGCGAGCAGGACCTGGAGCGCACTGCGAAAAACGTCGCGCTCTTCGGTGACGCCAAGAGCGAGAAATTTCGCACGCTGGGCACAGCGCCCTGGCGCCTGATTCTGGCGACAAGCCCCGCAGAGCCCGGACTGTCGCGCGCGCTGGAATTGCCCGATGGGCGGGTCTCTGCAGGTGGCTGGACCGACCCCGTGCCGACCCAGGTACTGAAGGCGGCAGGCTGTGAGCGCGTGGTTCTCGTGAACCGCCGCGACGGCATCGGTGGCTTCACCACAGGCGTGGCCACGCAGCTCGGCGCGACCCAGGGCGACCTTGACGCACTGTACGACCTTGCCGATGCCGGCAGTGGTTTCAGCGTGTCCTTGAGCGAGGCAAACGGCGTGTGGTGCACCGACTGGGACGCGCCGGACACGTTCGACATTGCAGGTCTTGCGGCCGAGGGCTGGGATGCACCGCTCGAGACGGCTGATGATGACCTGCTCGACTACGTTAATGCCGGCACCGGCCTTGGGCTGCCGGGCTGCACGCCGGGCGTTGAGTAATCCATCTATGAGAGAAGGGCGCCGCACGTTCAGCAGGGAGAGGGCAGGGCAGTTGCCCCAGTCAGTGCTGGCCGCGGTGTTGCTTGCCTTGAGTTTGGCGGCACAAGCCGCACCGGAAACCGGCGTCGACATTCTGGATGACCGCGCGCGCGAGCTCGTTGATGAAGACGCAACGCTTGGCGTGCTTGGCGAAGGCTACCTGTGGACCGAGGGTCCGCTGTGGGTCGAGGACGGCGGCTACCTGCTGTTCTCGGACATCCCCAACAATGTAGTTCACCGCTATATGCCGAGCGAGGGCGTCAGTGTGTACCTGAAGCCGTCCGGCGCCACGGGCCTGCACGACGGCGACTCAGGGCAGGGCGCTAACGGGTTGCTGCTGAGTCCCGATGGCGAGCTCGTGCTGATGCAGCAGGGCGACCGGCGTGTTGCGGTGATGGATGCGCCGCTTGGCTCACCCGCACCGCGTTTTCGCACCCTCGCGGCGATGCTTGACGGCAAGCGCCTCAACAGTCCAAACGACGCTGTATTTCACAGTGACGGCAGCCTGTACTTCACCGATCCGCCGTACGGCTTGAACGGATTCATGGATGACCCGGGCAAGGCGTTAGCCTTTCAGGGCGTCTACCACCTTCGTAAGGGCGGCGAGCTGGAACTGCTCGACGCCACGCTAAGCCTGCCTAACGGCATTGCCTTGTCGCGCGATGAGAGAACGCTCTACGTGGCAGTGTCCGATGAGGCGGCGCCACGATGGATGGCCTACTCGGTGACAGACGACGGCAGCCTCGAGGACCGGCGGGTTTTTTACGATGCGACCGACGCGTTGCGCGAACACGAAGGCCTGCCCGACGGCATGGCTGTGCATTCAAGCGGCGTGCTGTTTGCCACCGGTCCAGGCGGTGTCTGGTTGTTTTCGCCAGACGGCGATGTGCTCGCGCGTGTCTACACCGGGCGCAAAACTGCTAACTGTGCGCTGTCGAGCGATGAACGCACGCTGTATATGACCGCGCACGACAGGGTTCTCGCACTGCCACTGCTAAAGCCTTAAACAAACGTCTGGCGCTTCACCTCTCCCCAAAGCACGCCGCACTTCTCACTCCTGGAATTAGCCTAAGACTACGTCCACGAAAATGCGGGTGCGTTTCCCGAATCATTGTCTATAGTTATAGAGAACAGTCTGGCGCCCGCGATACATGACAGGGACGCGCCGTTCGCTGGCACCTTCGATTAACAACGCCGCAAGGCGAACAAAAAGAAGGGGACACGACATGCCGAGACTTCACCTGTTTGCGACAATGCTGGTTGGGGTTTTCTTCGCGGTATCGGCGGATGCCGCGCTCATTCGCGCCTTCTGGGTTGGCACGGTAGTCACCGCCGAGGATGGTAATGCGTACGGTGCATCCGTGGGCGAGACCGTCACCGGCTTTGCCGAGTTTGACAGCGCGCAGCTTGTGTACTTTTCCGATTTTGGTGTCACGGTTGTCGTGCACGAGACAGATCCCGACTACCAGCTCAGCCTTACCATCGGCACGCAGGCCTTTGTGCAGAGTGACGACGCCGAGTTCGCCGACGGTCTCTTTCCCACTCTCGTGTTTGCGGGCGACGTGACTGGCGGACCGCTTTCCACCGAACTGCTCGAGGCAAGTTTTCTTGGTCCCGACATGGCGACCTGCCTGACGCCGTTTTTCCCCGACTGCGACTCTGACGACGGTCTGGGACTTCTCAGTGCGCTTACGAGTGGCGTTGTCGGCTGGGAGGCCTATGACGAGCTCGAACTCGTTGCCAGCGGTTCCTGGGATGCCGGCAGCGTGAAGATTCAGGCGATTCCGCTGCCAGCGGCCTTCCTGCTGATGGGTACCGCGCTTGCTGGCATTGGCTTCACTGTCCGGCGGAAGTAGTTCATTCTTCTGACCGCCCTGGGATGGGCGTTTAGCTACAGCAAATGAAAAGGCCCCGTGCCCGCGCGAGCGGACACGGGGCGCTTACCGTTGCTGTGGTTGTCGCCCGGTCGGGACTGCGCCGTCCCGGCCGGGGGCGCCGTTAGCGGCTGGCCATCGCGGCCTTGTTGCCACTGGCGTGAAGGTCAAAGCGATCGAGCGTCATCACCTTCGTCCAGGCGTCAACGAAATCGTCGACAAACTTCTGCTCGCCGCTCGCAGAGGCGTACACCTCGGCGATGGAGCGCAGCTCTGCGCTGGAACCAAAGGCAAGGTCCACCGGCGTGGCAGTCCACTTCAGTTCGCCCGTTGAGCGGTCACGGCCTTCGTAAATGCCCTGCATGTCGCGCGACTTCGTCCACGCCGTCGACATGTCCAGCAGGTTGACGAAGAAGTCGTTCGTCAACGTGCCGGGCTGGCTCGTGAAGACTCCGTGCTCGGCCTGAGCGGTGTTCGCATCCAGCGCACGCATGCCGCCGACCAGTGCGGTCATCTCCGGAACGGTCAGCGTGAGGAGGTCAGCGCGCTCCACCAGCATGGCGGTCGGTGAACGGCGGCTCTCGTCGCTGAAGTAGTTGCGAAAGCCATCGGCGACAGGCTCAAGCACCGCGAAGGAAGCAACGTCCGTCTGCTTTGCCGTGGCGTCGGTGCGGCCAGGCGTGAACGGCACCGTGACTTCATGGCCGCCCTTACGCGCCGCTTCCTCGATGGCGGCTGCACCGCCCAGCACGATGACGTCAGCCAGCGATACTTCCTTGTTGCCGGAGGCCGAGCGGTTGAAGTCCTTCTGGATTTTCTTCAGCCGCTTGAGCACCTTGGCCAGGTCCTTCGGGTTATTGGCTTCCCAGTCTTTCTGGGGCGCAAGGCTAACCCGTGCACCATTGGCGCCACCGCGCATGTCGGTGCCGCGGAAGCTTGCTGCCGATGCCCAGGCAGTGCCAACGAGCTGCGGAATGGTGAGTTCAGCGGTCAGAATTTCGGCTTTGAGCGCAGCGATGTCGCTTTCATCAATGAGCTCATGATCGACGGCCGGCACCGGATCCTGCCAGATCAGTTCTTCGGCCGGGACTTCGGCACCGACGTAACGAGCGCGCGGACCCATGTCACGGTGCGTCAGCTTGAACCACGCCTTGGCAAACGCCTCTTCGAGCTGTTCCGGGTTTTCCTGGAAACGCTTGGAGATCTTGCGGTACTCAGGATCGAACTTCAGCGACAGGTCCGTCGTGAACATGATCGGTGCGTGGCGCTTGGACTTGTCATGCGCGTCGGGCACGAACTGCACATCGTCAGCGTTTTTCGGTTCCCACTGGATCGCGCCAGCCGGGCTGCGGGTCTGCACCCATTCGAAGGCGAACAGGTTGGTCAGGTACTGGTTGGACCAGGCAATCGGGTTGGCCGACCAGGCGCCCTCGAGGCCGCTGGTGATCGTGTCGGCGCCCTTGCCGGTGCCGCACTTGTTGTCCCAGCCGAAGCCCTGGCGTTCGATGCCCGCCGCTGCGGGCTCGGGACCCGTGCAGTCGCTCGGCTTCGCTGCGCCGTGGCCTTTGCCGAACGTGTGACCGCCGGCGATAAGCGCAACGGTTTCTTCGTCGTTCATCGCCATGCGGCCAAATGTCTCGCGGATGTCGCGCGCAGCGGCCAGCGGGTCAGGCACGCCGTTGGGGCCTTCCGGGTTGACGTAGATCAGGCCCATCTGCACGGCGGCGAGCGGCTTGGCCAGCTCGCGGTCGCCGCTGTAGCGTTCGTCGGCGAGCATCTCCTGCTCGGGGCCCCAGTAAACGAGATCCGGCTCCCAGTCGTCTTCACGGCCGCCGGCGAAGCCAAAGGTGTTGAAGCCCATCGACTCCAGCGCGACGTTTCCGGTCAGCACCATCAGGTCTGCCCAGGACAGGCTGTTGCCATATTTCTGCTTCACCGGCCACAGCAGGCGCCGTGCCTTGTCGAGGTTGCCGTTGTCGGGCCAGCTGTTCAGCGGCTCGAAGCGCTGCTGGCCGCCGCCGGCGCCGCCGCGGCCGTCCGCGGTACGGTATGTGCCGGCGCTGTGCCACGCCATGCGAATGAAGAACGGACCATAGTGGCCGTAGTCTGCCGGCCACCAGTCCTGAGAGTCAGTCATCACCGCCTCGATGTCTTTCTTGACCTCGTCGAGGTTCAGGCTGGCAAAGGCCTCTGCGTAGTTGAAATCGTCGCCCAGCGGGTTGGACACGGGCGAATGCGCACGAAGAGGGCGGAGGTTTATCTGTTCAGGCCACCAGAAGCGATTTGTTTTCGCTTCTCCGTCGGCCGCGCTCTGGGCAACAGCTGCACTGGTGACCACCAGCGGCAGCGCAGCGGCGATGGCGGCGGCGACTAGCGGGATGGATCGTTTAACCATGAGTAACTCCCTGGGTTGGCATTGGACATAACGCGATTACGTTCAGACAAACTGTATGCTACCAGCTAGTTCGATAAAAAAAATTGAACATCATGACCGGGTTTCCGCAAGGCCTCTTGTGGCGTGGCCGATGCTTCGAACACTGTCGGTTGGCCGTTTCGGGTACGCTTGCGGCATGTCCGAGACCCCTGAAACCTCTGAACGCGCGCCGGCCAAGGCCTTACGCCCGGCTGTGCTGTTCGACGGCGGCTGCCCGCTGTGCCGCCGGGAAATCGCGCACTATCGCAAGCTGCGCGCGGCGCAGGGCGTGGAGTGGGTCGACATCACGGCGACTGAAGAGCTCGAGAGCCGCTTCGGCGTGAGCGCCGAGGCTGCCATGGCACGTTTTCACGTGCGTGATACGGAGGGCGAGTGGCAGACCGGCGCCGCCGGCTTCGTGGAACTGTGGTCGCACCTGGGTCCCTATCGGTGGCTCGGCAGAATCGTGACCGGGCTGCGCCTCGTACCACTGCTTGAGTGGGGTTATGTCAGGTGGGCAAGCCGCCGGCTGCGCGCGCGTTGCGTCGATGAAACCTGCGCCGTGACAGCCGCGAAACAGTCGCGGTAGCATACTCGTCAACAACAAACCCGGCGTACGATCGGGACAAGAACAAGG
>JBCAXP010000245.1:0-7385 GCA_038533995.1 Pseudomonadota bacterium
TCGAGATCACTGAAACCGCGATCATCCGGAAGATCACGGACGCCAAGCGGCTCATTTCCGCACTCCAGGAAATGGGCTGTCGCTTCGCCCTCGACGACTTCGGCAGCGGATTGTCGTCTTTCGGATATCTGAAGCAGCTCAACGTGGACTGCCTGAAGATTGACGGCCAGTTCGTTCGCGACATCACGACCAGGGCATGAAGGTACCGCTGAGTGCCATCGAACCGGGTTTTGGCAACCCGTTCAACGGTTACTTCTGGGCCATGGAAGTGCACGACGGCTGGCTGTATCTCGGCACGATGGACACCTGCCTGTGGTCGCGCTACTTCAAGACCGAGGGCATGAAGCCGCACATGCGGGAAATCGTCGAGGGAGTGGGACTCGAGAACATCATCGGCCAGCACGGCGGCTGCGACCTGTGGCGCACGGCCGACGGTGAAAACTGGATGCCGATAACCCGCACGGGCTTCGACAACGAGTACAACTACGGCATTCGCAACATGCAAAGTACGCCCTACGGCATGTTCGTCGCCGTTGCCAACCCGTTTGGACCGCGCGTTGCTGTAAATCGCGACGGCAAGTGGCAGTACGAGGACAACCCGAAGGGCGGCCTGGAAATCTGGTTGGGCACGAAAGACGAGTTCAAGCGCCCTACCCTG
The DNA here is from genome assembly GCA_038533995.1 of Pseudomonadota bacterium. GTDB lineage: Bacteria > Pseudomonadota > Gammaproteobacteria > Steroidobacterales > JBCAXP01 > JBCAXP01. Next base: position 659 of record JBCAXP010000245.1, read on the forward strand.
CAGCCGCGCTGAAGCCTGGCCTTGAGTCCATGAACGAGTCCAGCAACAGCGGCACGGCACCGGTTTTCATACTTGCCCCACCGCGCACGTACACCTCGCTCACCGCCGCGATGCTCGGCCAGCACCCGGCGCTGTACGCCTTGCCGGAGGTCAACCTGTTTGCCGCGGAAACGCTTGGAGAGTTGCTTGCGCTTTTTGCGAGCAAGCCTGGGCTGTCGCACGGCCTGCTGCGTGCCGTCGCCGAACTCGGCCTTGGCGGTCAGTCCGCCGACGACGTTGGCGCCGCCCGCGACTGGCTCACAGAGAACGCCGCAATGCCCGTTGCAGAGGCGTTTGCACTGCTTGCTTCCTGGAGCAGCCCCTTGCGCCTCGTGGACAAAAGTCCGCTGTACGCCATGCGCGAGGGCGCGCTGCAACGAATCAACGCGAATGCGCCCGATGCCTTCTTTGTTCACCTGACCCGCGAACCGCTGCCAACGGCGGAATCGGTAGTGCGCTTTCGCACCAGTATTGGCCGTCGCACTGGCCGCCGCTCTGGCCGCCACAATGGCCGCCGCGTCAACGCCTCGGGCCGGCATGCCGACCTTGAACGTTTCTGGCGCGAACCGCATGAACGAATCCTCCGGTTCCTGGCGGGAGTACCGGAGGAGCGACAGCTACGGGTAAAGGGCGAAGCACTGCTCGCAAACCCTGGCGACGAACTTGCCCGCATCGCCCGCTTGCTCGGCCTGGATGCCGGGGACGGCGCGGTAGACGCCATGCTTCACCCGGAGCGCTCGCCGTTTGCCTGCGAGGGACCACCATCCGCTCGTTACGGCAACGATCCGGAATTTCTCAAGGCGCCGGCGTTGCGCATGCGAGCACCCTCCCCGGCGGCCGCCATACCGGCGCTGCCCGCGGAGGTCGCTGAGCTTGCCGCCAGCCTCGGCTATGCGCCTGGTGACTCAGCCACACCAATGCCGGAACATCATTCACCCAGGACGGGCACCGTTGATGCATAAACCGCTTTTTATTCTCGCCCCGCCGCGCTCCTTCACATCCATCGTGTGCGGCATGATCGGCAACCACCCGGAGCTCTACGGACTGCCTGAGACCAACCTGTTTGCGGCTGACTCCGTTGCCGGCCTGCGCCGCATTCACCGGGCGCAGCGCCGCTTCAGCTTTGGCCTGCTGCGCGCCATCGCCGAACTCGGCCTAGGCGGCCAGAAAGAGGAAGACGTCGACAGCGCTGTCGACTGGCTCGCAGAGCAGAACGACACCAGCACCGCTTCGGTGTTCGCCGACCTGGCCGAATGGGCCGGGCCACGGCGCCTGGTCGAAAAGAGCCCGATGCATGTCTACGCACCGGCCGCCGCCGAACGCATGCAGCTGGCCTTCCCGGAGGCCTATTACCTGCACCTGTTACGCGAGCCCCGCGGCACCTGCGAGTCCATTCACAAGTCTGCGCAGGCGATCGTCGGAGGCGGGCGCCACGGCAATCCTGACCCGGACAGGGTGTGGCTCAAAGCTCACCTGGGAATCATCGATGCCCTCCAGGAAGTGCCGGCGGACCGGCAGCTGACCCTGCGCGGAGAAGACCTGCTGCACGCGCCGGCCGCGCACATGACGCACATCGCCGAGTGGCTCGGCATTGACAGTGGCGACGACGCCATCGACGAGATGCTTCACCCGGAGCGTTCTCCGTTTGCCTGCATGGGCCCGGACAACGCGCCAACGGGCAACGACGTAGAGTTTTTAAAAAACCCTGCGCTGCGCCCTTACACGCCGAAGCCGGTGGACCTGCAAAGCCCGCTGAGCTGGGACGACTCACTGCACTTCAGCCAGGACGTTCTGGAACTCGCGGAAATATTTGGCTACAGGAAATAGACTTAAATCCCATGAAAGCCCCCCTGATCATTCTCTGCCCCATGCGCTCGTTTTCCTCCGTGGTATGCGCCATGCTCGGCGTCCACCCGGACATGTACGGACTGCCCGAACTCAACCTGTTCATTGCGGACGACGTTGAACGGCTCCTCGCACTGCATGAGAAGCGGCCGCACGGCATTCACGGCCTGCTGCGAACGCTGGCTGAGCTGCACGACGGCGAACAGACCGACGAGACCATCGCCGCCGCGCGAGCCTGGCTGGAGGAGCGCGAACAGTGGACCACGCAGAAGGTGTACCTGCACATTCTCGATCTTCTTGGCGATCGCGTTGCCGTCGACAAGTCGCCGCGCACGGTGCTGCGCCCTGACTACATGGTGCGCGCCTGGGAGATGCACCCCGAAACGAGCTTTCTGCATCTCACCCGCCACCCGCGCTCAACCGGCAAGTCGCTGCTGAACAACATCTCGCAGAACGCCGATTGGGGCGGAACCTTTAGCGCGGACAAAGTGGACCCGGAGAACATCTGGATCAAGGCGCACCAGAACATCGTGGATTTCACCGGGGAACTGCCCCTCGGCCAGTCGATGCGCATCAAGGGCGAGGAACTCATCTCGCACCTCGACATGTACCTCGTGCAGATCTGTGAGTGGCTCGACATCGATACCAGCCAGGCTGCCATTGATGCCATGAAGCACCCGGAGACTTCGCCGTACGCCTGCCCCGGTCCCGAGAGTGCTCCGCTCGGCAACGATCCGGATTTCCTGGCCAACCCGGTACTGCGGCCTGGACGCGTCTCCGAGCCCTCGCTCGAAGGCGACCTCGACTGGGCGCCAGGACAGCAGTTCACCAAGCCCGCGTTAAAGCTGGCACGCCAGTTCGGTTATTCATGACGCCGGTTGCCCGCACCACCCTGACGATCGCCGCCACGCTGGCGGCAATGCTGTGTGCCGCCTGCGGTGCCAACAACGCAACCGTGGACAGCGCGCAGCTGGAGCGACGAACCCTTAACGTCGACGGGAAGGAGCGCGTCTATCGCTTCTACCGCGGCAGCAAGAATCCGGCGTCCCTGGTGCTCGTGTTTCACGGCGGCCAGGGCGACGGCGAGAAGATCGCGAAGCAAAGCGAGTTTCACAACGTGGCCGCCAGGCACGGCTTTGCCGTGGCGTACCCGGATTCACTGCAATACTGGCAGGACGGCCGCGCAACCACAGGTAGCGGCGAGTATGACGTGCGCTTTGTGCGTGAGCTTATTGCAACGCTGGCTGAGTCTGACGGCATAGACGCGAGACGGGTCTACGCCACCGGCGCGTCGAACGGCGGCATGTTCACGCTGCGCCTTGCGTGCGAGGCCAATGACGTGATCGCGGCGTTTGCGCCGGTTATCGCCTCGTTTCCCGAAAGCTACGTGGACCGTTGCGAACCTGGCCGCGCGGTGCCGCTGCTGATGGTAAACGGCACGGATGACCGTTTGATCCAGTGGCGCGGTGGTACTATCTTCAAAGGTGCAAGGCGTGGTGCCGGCGGCACGGTCATTGCCGTGCAGGACACGGTGGGCTTCTGGCAGCAGAACAACCAATGCGCCGGGGAGCCAGCCGTCGAAGCGCTGCCCGACATCGCTCCGGACGACGGAACGACCGTAACAAGACTACGCTACGCGCAATGCACCGCCGGCGCCGAGGTGGAACTGGTGAAAATCGACGGCGGCGGCCACACGTGGCCTTCGCAGACCCGAACGACACCACCCGTTGCACGGCGCCTTGTTGGCAACACCAGTGCAGACTACGACGCCAGCAGCGAGATCTGGGCCTTTTTCAGTCGGCACCGGTTGGAGTGAGGAGACGAGCGCTGTGAAGACTGAACACGCACTGACTGCACCCCTGCTAAGCGCTACCCTGCTAACCCCTGGCCTGGCACTGCCGGCAACGCCCGAGGCCGGAGGCAGCTACGACATTGCAGCCTACGGCGGCCCGTGGGCCACGATGCATCGTGACAACAAGAACTGCGCCTGCGCCCCCTACGACGTGGCGGACGGCTTTACCGACGCCTACCAGGTAAGCCTGCCAAGCACCCAGGTGGTGCGTGCAACGCTGGGCCCCGAAGGCGAACTTTACTTTCCGTACTTCGACACCGCGAACGCCAACAACGACAAGTTTTTTGCCGCCTTCAATACCGACGACGGCAGCAACCTGTTCACGCTCACCGAGAAGTTCACGACGGATAACGTCACCGCGGTAAACGTCACTATCGACAGTGACGGCAACCTGTACCTGCCCGCCAACGAGTTGCTCAGCAAACTCACGCCGCAGGGGCAGCGGCTGTGGACACTGCCGCTTCGGGGCCTCGCGCGTTCCGCGCAGTTCCTGCCCGACGGCAACCTGGTGCTGTTCACGTGGCGTGGCTGGGCCTACGTTGTCGAACCGGCGAACGGCGCCGTGTTGAGTGAACGAAACCTGACGCCGCTGCGCAGCTATCCCGATACGCCAAACTGCCTGGCCGCCGGCGAAAAGTCCGACTGTTCGTTTATCAATGCGCCAGCGATTGACCCGTTCAACGCGCTCATCTACAACACCCTGATTGACCGTGCAGGCAACTCGGTGCTGCACGCGTTCCAGTACGACCTGCAGACCCACGCTATCGACTACGTATGGGGCCGGCGGGCCCCGCGCGTAGCCGGCGCCGCGAGCAGCCCGGTGCTCGCCGATGACTACTCGCGCGTCTACATGCACGACGGCGTCGGTGAGCTTTTCGCGTTCGATGCGGTTACCGGCGAGGAGCTCTGGCGTTTCGATGTCGGCTTTGCCACGGGTGCGCCGCCGATCCTGTCGGACGGTGGGTACCTGATGGTCGGCGGCAATCGCTATGACGCGGACGCTTACAGCTTTGTCGGAATCCTCCAGGACACCGGCGCGAGCGCCGCCTGGGTACTGCAGGACAGCGACTACTCGCCGGCAACGACCGCCGCCGCGGGCAACAACGATCGTTTTGTGCTTGCCGTGAGGGACAACGCCACCGATGAGCTCGGCCTGCTCGTGGCATCGCCCACCGACGGCGTCGTTAGCGTGTCACCGTGGGGCGCAGGCGGCCAGCCACCTACGCTGAACGGAACCACACTGCGAGACGACGGCATGGTACTGATCGACACCTGGGGCGGCACCGCCTTCAAGGCCTTCTCGCCGAACACCCCGGCCCGGAGACAAACTGGCAATGAGTGACGACACAAACAAGACAGACGGCGGCGAGAACGAGCGCCGCTCGCGACTGCGCGAGATTCAGCGTGAGCTGGTGCAGGTGGATGCCGAAGCGCCGCCGCGCGAGAAGCCGGCCGACCTTAACCAGATTCTGAACGAGGTGCTTTCGCAGAAGCAGCAGCGCAAGCACCAGCTCAAGGCCATCAAGCAGTTTTTCGATGACCCGTCGCAGTTCGGCATCGACGCCGATGATGTGCCTCACTCTTCAAGCCGTGAGGAAATCCTGGAGCGGCACAAGGAACTCACCTACCGCTCACGGTTGTTGCGGAGCGTTCTGTCGGTACTGCGCCGTGAAGCAGAGAAACTGGACAGCAAGACCGCCTCGGACACGTAGACTCCGAACAAAATTCGCACTAAAAAAAAGGGCGGTCACACCAGCGTGTGACCGCCCTTTTCCAATTGACTACGGCGCTAGTTGGAATCGCGCTTGCGCGCTTGCTGCCGCTTCTGCGCTTCCTGCATTTTCGCCTCGCGCTCTTCTTCGGACATGTTGTCCCACTCGTTGCGGGCATTCGCCTTGCGTTTCTGCAGCTCGGCCTGCTCCTCTGCGCTGAGCTCGTTGTAGCGCTTCGAACGCGTCGCGCGACGCTCCTTGACGGCCGCCCTCTCTTCCTCGCTGAGGCTGTCCCATTTGGCCTTGCGACTCTTTGCAGCTGCGCGCTCTTCCTCGCTCATGCTTTCCCACTTTTTGCGGGCAGCTTCTTTCTGCTCGGCAGTCATGTTCTCCATATTGCGCCGCGCGTCGGCTTCCTGCGCCGTGGCGACACCGCTCATTACCATCGCCAGCGCAGCGGCCGGCAGCAGTCGTTTCAACAGTTCAAGTTTCATAATGTGATCTCCCAATCGAGGACTTGGCGTCCAGGCCGCGCCAGTCTAGCGCCTTTCCCTTAATGCAGGCTGAACGGACGCCGCGGATATTATGTTAATTCAAATAGTCTGCCCTGTCGCATACGGGCGGACGGAAGTGTAGCGCGGATCAGCGCCGGAACATGTGACGAATGGTGGCGCCGGGCAGGTGACCCCGGTAGCGGCGCAAAAGCAGGCGCGCCGCCGCACGCCCCTGGGTTTCGGGCGGCGGCGGCGCGCAAATGGCGGGAGAACGGTTCGCCGTCTGCCGGGCCTTCTCAAGGCCCGATTTTCGGTCCGTTTACTGGTTCGAGGCGGCGGCTACCGCGCCTTGCCCTGAAACCAGGTCAATCATGCCTTGAAGCGTCGTCTGGCCATTGAGCTCATCGGACAGACCACTGTTGCCGTCAGTGACGGAAGCCGGCAGCGCCTTGATGAGCGCGCCGACGATCTCGACCCGTTTGATGGAGTCGATACCGAGGTCCGCTTCGATGTGCTGGTTGAGATCAAGCATGTCCTGCGGGTAACCGGTGCGGTCTTCGACCAGTTCCAGTAGTTGCTTGCGAATGTCATCCGCACTGAGACTGCCAGAAGCGGCGGCCGGTGCGGCCGGCGGAGCCTCGGGAGCCTTTGCGGCCACCGGCGCAGGTGCCTGAGCCGGCTTTGCCGCCACCGGAGCGGGAGCTGGTGCCGGCGCTGGAGCGGGTGCAGGGGCACGCGGTGCGGGCGCCGCAGCCACCGGTGGCTCAGCCACCTGAAGCGGCGCC
>JBCAXP010000246.1:0-7334 GCA_038533995.1 Pseudomonadota bacterium
GCTCACCTTTCCGAGCACCTACCAGGTGCTGCCGCATCCGCGAACCCGTTGCTCCACTTCCTCGTTGAAAATGGAGAACTCGAAGCGCCGCCAGAACTCCGCGCTGAACACGTCGCGCTCCAGCGGTCGGCCGTCCATCGTGATGAGCCAGTTGTTGAGCGGATGCGGCAGCACCTGGTAGGTGCTCGGAAAGGTGAGCACAGCCTCCGGCGGCACCGAGCCAAAGCCCAGTTTGAAGCCCTCCATCAGCACGCGAACAGCCTTTGCTGCGCCGACGCTGGGCGTGCCGAGCAGCACGACGCGGCGCACGCGCTCGGCGCCGTGGTAGTTCACTGGAAAGTCGTTGTCGTCCAGCACGTCCGTGGTGCCGTAGCGCAGGTAGTAACGCGCCACCAGTCCGCCCATGCTGTGGGCAATGAGATCGACCTTCAGAAACGGGTCGTCATAGTCGGCGCGAATCTGCTCGATGAAGGCGTCGAGCTCGGCGGCCGCGTCGATGTTGTCGTGGCGCCAGTCGTACGTGAACACGTAGAACCGCCGGTCCCGCGAGCTGGCGGGCGTCCCCGGCGTCGAGGCGACGTAGCCACCGACGTCTTCCAGCACGCTGATGATGCGGCCGTAGAAATCCCGGCCGGCTGCGCGGTCGGTAATGCCGGCGACTTCGAGCTTGTTTGGCAGCGGTTCCAGTGTGTCCGGATCGATGGTGAGCGCAAGGTCGGTGTAGTCATGGAAGAGCAGTCGTGTGACGGAGCCGGGCCATACTTCGGCGCCCGTATCCGGATTGTCCAGGCGACTACCCAGCACGCCGTGGACCAGCACAACCGGCGGCTGCTCGGCATATTCCTGGCTTACGCCGTACAGGTTTTTTAGGTCCGGCAACTGGGTTGTTGCGCATCCGGTGAGCAGCAGGAAAAAGACAGGCAGCAGTCGATGCACGTCAGGGCCCGTCCACGTTGAGCAGCGCGTGCAGCAGATTGTCGTGAAAGTACAGGTTGCCGGTCAGCAGGTTGTGCTCCTCGCAAAGGAACAGCGCGTAATCCACCGGAAGGTACAGGTACTTGTGCTGCGGCACCCTGGGGTCCAGGGCCTGCCGCGCGAGCAGTGACGATTTTGGCGTGGTGCCATCGCCTGGCTCCAGCATCAGGCGTTCGTAGTCGATGCCGTTGACGGGTTCGGCAATGTCGTCCGGGTAAAGCCGCAACACGTTACGATCATCATGGGCCTCTATGAGCAGTTTTGTCGGCGTTGCGGCACAGGCGCCGCCGAAAACCACATAGTCGATCGTGTTGCCGCGAGGCGGCACCGACAGTGCCCACGCAAAGCGCCGGGCACGCTCGATCTGCCGCGCAAAGTAGGCCTGCAGCAGCATGAGGCCATCGTCGCCGTCCTGCTCGATAACCCGGTCGGCCGCCTTGTCGTCGAAGACCGACCAGCCGAATGTGCGCCACAGCGACGCCTCGTAAACGTCAATGTCCAGGATGTCGCCGTCCGGGTTGGTGAGCCAGCCCAGTACCGGGTGCGGAAAGCGCTGGTACAAGGCGGGCATGGTTGCAAGCACTTCGGGCATGAGCAGCCTCGGCTTGTCGGTGAGTCCGCGTTCGTTCAACCCGTAGATGGCGGCGGTCACGCTCTTGATGGTGCCGAGGTTGGGGGTGCCAAGCAGGATGGTGCGGCGAACGGCCTCGGTCCCTTCCATGGTCGGCAGGAATTCGTTCGCGTCCTGGACGTCCTGCGTGCCGTACCGCAAGTACCAGCGAGCCACCAGGCCGCCTGTGCCGTGGGCCACAAGGTCCACCTTCAGGTCGGGGTCGTTATGGTCCCGTCGGAGCTGGGCAATGAATTCGGCAAGCTGTGCGGCGGACTGCGCCATGTCCTGGCGCCAGTCGTACAAGAATGTGTAGTAGTGGCGGGCGTTCTCGTCCACCGGCTCACCGGCCTCGGTAAGGGTGTAGCCACCGGCCCGTTCCAGTACGCCGAAGATCTCCGGGTCCAGTGCCAGGTTGGCCTCGTCGCCAGACAATTCGAAGGCCTCGACCGGTCCGGCCGCGGGCATGAGAGAGTCGGCGTCAATGGTGAGCGCCAAGCGCTCCGGATCAACGCCTCGCTGAAGCGGCCAGAGCACCTCACCGGTTTCTGCGTCGCGCAGCTTGGAGCCCATGAAGCCGTGAATGAAAACAACGGGTGGTTGCGTGGCGGAGGTGGTTTCGAAGCGGTAGAGACGCTCGAGGTCCGGCCGCGGGGAGCCGCAGCCGGACGACAGCCCCACGATTGTCAAAAGCGGGGCTGTCAGAAGCAGTTTGGTCAGCAGTTTTGAGCGGCGCGTTGTCACGCGCCAGATTGTATACGAAGTTGGCAGGCCGGCTGTCCGGCCTGGTTCAGGTGCCCGTGTCGAGTTCGTCGATCTGGCGCTTCAAATCATAATTGCCGTCCGTGACGATTTTTTCCAGTACCTGAACGCGTTCTTCGAGCTGCCGAATCAGTTCCATCTGTTCCTTGGCGGTTTCATCCATTTCGCCGTCCTCGCGCTTGCCGTTGCGCAGAGGATAGCGGTGTTTGACGTACGTCGTGAAGAACGTGAAAAACATGACAACGAAAACGATGCCGAAAACCATCTGGAACACATTCATGATTATTTGTCTCCTTTAACCTGGATCAAAAGCCAACTGCGAGTCCCGCGTGCCCGCGTTATGCGTCCTTCTCCAGATCGCGGAATTCCTGGTCCAGGTTGAATCGCGGTGACGTTACGTAGCGCTCCAGCCGCTGCGCCCGCGCTTCGAGCTGCCGATAGCGATGGCGCACTTCGGAGAACGTGGTGCTGGGGCTGTTGCGCATTTCGCGCCAGAACTTCTCTTCCTTCTTGTTCCGGTACAGGTCTTTCGGTTTCGCAGGTACCAGGAAGCCGATGGCGAAGTACACCAGTATCAGCCACTGTGCGACAAAGATGGTGGTGAGCACCGTGATCCAGCGTGTGGCGCAGAGGCTGAAGCCGAAGTAGTCGGCGACGCCGGCGCATACGCCCATGAGTTTGCCGCGTTCACTGTCGCGATAGAAGCGCTTTGGGCTGGCGCCGTTGTCGTGGCCATTGTCATGGCCACCCCCATTGTCCGGGTCGCTCATTAGTAGTCGCTCCCGCAGCGCGTGTTGCTGCGCCGCCAGAAGTTACGCTCGTCATCGCGGCCGTGGTAGCACAGAGGCTTGGCGCGCATCAGGAAGCCGAGCACAAAGTAGGCAAAGAGCGTCGGCAGCGTCCAGATGAGCAACAGCACAAAGGCAATGACTCGCACCATTCCGCGCTGGAAGTCCAGGAAGTCGGCAATTCCGGCGCACACGCCCATGATAATGCCGTTTTCCTTATCCCGGTACAGGCGGTTCGGTCGTCCGTAGCGGTAATTGGTGCTCATACTTTTTTCCTCCAGTCGGGCACTGCGTCGTCAAGAATGGTTTCTAGTGTGTTAATGCGGCTTTCCATGCGCTGGGCGTTGTCCCAGAGTTCCTCCAGCATTTTTTCGTCGTCCCTGGAAAGTGATTTGCCGGTACGCCACTTGGTCACGTAGTGAAGCACGATGATCAGCGGCAATACGACGGTTACAAGAATAATGGCAATGACTTCAGGCATGAGTGTCTATCGTTTCCGTTGGCTAAAGGTCTTGTCTCCGATGGTCAGGCCTGAAAGATCAGGCCTGTTCCTTTGAAGCGATTCGCGCTTTCAGAGACTCCAGCTCCTTCTCGATGGACTCATCGCCCTCAAGGTCACGAAACTCGCGGCGCAGGTCTTTCTTAAGGCCCATGTCGTAGGCCTCCACCCGGCCTTCCATTGCCTCCATTTTGCGTTCGAACTGCTCGAAGCGAACCAGCGCGTCGTCGATCTTGTTCTCGTGGATCTGCTTGCGCACTTCCAGCCGGTTGGTGGCCGTCTTGTGCCGCAGCACCAGCGCCTTCTGGCGGCCCTTGGCGTCTGCCAGCTTCTCCTCGAGGCGTGCGATGTCGTCGTTAAGCTGGGAAAGCCCGGCGTCAACGGCTTCGTAGTTGGCACGCAGATTTACGGTGGTCTCGGTAACGCGGGAGCGTTCGGCCAGCGCCGCCTTTGCCAGGTCGTCGCGGCCCTTGGAAATGGCCAGTTCAGCCTTCGCCGTCCAGTCGGCTTCTTCTTCCTCATACTTACTCAGCTTGCGGTTGAGTTCCTTTTTGTCCGCAATCGCGCGCGCCGCGGCGGAGCGCACTTCGACAAGGGTGTCTTCCATTTCCTGGATCATCAGGCGAACCAGTTTTTCCGGATCCTCCGCCTTGTCCAGGATGGCGTTGATGTTGGAATTAACGATGTCGCTAAAGCGTGAAAAGATGCCCATTTCCTCTACCTCGTGGTGGGTTTGATTTCGGTTTAGATAAAGCACCTTCCGTGCCAAGCTGTAGCGCCGGCAAGTAACGCTATGAAAACGTGAGAGAAAAACTTGAACAGGCTCGCTCCAGGTGTAAGTGGTGGGCATCGAAATGTGGCTAGAAAAACCATAAAATGGATAAAAATTAAAGAAAATGGTAAATTAGACCAATGAATGCCCCCGCCGCAACCCGCAACCCCATCATCGGTGAAGCGCCTGCCTTCGTTGGCATGCTTGAGCAGGTGTCCAGAGCCGCCAGGCTGTCCAAGCCGGTCCTGGTCATCGGTGAACGCGGCACCGGCAAGGAGCTGGTCAGCTCGCGCCTGCATTTTCTGTCGCCGCGGTGGGAACAGCCGCTCGTCAAGATCAACTGTGCGGCGCTGACGTGGAACATCCTGGAGTCTGAGCTGTTCGGCCATGAGGCCGGCGCGTTCACTGGCGCCACCCGTCAGCACATTGGCTGTTTCGAGCGGGCCGACGGGGGCACGCTGTTTCTTGATGAGCTGGCCACGCTTCCGCTTCGCACGCAGGAGAAGATTCTGCGCGTCATTGAGTACGGCGAATTCGAACGGGTCGGCGGCAGCAAGACGCTGCAGGTAGACGTGCGCCTGGTAGGTGCCACCAACGCCGATCTGCCGGAGCGGGTCAGAAAGGGCGATTTTCGTCCGGATCTGCTGGACCGGCTGGCGTTCGACGTGGTGCAGGTGCCACCGTTGCGGGCGCGTCGCGAGGATATCCTTACGCTTGCCAATCATTTCGCCGTGGCCATCACGAGTGAGCTTGGCCACAGTTTCTTCCCGGGTTTCTCGCCGGAAGCGCAGGCCGAACTGCTCGAGTACTCCTGGCCGGGCAACGTTCGTGAACTCAAGAACGTGGTGGAGCGGTCGGTGTATCGGTCGGAGGAACCGGACGAGCCGGTAAGCGCACTGCACCTCAATCCGTTCGCCGCACGGTATGAGGCCCTGCCGTCCCATGAACGGGTAATTCGCAACGCTCCGGCGTTACCTGTCGCTCGGCTCAGGCCAGCAAAACGTGGGCCGACGTCGCTCAAGGACGCCGTTCGTGATCTGGAAGTCTCGCTGGTCACCGAGGCGCTCGAGGCCAGTCGGTTCCATCAGCGAAAGGCGGCGGAGTACCTCGGCCTTTCCTATCATCAGCTGCGAGCGCTGGTTCGAAAATATGAACTGAACAAGCTGGCCGGTTGACCACTGGCAAGCGCCGGTAGCGCGTCGCGCTCGCCAGACGCAGCGTCGGTGACGTTGCGGTTTTTACCGATGCCGCCCCGAACCCGTTCATAGACAATGTCTAACCATGAGAGACGTGCGCGCGCATCACCCCGTCCAGACCGGTTCAGTCTGCTTCGACACCGAGCTTATCAAGCGTTACGACGGGCGCGGACCGCGCTACACGTCGTATCCAACGGCGCTGCAGTTTACTCAAGGCTTTGACGAGGCCGCGTGGCGTGAAGCCGCGCAGGTGAGCAATCGCAGCGGCCGGCCAATGTCGTTGTACGTGCATGTGCCGTTTTGCGGATCACTGTGCTACTACTGCGGCTGCAACAAGATCGTCACCCGCAACCAGGCGCGCATTCAGCGCTACCTTGACTGTTTGGGCAAGGAAATCGACCGGCAGGCTGAGCTCTTCGATCGGGATCGCGTGGTACAGCAGCTGCATTTCGGCGGCGGCACGCCCACGTACCTTAACGACCGCCAGCTTTGCGACTTGATGGCGCACCTGTCGACCGCCTTCACGCTCGAAACGGGTAATGAGCGCGAATTCTCGATCGAAATCGACCCGCGCACCACCCACGACGAGACGATGGAGCTCTTATCGAAGCTCGGTTTCAACCGGGTGAGTTTGGGGATACAGGACTTCAACCCGCAGGTTCAGCGGGCTATCAACCGAATCCAGTCCACCGACGACGTAATGCGGTTGGTAGAGGATGCGCGCAAGTTCAACTACCGCTCGGTTTCCTTCGACATTATCTATGGGCTGCCGCACCAGCACGTGGCGAGCTTCGACCAGACGCTTGACCACGTGCTTGCCATGGAGCCGGATCGGCTCGCGGTTTACAACTACGCGCACCTGCCGGCCCGCTTCAAGGGTCAGCGCATGATTCGCGAAGAAGACCTGCCGACGGCAGCCGAGAAGCTGGAGATTTTGAAGCACACGATCCAGAAGCTGATCGATGCCGGCTACGTGTACATCGGCATGGACCATTTCGCCCGGCCCGACGACGACCTGGCAAAAGCCCGGCACGACGGCACTCTCCAGCGGAACTTCCAGGGCTACTCGACGCACGGCGGCAGCGACCTGGTGTCACTCGGCGTCAGCGCGATCAGCCACATCGGTTCAAGCTATGCGCAGAATGCGGTCTCAACGTCGGAATATGAAACGCTGCTGGAGGCCGGCAAGCTGCCGCTTAAGAAAGGGCTGACGGTCGACGAAGACGACCTGCTGCGCGCAGACGTAATCCAGGAAATCATGTGCCACGACGGTATCGATTTCGAAGGCTTCAGCGCCCGCCATGGCATCGAGTTCAGTGACTACTTCGCCAACGAGCTCAACCACCTGGAGCCGCTGGCGCGTGACGGTCTTATCGGTGTGGACACGTCCGGCATTCACGTAACGCCGAAAGGGCGGCTGCTTCTGCGCACAGTCGCCATGATTTTTGACCGGCACTTGTCCGGTCACGCGCAGGACAACCGCTTCTCGAAAGCGATTTAGCTTCCCCCTTTGACGGCTGCGGGTCATCTCCGCTGCCATGGGCGAGGCGCCAAGGTCCCACGGAGTTTCCAGCTCCCGGCTTCCGCGGGATGGCGTCTCGCCTTGTTTTTTTCCGGCCGCCGCGTTCTGCGATTTCGCTGTCTGGTATCGTTGGGGCAACCAGGAGGGGCGGCGATTCTTACACTCGAGAAACTACAGCGCACACTGCCGCGTGCAGGGCGCGTTGACTGG
>JBCAXP010000247.1:0-7328 GCA_038533995.1 Pseudomonadota bacterium
GTTTGGAAAGGCCCAGGCCAGGGCGTCATCCGTTTTCAGTTCGAAGGCGCTTCGCACACGGGCGACATTGACTACACGATTGCCGACTCCAACGAGTTCGCGATCAGCCGGCAGCACTACCCCGATGTGCGAAGCGCCTTCGAACTGAAAACGGATGACGCCCTGGCCTGGGCCTTTCCAAACGATCGCGACGACAGCCTGTACAGCGAGGCGCAGGCGTATCTTGAACGCCAGCGCACGAGCGGTGTGTTAGCACGGACGCTGGAGAAGTACTACGGACATACGGACCGCTTCGACTACGTTGGCACCCGCCGCTACCTGCGGCATATCACCTCGCGACTGCCCCGCTATCGCGACTGGTTCGAGGAGGCCGGCGACATGGTCGGCATGGACTGGCGTCTGCTTGCCGCGGTCGGCTACCAGGAATCCCACTGGAATCCCCGCGCGGTATCGCCAACCGGCGTGCGCGGCCTCATGATGCTGACGCAGGCCACCGCGCGCCAGCTTGGCATCCCTGACCGCACCGAACCGCGGGACAGCATTCTGGGCGGCGCCCGCTACGTGCGTCGTGTGCGAAACAAGATCCCCGATCGCATTGGCGAACCGGACCGCACCTGGCTGGCGCTCGCGGCGTACAACGTCGGCTTCGGTCACCTGGAAGACGCGCGCATTCTTGCCGAGATCAACGGCCTGAACCCTGACCTGTGGTCAGACGTGCGAACTCAGCTGCCCCTGCTCACCAAACGTCAGTGGTACAGCCGGGTGAAGCATGGCTACGCGCGCGGCTGGGAACCGGTGCATTACGTCGACAACGTGCGCCGGTATCACGACATCCTGACGTGGGCCCTCTCCTACCGAAACCGCAGCCTGGACAGCGCAGACGACACCGAGGAAGGCTCAGGCGACGTGCCACCGGTGGAGACACCGATTGAGGCGCCGGCAAGCACGGTGCCCACCATTAGAACGACGGCTGGAGGCTAGCTACTAACGCCTTGCGCGGAAGAACGCCCGCAGCGTTTCGGCGCACGTCGCCTCGAGCACTCCGCCCGTCACCGCAATGCGATGGTTTAGCGCCTCACAGCCCACTACGTCGATGACTCCTCCCGCTGCGCCCGACTTGGGGTCATGGGCGCCGAACACGAGGCGGGCTATGCGTGCGTGAATCATGGCCCCGGCACACATTGCGCACGGTTCCAGCGTGACGTACAGCGTTGTGCCCATTAACCGATAGCTTTCCAGCGCCGCGGCGGCGCCGCGCAGCGCGACCATCTCAGCGTGTGCTGTTGGATCGTGGCTGCCGATAGGGCCGTTCCAGCCCTCGCCGATGACCGCCCCATCGCGCACGAGCACGGCGCCCACGGGCACTTCGCCGGCCTCCTCGGCCCGCGCCGCCAGGTCCAGCGCATGGCGCATCCACCGCTCGTCCTCGGCTGCTGTCGCCTCAGGTTGCGGGTACTTCGCTGATTGTCCGGTGCCTGATTTCACGGCGATGAGAGTAACCAGCCGGGGAACCGGGGTCCAGCAAGGCCGGTCGAGGAGCGCTCGCGAGCCTGCGCATATTCAAAAATGAGAAGCACGTCACGAAAAGAGCTGAGGGCATTTCGCAGGCCACTGCGCATTTACAGACATAAGCCAACAACATCGCCAAGGGGACCTGAGGAATGAGCGCACAGTACTACTACAACAAATGGATCAAGTACCCCACCGAACTGCTAAGTGATCCGAAGAGAGGCAAGAACCTTGTCTATGCTCCAACGGTAAGGCTCCGAAAAGAGGGAAAAATTACGGACACGATCCGGAAATCGCCCAAGGAAGATCCAAAGGCCATCCAGGGCATCCTGAGGCGCACGTCGCTTGTCGAGCAGCTAGAGCGCGATGTCGCCATGTGGTACGGCTACTGCCAGAATGGCAGCAAGGGCGCGGAATTCATGCTGAAGATTTTCACGCTGCTCCGTCGCGGCGTGCTGTATCGGCGTGCGAACGGCACCTGGGGCGACTTCTCCGTCGGCTTTAACAATGTCCCCGTGGCATCGCTGTTATCGCATGGCGGACGCATCATGATACTCCTCCCAGCCTCCCACTCCTTCTCACGTGTTTACGGTCACAAGGCGGGCAAGTTTCTCAAGGGCGCCACCTACGACATCCTTAAATCGCCGTTCTCGAAGGGGCATCGCACCTTCGGCAACAAGAAAAAGCAGGCCGTGACGCGGACGTTCGCGCCGATCGGCTCGGCGGCGTCGCTGATGCACAAATCCTACGCGGCAGGCGACGACCGATTCTGGAGCGCACTTGGCGGCTACAGCGGCGCAGTGCACCCACGTATGCTTGCCACCCACTCCACCGTGGTCAACAGGGAGCCGGAACGGCTGCCGGGCAACCGGTTTCTCTGGTTCACGGAAGAAAAGGCGAAGGGTGGCAGCCATCACCTGAGCAACGTCCGCGACGCCATGATGGGGCGCCACTACTTCAAGGACGTAGCCCTTGGCGGCATCGGCAATTACAACCCGTTCAGCGGCTGCCTCATCAAGAAAGACGGTTCTCACGGTCATGTGTACATGAACTACCGTCCGCCCCAGTACCATGACTTTGGCTGCCTGTTGATCGGCTGCGAAGGTTCCAACGCTGGAAGAAAGAACCAGTACGGCAAGGTGCATGACGCCAATGCTACGAAGGGCGAGTTCTCTGCCACCGGTGGCGTCAAGTGGGGTGGCAGGAACGGGGCCAATGAGTGCATTGGTACTTCGCTGTACCAACACTCCGACAAGAACGATGTCACCACGTTCGTTTGCGATCTGTCCGACATGACGACCGCGGAAGCCAAGGCCTACATTGACGTGAATATGCTGAAGGCAGGCGACCTGCACCGGCCGCCGAACCGCGTGATGCCAGCCGACTGGCGCGAGTTCGACCGGCGCAAGGCAGGCTAAGTTAGCGGTGAGCCTGGCGTAGTTGCCATTCCCCTGCGGCAGCTACGTCAGGCCAGGGGCGGTAAAGCGCTTTGCCGATCCAGGGCGCCAGCAGGCTCACTCCCACTCGATGGTTGCGGGCGGCTTGCCAGAAATGTCATAGACCACCCGCGAGATGCCATCGACCTCGTTGATAATCCGCAGCGACACGTTGCCGAGAAAATCGTACGGCAGATGGGCCCAGCGCGCGGTCATGAAGTCGACCGTTTCCACGGCGCGAAGAGCAATCACGAAATCGTAGCGCCGGGCGTCGCCCATCACGCCTACCGATCTCACCGGCAGAAAAACCGCAAAGGCCTGGCTGACGTCATCGTAAAGGCCGGCGCTGCGAAGCTCGTCGATGAAGATCGCGTCGGCGCTGCGTAACAGGTCGGCGTAGCTCTCCTTGACCTCGCCAAGGATACGCACGCCCAGGCCGGGGCCGGGAAACGGGTGCCGGTTGATCATGTCGGACGGCAGGCCGAGCTCAAGGCCGATGCGCCGGACTTCGTCCTTGAACAGCTCCCGCAGTGGCTCGACCAGCTTGAGGTTCATCTTCTCCGGCAGGCCGCCCACGTTGTGATGGGACTTGATGACGGTCGCCTTGCCGGACGCCGCTGACTCGATGACGTCGGGGTAAATCGTTCCCTGCGCAAGCCACTTTACCTTTTCGAGCTTGCTGGCCTCCTCGTCGAAGACCTCGATGAACAGGCGGCCAATCACCTTGCGCTTGGCCTCAGGGTCGGTGACGCCCTCCAGCGCATCGATAAAGCGACTGCCGGCATTGACGCGAATCACGTTGACGCCCATGTGCTTTGCAAACACCTGCATCACCTGGTCGCCTTCGTGCAGTCGAAGCAGTCCGGTGTCGACAAACACGCAGGTCAGGCGGTCGCCGATTGCCCTGTGCAGCAGCGCGGCGACCACGGCGGAATCGACACCGCCGGACAGCCCCAGCAGCACCTGGTCATCGCCGACCATCTCGCGAACTGACTCAATGCTCGCGTCGATGATGTTGTCGGCGTTCCACAATGCGGCACAGTCGCAAATCTCGATGACAAAGCGATGCAGGATGCGTGCGCCCTGGTTGGTGTGCGTAACTTCCGGATGAAACTGCACGCCGTAAAAGCCGCGCTCGTCGTCAGCCATGCCGGCGTAGGGCGCGCTATCTGTCGTGGCAATGGCCTTGAAGCCGGGCGGCATCGCCTCGACACGGTCGCCGTGGCTCATCCACACGTCGAGCAGGCCGTAGCCCTCGGGCGTGGTGTGATCTTCGATGTCGCGCAGCAGCCGTGAGTGCCCGCGCGCCCTCACCTGCGCGTAGCCAAACTCCCGGTGTCCGCTCGGAGCAACGGCGCCGCCGAGCTGCGCGGCCATCGCCTGCATGCCGTAGCAAATGCCGAGCACCGGAACGCCGCTGTTGAACACCGCTTCCGCGACCCGCGGCGGTGCCTCGTCGACCACGCTCTCGTGGCTGCCGGACAGAATGATTCCCTTCGGCTGGAAGTCGCGCAGCGCCGCATCGTCCATGTCCCAGGGATGGATTTCGCAGTACACGCCCTGTTCGCGAACGCGACGGGCAATGAGCTGGGTGTACTGGGAACCGAAGTCGAGAATGAGGATCCGGTCGCGGTGGATATCAGTGGCTGCGGTCAATGGTCGGTCACCCTCGTTGGTTGCCCTTGTGATCAGGAACTACTCAGTCGGATTTGCCTGTGCGGTAGTTCGGCGCTTCCTTGGTAATACTCACATCGTGCACGTGGCCTTCGAGCACGCCGGCGTTCGTGATACGCACAAACACCGGGTCGCTGCGCATCTGCTCGATGTCGCCGCTGCCCGTGTAGCCCATGGCCGAACGCAGGCCGCCCATCAGCTGGTGAACGATCGCGAGCACGCTGCCCTTGAACGGCACGCGCCCTTCAATGCCTTCCGGCACGAGCTTCTCGATCTCGTCGGCGGAATCCTGGAAGTAGCGGTCGCTGGACCCGTGGGCCTGGGACATCGCCCCCAGCGACCCCATGCCGCGATACGACTTGTACGAGCGGCCCTTGTAGAGTTCCACCTCGCCCGGCGATTCCTCGGTGCCGGCAAACAGGCTGCCGATCATCACCGAGTGAGCGCCAGCCACAATCGCCTTCGCAATGTCGCCGGAGTAGCGGATGCCGCCGTCGGCGATCAGCGGAATGTTGGTGCCCTTGAGCGCGGCCGCTACGTTGGCGACCGCGGTGACCTGCGGCACGCCGACGCCGGCCACGACGCGCGTCGTGCAGATGGAGCCGGGGCCAATGCCCACCTTGACGCCGTCAGCCCCAGCCTCCACCAGCGCGGTGGCAGCTTCGGCGGTCACGATGTTGCCACCGATAATCTGCAGGTCCGGGTAGTCGGCACGAATGGCACGGATCTGGTTGAGCACACCGATGGAGTGACCGTGCGACGTGTCCACAACGATTACGTCGACTCCGGCCCGCACCAGCGCCTCGACGCGCGCTTCGGTGTCTGCGCCGGTGCTCACCGCTGCACCGACGCGCAGCGCTCCGCGCTCGTCCTTGCAGGCCGACGGAAAGTCCGTTGCCTTCTGGAAGTCCTTGACCGTGATCATGCCCTTGAGCTCGAAGTTGTCGCCAACCACCAGCACCTTCTCGATGCGGTGCTTGTGCAGAAGGCTCAGCACTTCTTCCTTCGGCGCGCCCTCGGCTACCGTGACCAGCCGCTCCTTCGGCGTCATCACTGACGACACCGGTGCGTCGAGCTGGGTTTCAAAGCGCAGGTCGCGGTGCGTAACAATGCCGACCGTCTCACGCCCGTCCACGACCGGGACGCCGGAGATGTTCTTCGCGCGCGTCAGGTTGATGACCTCGCGAATCGTGCGGTCAGGAGTCACCGTAATGGGGTCGGTGATGACGCCGCTCTCGAACTTCTTGACGCGGCTCACTTCCAGCGCCTGCGCCTCGGGCGTCATGTTCTTGTGAATGATGCCGAGGCCGCCTTCCTGCGCCATGGTGATCGCGAGGCGGGCCTCGGTAACCGTGTCCATCGCAGCGGACACGAGCGGCAGGTTGAGCGCAATGTCACGCGTGAGGCGGGTTTTCAGGCTCGCGTCCCGTGGCAGTATCTGTGAGAACGCTGGCTGCAGCAGAACATCGTCGAAGGTGAGTGCCTCTTCTATAATTCGCATGTTCATGCCTCCCTGTTTTGACCCGGCCGAACCCGGCGGCGCGCGTAGCTGCGGTACCGGCGTTCGGACACGCTACGCCGGCGTGTGGTTAACCCACAAGTGTACCCCGCCGTAAACTTCGCGTAAACCAGACGGTATACTTCGCAAATGAGAACCACCCCGCCAGCCGGCCGTGCGAAAACTGTGTTTACCGTCGCCCGCCTCAACCAGGAGGCGCGCGCCGTGCTCGAGTCCGGGCTCGGCATTGTGTGGGTTGAAGGCGAGCTGTCCAATCTTGCGCGGCCCGCGTCCGGGCACCTGTACTTTTCGCTGAAAGATGGCCGTGCACAGGTTCGGTGCGCCATGTTCCGGCAGCGCAACCGGGCGCTGCGGTTTGCGCCGAGAGACGGCCTCAAGGTGCTGGTTCGCGCCCGCGTGAGTCTGTACGAGCCGCGCGGCGACTTCCAGCTCCAGGTTGATCACATGGAAGCCGGTGGCGAGGGCGCGCTGCGGCTGGCCTTTGAAGCACTCAAGACCAAACTCGCCGCGGAGGGCCTTTTCGACGAGCGCCCTGACCGCGAACTGCCGTCCCTGCCGCAGCGAGTCGGCGTCATCACCTCGCCAAGCGGCGCGGTCATTCGCGACATTCTCAACGTGCTTAGGCGCCGCTTCCCTGCCCTGCCGGTGCTGATCTACCCGGTCGCTGTCCAGGGCGACGCGGCCGCCGGCCAGATTGTGGCGGCGCTCGAACGGGCTGGCCGTCGAGCCGACTGCGACGTTATCGTGCTTGCGCGCGGCGGCGGCTCGCTCGAAGACCTGTGGCCGTTTAACGAAGAGGCGGTGGCGCGCGCCATCCACGCCTGCCCGATTCCTGTCGTCAGCGCGGTCGGCCATGAAACCGACGTGACGATTGCCGACTTCACCGCTGACCTGCGCGCACCGACGCCGTCCGCCGCGGCTGAACTGATCGTTCCTGACCGCGCCGACCTCGCACGCCACGTCGGTTCGCTGGTTGAGCGAGCGCAACGCGCCGCCCGCCGTCACTTCGAGCGCCAGCGCGAGCGCCTGCGCTGGCTGGAGGGCCGCTTACAGCAGTGTCACCCCGGCCAGCGGCTGCACACGCAGGCGCAGCGACTCGACGAACTGGAAGCCAGGCTACGAAACAGCGTCAGCCAGCGGCTGCGACGCGCGCGGCAGGATCTCGATGTCGTAATGGCGCGCCTGCTGCG
>JBCAXP010000248.1:0-7319 GCA_038533995.1 Pseudomonadota bacterium
ATAGCCATCACGAAGCCGCACGCAGCCTGCAGCAGTGGCTGGAGGACGAGGGGGTGCCGGCCGTTACCGGCATCGACACCCGGTCGCTGACCCGCCGCCTTCGCGAAGCCGGCACCATGCCTGGCTTCCTGGCGCCGGCCTCGATGAGCGAGCAGGACGGCCGCGAGGCCGCAAGCGCCATCGAAATGCAGTCAGCGGTGTTTCGCGATGTCGCCCCGGAAGAACCCGTGCACTACTCGGCGGGCGAGCTGCACGTGCTTCTCGTGGACATCGGCGCCAAGGACAACATTGTGCGCTCGCTGCTCGAGCGCAACGTGAGTGTCACGCGCATGCCCTGGCACGCCGACCTGCACAAGCACGCCGCCGATGCCGACGGGGTCGTTATCGGTAACGGACCCGGCAATCCGAAGGACCTCGGCGAACTGGTTCATTCCCTTCGTGACCTGCTCGAGAACTACCGCCGCCCGGTGTTTGGCATTTGCATGGGGCACCAGATCCTGTCGCTGGCCGCCGGCGGCGATACCTACAAGCTCCCGTACGGTCACCGCGGCGTCAACCAGCCGGTGCAGGATCTGCTTACGCGCCGCTGCTTCATTACGAGCCAGAACCACGGCTACGCGGTGCGAGACGATTCGCTGCCGACCGGTTGGGAACCGTGGTTCGTAAACGTTAACGACGGCACAAACGAGGGTGTGCGCTCGCTGCATCGGCCGTTCTTCTCGGTGCAGTTCCACCCCGAGGCGAGCCCAGGCCCACGGGACACCGACTACCTGTTCGACGACTTCATTCGGCTGGTCGGCGCGCACCGCGGAACGGGAGTCTAACGATGTACGGCGCTTACATTCCCCGCAAACCCCGCCGCGTGCTGCTGCTCGGCTCCGGCGCGCTGCAGATTGGCCAGGCCGGCGAGTTCGACTACAGCGGCTCGCAGGCGATCAAGGCGCTGCGCGAAGAGGGCATCTTCACGGTGCTCGTGAACCCGAACATCGCAACCATCCAGACGAGCGCGGGCCTTGCGGACCGCCTTTACCTGCACGCCGTGGACCCGGACCTTGTCGAGCAGGTCATCGAGAAGGAACAGGTGGACTCCATCATGCTCGCGTTCGGTGGCCAGACCGCGCTGAACTGCGGCGTCGCGCTGCACGAGAGCGGCGTACTCAAAAAGCACGGGGTGCGGGTGCTCGGCACGCCGGTCGCGTCGATCCAGAACACCGAAGACCGCGCGCTGTTCGTTGACAGGCTCAACGAAATCGACGTGAAGACCGCGCGCGGCATTGCGTGCGACAACATCGACGCGGCGCGACAGGCAGCGGCCGACATCGGCCTGCCCGTGATGCTGCGCGGCGCCTATTCGCTCGGCGGCAAGGGCAGCGGCATTGCGGAAACGCCGGACGAGCTCGAAGAGAAGCTGCAGCGCGCCTTTGGCGGCGGCATACCGCAGGTGCTCGTGGAAGAAGCGCTGCGCGGCTGGAAGGAAATCGAGTACGAGGTGGTGCGCGACGCCCGCGACAACTGCATCACCGTGTGCAACATGGAAAACCTCGACCCGATGGGCATTCACACCGGTGAGTCCATCGTGGTGGCGCCGTCGCAGACGCTGAACGACAACGAGTACCAGCTGCTGCGCACGATCGCGATTCGCACCGTGCGCCACCTCGGCGTTGTGGGCGAGTGCAACATCCAGTATGCGCTGGACCCCAACGGCACCGACTACCGCGTGATCGAAGTGAACGCGCGCCTGTCGCGCTCCAGTGCGCTCGCGAGCAAGGCAACCGGCTACCCGCTCGCCTACGTCGCGGCGAAAATCGCGATCGGCTACTCGCTGCCGGAAATTCCCAACGGCATCACCCGCTGCACCACCGCGTTTTTCGAGCCGGCGCTCGATTACCTGGTGTGCAAGGCGCCGCGCTGGGACCTGTCGAAGTTCCGCGGTGCCGTTGAGGTTATCGGCAGCGAAATGAAGAGCGTCGGCGAAGTCATGGCCATTGGCCGCACCTTCCCCGAGGTCATCCAGAAGGCATTGCGCATGCTCGACATCGGCGTGCACGGGCTCGACCCTGACGCCTTCGCCTTCGACGACATCCGCGACGAGCTGCGCAACGCAACGCCGCGGCGCATCTTTGCGCTGGCGCGTGCATTGCGCGATGGCATGACCGTGGACGAAATTCACGACATCACGCGTATCGACCGGTGGTTCCTGCACCACATCGAGCGCATTGTGCAGATGAGCGTTACGCTTGACGACGCCGGCGCACCCCTGCCGCGCGACACGCTGCTGACGGCGAAGAAGCTCGGCTTTTCCGACCAGGCCATCGAGCAGCACCTTGGCCTTCTCAAGGACACGCTGTGCGTCGATCGCGTGGCGCAGGACATTCGTCCGCACCTGGCGCAGATCGACACGCTCGCGGCGGAGTTTCCGGCCGACACGAATTACCTTTATTCGACGTACCACGCGAGCGCCGACGACGTGGCGCCGTCAAAGCGCAAGAAGATCATGGTGCTCGGCTCCGGCGTCTACCGCATCGGCTCGAGCGTCGAGTTTGACTGGTGCTGCGTGAACGCCGTGCAGGCGGCGGCGGAGCAGGGCTACGAGACCATCATGGTCAACTACAACCCCGAGACCGTCAGCACTGACTACGACATGTGCGACCGCCTCGTGTTCGACGAGATCAGCTTCGAGTCGGTGATGGACCTGTGCGAGAAGGAGCACCCGGACGGCGTCATCGTCAGCATGGGCGGGCAAATCGCGAACAACCTGGCATACCGGCTGCACAAGGCCGGCGTGCCAATCATCGGCACGAGCGCCGAAGACATCGACCGCGCCGAAGACCGCCAGAAGTTCAGCGCGCTGCTCGACGACCTTGGCATCGACCAGCCGCGGTGGACCCACGTGACCGACGCGAGTGACGCGCCGGCGCTTGTCGAGGAACTGGGCGGCTTCCCGGTGCTGGTGCGGCCAAGCTACGTGCTGAGCGGCGCCGCCATGAGCGTGGCGCACGAGACTAATGAGCTCACGCGCATCCTGGCGCGGGCCAAGCAGATTTCGCCGGAGCACCCGGTGGTGGTGTCCAAGTTCGAAACGCACGCGCGGGAAATCGAGATCGACGCGGTGGCCGACAAGGGCGAGATGGTGCTCTGGGCAATCAGCGAGCACATCGAGGACGCCGGCGTGCACAGCGGCGATGCCACCCTCGTGCTCCCGCCGCAGAAGCTCTACATCGTGACCATGCGGCGCATCCGCCAGATTGCCGCCCAGCTTGCCCGTGCGCTCAACATCACCGGGCCCTTCAACATGCAGTTTCTCGCCCGGCACAACGCGGTTAAGGTGATCGAGTGCAACCTGCGCGCCTCGCGAAGCTTTCCCTTTGTGTCGAAGGTCACTGGCAACAACTTCGCCGCCGAAGCCACGCGGCGCATGCTCGGTGCCGCCGGCGAGGTGGACAACAACAGCCTCGAGCTCAACCACGTTGGCGTGAAGGTACCGATGTTTTCGTTTTCAAGGCTGGTCGGCGTCGACCCGATGCTCGGCGTGGAAATGGCAAGTACCGGCGAGGTTGGCTGCCTCGGCGAAGACCTGAACGAGGCGCTGCTGCACGGCTTGCTTGCCACCGGCCTGCGCATGCCCCGGAAGGGCGTGCTGCTAAGCCTTGGCCCTGTGGAAGACAAGTACTCCTTTGCCAGCGAGGCGCGCGCCATTGTCGAGGAACTGCAGCTTCCCATCTATGCCACGACCGGCACTGCGGCCATGCTGCGTGAAATCGACATCGAGTGCACCGAGGTGGCAAAGAGCCCGGAGGACGGCAACACCGCGATGGCGCTCATTGCCGGCGGCGCCATCGATTTCGTCATCAACGTACCTCGGGAGTACGACCAGCTCGGCCGGCCAGACGGCTACCTTATTCGTCGCGGCGCAATCGACGCCGGCGTGCCGCTTATCACCGATTTGCAACTTGCCCGCGCTACAGTAGAGGCACTGCGCGAGCGGCGTGATGCGCGGCTGACGGTGCGTGCCTGGTCTGATTACTAACTGTAACCGCCCGCCGATTTGTCACAAAACCGCAACAAAATCGTATTAAACCCGCTATAGTCTGCTCGCGCGACGAATTCCAACAAAAAGGGGGATACCAACATGAAAAACGCTCTTCTGTGCAGCGCCCTGGGAGCGGCACTGCTTTCGACCACCGCCTCCGCCCAGGTGATTAACGAGTTCCAACCCAACCCGTCGGGAAGCGACCCGGCCACCCAGACCATCGAGATCGCCGGCACGCCTGGCGAGAGTTTCGCCGGCAACGTGCTAACGATCGATTCGGACGGCACGGGCGACGGTTTTATCGGCACCGTCGACCGGCTGACCGCCTTCAGTGGCACGTTCGACGCCAACGGCCTGCTAACGGTGGAAGTGGACGACCTGGAAAACCCGTCGATTACGATGGTACTGACGGGCGACGATGCGACTGCGATGATCGGCGACGACCTCGATGCTGACGGCGACGGCATGCTGGACAGTGTCGCCAGCCTCGGCACCGTGTTCGATGCGATCAACAGCCCCGACAGCGAAGGCGACTTCGCGGTGGGTTATGCCGATCAGCTCGGCGGCACCAGCATGGCCTTCGTGGGCTCCGAGCCGGTGCTTGTGTTTCGCGAGACAACTACCGGCGTACTTCACGCCGTCGATTTCGCGGCCGTCGTGTACGACCAGACAGGTGCAATCGTCGATCCGTCCGTGTTCGATCTGCCCCCAGGCGAGCCGACCTTCGGCGCGGTTAACCCGTCGATCACCGGCGTTGCCGACACCGACGGCGACGGCATCGGCGATGACGTCGACAACTGCACGCTGGTGGCCAACCCGGACCAGCTTGACACTAACGGCGACCTTATCGGCAACATCTGCGATGGCGACCTGAGCAACAACTGCTCGATCAGCTTCGAAGATCTTGGCCTCATGAAGGCCGTGTTCTTCTCGAATGACCCCGACGCTGACCTCAGCGGCAACGGTTCGGTGAGCTTCGAGGACCTTGGCCTCCTGAAGGAAGCGTTCTTCGGTCCGCCGGGACCGAGCGCCGCTGGCTGCGACGCCGGTAGCTAACCAGCTTTGCCACCATCGAATCGGTGGCGCATCTCGTTTCGCGGCAGGGATGCCGCTCCTACGGTAGGAGCGGCATCCCACACAGCCCGTAGGAGCGGCATCCTTGCCGCGATAAGGCACACCCCTCAGCTTCGGGAGGGGTACAGGCCTTGTATCGCGATGATGAAGTTGATGCACTGAAACGGCGCCATGTTGTCGTGTGCCTGGCCGCCGCCCGTCATAGACACGCAGCTGGCGTCGAAGCTGTCTGCCGGCGGGCTCGGCAGGTCACCGTAGTCAGCGTCGGTCTTGCTTTCGATGGCGGGTACCCTGTTGGCGGGTTCCGGGCTGTTTCCAGAGTCATTGCGCACGTGAACAAGATGCCGATGTGCGGGAATCTGGGCTTCGGTTAGCGTTACCGTTTCCTCCCCGCCCTTTTGCCCAACGGAGCGAGGCGTCAGACCCGGCCCCTGACCTGCATGCATCGGGGCGCGCCCGCGCAGGTCCGGCAACCCGAAGGTGGATCTGCCGTCGCCCCCATAGTGGGTCCCTAGTAATGAAAACAACGCGCTGTATTGCGAGATGGGCAATAGCTGCCCGTCACAAAGCGCCCAGTTGCGCGGTGCAAAGTTGCCTGCAAACATTCGGATTTCGCCGATGAACGGGTCCGGCATTGTTCTTCTCCTTTTTCTTAACGTGTGGCCTCCACAAGCGTAGCTGGTGTATTGCCTGGCTGCCCGAAAAAGGATGACAGTGATCGGAGCGCCGGTCAGTCGCGGACAATGCCGGGCGTCTTGGCCGGCGAGCCTTTCTTGCGGTCCGGGTGATCACGCTCGCGAAACTGGCGCAGGCCCTCTTGTGTTTCCGGTTGAAAAAACGACAGGTGGAAGCACGCCGCCTCGATGCGCAGTCCTTCGTCGAGCGGCCTGCCGAAACCGCGCACAGCCGCTTCCTTGTCGGAGCGGATGGCCGGCTGCGGCAGCGTGGCGATGAACTTTGCAAGCTCCACGGCGCGGGCCAGCCCCTGCCCGGAGGGCACGACTTCGTTGGCAAGGCCAATGCGATACGCCTCCTGGGCATCGATCACCTTGCCTGTGAGTATCAGCTCCATGGCCCGGCCCATGCCCACGATCCGCGGCAGCCGCTGCGTGCCGCCATCGGCAAGGCCAATGTTCCACCGTCTGCACGTAACGCCAAAGGACGCGTGCTCCTCGGCAATGCGCATGTCTGCGTAGCAGGCCCACTCAAGGCCCCCCGCGTACGCCACGCCGTTCACCGCGGCGATGATCGGTTTGTAGATATCGGTCCAGCGGGTCGGGCCAAGGACGCCCGGCTGCTCGCCGCGCTCGTGCGAGGCCAGCATCGATTCGCTGGGCGTAGCGAATTGCCCTTCAGCGGTTTGCGTGAGGTTCACGCCGCCGGTCAGGTCGCCGCCGGCGCAGAACGCCTTGTCACCGGCACCGGTGATGACGGCGACCTTTGCCGTGTCGTCGTCGCGGAAGGCGTCCCAGGCGTGAACCAGTTCGTTGTGCGTCGTCAGGCCAACGCAGTTCATCACCTCTGGTCTGTTGAACGTGATGACGGTAACGGGACCCTGTTTCTCGACGAGAATCTGCGTGTACTCCATGATCTCCTCCGCAAGTCGCCGGGCGGTCGCTATTGCGTCGCCGCATGCCGCCGTCCCGGTCATCAATTCGCCGCTCGATGCCGCGTCAATTCGGCATGAGCCTGAATGTGTGAAAGAATGCGGCGCCCGGCCGGCCATGTCTAGCGCGCAAAACACTCAAGAAAAACGCACAAGAGAAACAAGCAAGAAGTATGGAAGAAAAACACTACCCCACTGCACCCGAAGACAGAATTCCCCTCGGCCAGAAGATTGCCTTCGGCGCCGGCATGCTCGGCAACCAGATGTTCCCCGCCGCGCTGTCTATCTTCATGGTGATACTGGTGCAGGGCCTCGGCATGGATCCGACGCTGTGGGGCATTTTGTTCTTTCTGCCGCGGATGTTCGATGCGCTCACCGACCCGCTGATGGGCTTCATCACCGACAACACGCGCTCACGCTGGGGGCGCCGGCGGCCCTACGTGTTCATCGGCGCGATCGTTGCCGGCCTTAGCTACATCGTTATGTGGCAGGTGTATGCCGAGAACAGTCAGACGTACAACTTTGTGTACTTCCTCGTCACGTCCCTCGTGTTCTACCTCGGCATGACTATCTTCTCCACGCCCTACGTCGCCATGGGCTACGAGATGA
>JBCAXP010000249.1:0-7301 GCA_038533995.1 Pseudomonadota bacterium
ACCGAGCTGCTGGAGACCAGCCAGCCACCTGCCGGCGAGCCGCTCGACGTGTCAGCGTCAAACCTCGACCAGGCGCTTGAGGCCGCGCTGCAGCTTGCCAGCGCCGAGCGCAGCACCCGGGTAATCATCGACACTGACGGCGCGTGGACCGGAGCCGATCCGGCCGCGGCCCTGGCGCGACTGCGTAACGCCGGCCTGGGCGTGAGCTGGCTTGGCGATGACGTGCGCGGCGTACCGTTTGTTATCGAGCAGTTGCACGCGCCGCAAACGCTCGCCGCCGGCAGCACGCTCAGAGCCGAAATGCTGTTGGACAAAAGCGAAGGCGCCGGCACCGTACGCTGGCTGCTTGACGGTGTCACAGTTCGCGAAGCGCCGCTCGCCGAGTACGCAGCGATCCTGCGGGTAGCCCACTTCTTCCCCTCCGTGTCCTCAGGCGCCCGACAGGTAACTGTCGAGTTGTCCATGGAAGGGCATACCGTCGTGCGCCATGCGCTCGTCAACGTGCACGGCAGCGCGCCGCTGCTCTACGTCGGCGATGGCAAGGCGCCGCCTGCCGCACTGTCGGTGACGGGCAGACCGGTCGTCTCGACGACGGTCGATTCGCTGGCCTACGAGCTTAAGCGGAACAGCGGGGCGATCGTGGTGCTGGGCGACGTACCGGCGGCGGCGCTGGACCAGGCAACCCAGCTCGCGTTGGAAGATCACGTTACCCGCCGCGGCGCGGGGCTCGTGCTGCTTCACGGTCCGGCTACCGTCGTGGCGGAGCCGGGAACGTCAGTCGCGCGGCTGTCGCCGCTGCTGCCGGGTCGTGATGATCGCCAGCCGCCGCTGAGCGTGCAGTTCGTACTCGACGCCTCCGGCAGCATGGTATGGGGACCGGAGGGCGCCAGCCGGTTTGCGCTTGCGCGGCGCGCGCTAATTAACAGTGCCGCTCAACTCAGTGACGGCGACTACATGGGTCTGATCACCTTTGCCGCGACCCCTTCGGAACCGCTGCCACTCGCGCGCTATGCCGATTCACTGGCTGCCCTGGAGGCGTTCCGCCCCGCCGAGCCGCGCGGTGGCACCGTGCTCGAACCTGCGCTCAAGGCCGGCCTGAAGCGCCTTGCCGAAAGCCCGACAGAGCACCGCCTGCTCGTGCTGATCAGCGACGGCTTCGTGGAAGGCGAGAGCCTCAGTGCTCTGCAGCCCGACATTGAGGCAGCTGGCGTCGACGTCCTTGCGCTCGCGGTCGGCACCGCACCCAGGACAGGTGACCTCACGCGGCTAACGTCAGTCAACGCCGGCCGCCTGCTTTACGTCAACAACGTTGCCGAACTGCCGCGCCTGCTGCCCGAGGCCGTCGCGCGCCGCAGCCGACTGCCCGTGACCGGGCCCACCGTGCCGGTCGCCCGCGCCGCCGACGCCGACGGTTTCGCCTGGCCGCCGCTTTCGGCGCACGTGTCGGCGAGCCTCGCGCCCGGCGGCACGGCACTGCTCGAAAGCGCCGACGGCCAGCCCCTGGTGGCGCATGCGCAGCGGGGCGCGGGCAACGTGCTCGCGTTTGCCGGCGGCCTGGGCGAGTGGGCGCCGCAGTGGCTAAACTGGCAGGCCTTGCCCGAGCGGCTCGACGTGCTGCTTCGGCGCGCGGACACGGTAGCCGTCAGCGATGGCGTGTACACACAGATACGCGCAGATCACGAGACGACGTCAGTTTCCGTCGACCTGCAGACTGCCGGGGGCGGCTGGCAACAGTCGAGCGCCGTGCCCGCGCGCCTGTTCGGGCCGGATGATTCGGTTAGCGAGCTTGTACTCAACCCGACGGTTCCCGGCCGCTTCGTTTCGGACCTGCCGGTACGCGCTCCCGGGCGCTACCTGCTCGACATCGGCAGCGGCGCCCAGGCCGTGCGCCATGCGTTCTACCATGACCGCGCCGTCGACCCGGCGGCGAGCGAGCGCACCACGCAGGCTGTTGCCCGGCTGGAACGCGACGGCCTGCTCGACACAACGCCCACGGTCACCCGATCGGTCGCCGCGTCGGCATGGCTGATGGGCCTGCTTGCCCTTATCGCGCTGGCCCTCTATCTTTCTGCGCTCGTGCTGAGCTACTACCCGGCCACGCTCGGGCGCGCGTTATCTCGTCTTTTCCTTCGTCGGAGTTCCCCCCATGCAACTGGCCTACAGCACTAACGCGTTTACACGCCACTCCATCGAGCATGCCGTGAAGGCCATTGCGGAACTCGGCTTCGCTGGCGTCGAACTGCTGTGCGACCGCCCGCACTGGTTTCCCGGCGAGGTCACGGAGACGGAAGTCAGGCGCATGCGCGATGCGCTCGCCGACCACGGCCTCGCCGTCAGCAACCTCAACGCCAACACGGCCAACGGCTACTACTCACCGGCGCCGCCGGAGAACACCTTCGAGCCGTCCATGAGCAATGAAGACCCGGAGCTCAGACGGTGGCGCGAGAATTACTCGATCGAGGCCATCAAGCTGGCCGCGGCGGTCGGTGCGCGTGCCGTCAGCGTTACCAGTGGAAATCCGCGGGCGGGCCTGGAGCCAGAGCGCCGCGTCGAGCTTTTTGTCGACAGCCTGCGCCGCATCTGCGCCGAGGCCGAGCGATACGGCATGCGCGTTGGCGTGGAGTACGAACCGGGCCTGCTCATCGAGCGGGCCAGCGAGCTGCGCGCCGTTATCGACGCGGTCGACTCGCCGGCGCTGGGGGTTAACTTTGACATTGGCCACTCCTTTCTCGACGGCGAGTCACCCGAGGAGGCGGTCGCGCTGCTCAAGGGGCGTATCTGGAATGTGCATGTCGAAGACATTCGGGGCAACAAGCACTACCACCTTGTCCCCGGCGACGGTGAGCTGCCTTTCGAGCGCTACTTCAATGTTCTCCACCAGGCGGGTTACGACGGTTTCCTGACCGTGGAGCTTTACACACTGACACATGCGCCCGTTGAGGCCGGTGAGCGATCGCTGGCCCACCTGACACCGCTACTGCCTGAGGCGTCCGCCGCCGGATGATTGCACTGCTACAGCTCATGCGAGCACCGGCGATGTTCACCGCAATCGCCAACGTGCTCGCTGCCCACCTGATTGCCACCGGCGGCGACGTGCAGTGGCAAACGTTGATTTTGCTATGCGTTGCATCGGCGGCGTTGTACAGCGCGGGCATGGTGCTCAATGACTGTTTCGATTACCGGGCAGACGCGCGCGAACGACCGGAGCGGCCGTTGCCTTCAGGACGCGTGTCTCTCCAAACCGGGTGGTCGCTGGGCTGGACGCTGATGGTCACCGGCGTCGTACTCGCGGCGGTAGCCGGTCGCCTGCCGCTGATTATCGCCACGTCGCTGGCCGCTGCCATCGTGTTGTACAACGCCATTGCCAAGCATACGCCGCTCGCCAGCGTGTCGATGGGCGCGTGCCGTTACCTCAACTGGTTGCTGGGCCTGTCGGTGATGCCGCTGGATTTTGCGTCACTGGCGATTGCGCTGCCGGTTTTCATTTACGTCATTTCACTCACGACGCTGAGCCAGGCGGAGACCACCGCCGCCGACATTACCAAGGTGCAGTGGTCTGCGACCGGCATGTTCGGCACCGCGCTTTGCATCGTGGTGCTGCTCAACGCCGGCGTGTTTTCGAACCTCTGGGCGGTGCTACCGGTCGCCATTGGCCTGCTGTGGGCGATGCGCCTGCACTTTGGCATCTGGAACGAGTTCACGCCCGCGAGGGTGCAGAAGGGTGTGGGGCTGTTGATCTTCGCGATCGTGCCCCTGGACGCGCTGCTCGTGCTGGCGGCCGGGCAATGGTGGGGCGCCGTCGCCGTGCTTGCGCTAATGCTGCCGGGCCGTGTGCTCGGGCGTTTTATGTACATCACATAATCGCGGCTGGAAGCCGCTCCTACAATCCCTTATTGCAAAGGTTCGACCCGCCACACATACTTGGACAATGCCTGTAAAAACAGTCGAAAAGCAGCTTGCAGGATGGGTATCGGACGCCGGTGATGCCAACGCCGACTGGCTGACAAAGG
Source organism: Pseudomonadota bacterium (assembly GCA_038533995.1). GTDB lineage: Bacteria > Pseudomonadota > Gammaproteobacteria > Steroidobacterales > JBCAXP01 > JBCAXP01. Next base: position 4,011 of record JBCAXP010000249.1, read on the forward strand.
CTTGCCGCAAACAGCAGGAGGTTGCCGCAGAGGATCTCGCGGATACCGTCTCGTTGCACTGGGCGATGGCACGGCGGCGCCTTGGTACGGACCCGCTGGCGGCGAGTCACCCGGATAAGCAGCTGACAGTCGACGGCGTGGACGCAGGACGCTGGAGTGTCGGCGACGCCGGCCGCATTGTGCTCCTGCTGCACGCGATGGCCCTGAATCCCGCCGGCGCCCCGGCGCTGGCCGCCAGCGTCTACCGCGCCGGTGACGAAAGCGAACGGGCCGCGATGGTGCGTGCGCTGGCGCTGTTCGACGAACCCGAAGACTACCGCGACATCGCACTGGAAACGGGGCGCGCCAACAGCCTGGTGCTCTATGGCGCGCTGGCGGAATTCAACCCGTACCCGGCGCTCGTATACACCGAACACGACTTCAACCAGCTGGTACTGAAGACCATCTTCACCGGCCTCAGCATCGCTCGCATCGTTGGCCTTCAGCGCCGCATTAATGCCGACCTCGCGCGCATGTGCGAGGACTTTCACGACGAACGCAAGGCCGCCGGCCGCACCGTGCCGGTAGATATGTGGCTTGCAATGGCGCCACACGGTTCACCGCGGGCAGTTGAACTGGTGACCGCGCGGCTGTCAGACGACGACCCGGCGCACCGCCTGTTTGCAGCGACGGCGCTGGGCTGGAGTCAGCCCGCCGATGCACCGGCGGTCGCCGCGCTTCGCGAAGCGCTAGCCACTGAACAGGACGAACGGGTTCGCGCCGCAATGCAGGCGAGCCTTGATCACATCGACAATTCATCCAGAAAGGGAACTTGACCAATGCGCTACTTCGACCCACACATCCATATGCTCTCGCGGACTACCGATGACTACGAGAACATGGCCGCCGCCGGAGTACTGGGCGTGGTGGAACCTGCGTTCTGGCAGGGACAGCCACGGACGAATGTCGGTACCTTCGTGGACTATTTCGACTCCCTCGTTGGCTGGGAGCGGTTTCGCGCCAGCCAGTTTGGTATTCGCCATTACTGCACCATGGGCCTGAATCCGAAGGAGAGCAACGACGTGGCGCTCGCCGAGGCGGTGCTGAAGCTGCTGCCCCGCTACTGCCAGAAGGACGGCGTCGTAGCAGTGGGTGAGATTGGCTACGACGATATGACCGCCAACGAAGAGCGGTTCCTGCAGGAACAGTTCCAGCTCGCCATTGATGTTGACCTGCCGGTGCTGATCCACACGCCTCACCGCGACAAACTGAACGGCACGAAACGCACCATCGCGCTCATTCGCGACGTCGGCATTGCCGAGGAAATGGTGGTGGTCGATCATCTCAACGAACAGACGTTGCCGCTCGTAATGGAAACCGGCTGCTGGCGCGGGCATTCCATTTACCCGGACACGAAAATGTCCGAGGAGCGCATGGTAGTGCTTCTCAAGCAGTATGGGCTTGAGAAAATGATCGTGAACAGCGCGGCCGACTGGGGGCGCAGCGATCCGCTCAAAGTGCCCAAGACGGGTGAACATATGCTGGCCAATGGCTTCAGCAAAGACGACGTCGATCTTGTGCTGTTCCGAAATCCGATCAACTTCTACGCCCAGAGCGGACGCATCTCGCTGGAAGAGGTTACGCCATTCGGCGTTGACCAGACACAGCTGTTCGAGGACAACTCTGTGCTGCGCGGGCAGACGCCAGACGTCAGCTGACAGGCCGGCGCAGGCAATGACAACCGCTCCACGCGGCTGGCGGCGCGAGCAGCTGGCCTACTGCAGCAACGTGCATCCCGGCGAGTCGCTGGAGGCCGTCTACGCCAACCTTGTTGATCACATCGACGCGGTGCGCAGGCGCTGCGGTCTCGAGCGCCTCAACACCGGCCTGTGGCTGTCAGGCGAGGCCGCGGAGCGCCTGCTGAACGAAGACGGGCAACTGAAGCACTTCAGCGATCTCCTCGCCCGTTTGCAGCTGGACCTGACCACGTTCAATGGCTTCCCGTACGGCAACTTCCATGCCGAGGCGGTGAAGCACGCCGTTTACCGTCCCGACTGGTCCGACCCTCGACGCCTGGATTACACGATTGCGCTCGCGTCGATTCTCAGCGCCTGCCTGTCAGACGATCACCCGGGCGGCACCATTTCCTCACTACCGCTGGGCTACGCGTCGCTATGGTCCTACGAGCAGCACGCGAAGGCAGTGGATGCACTGTGCAAGCTCTGCGTGAAACTTGACGACAGTTTCCGCCGCGGCAACGCGCCGGTGCAGGTGTGCCTCGAAATGGAACCCGGCTGCGTGCTTGAGTCCACCGCGGACGCCATTCGCCTGTTTGAGCGAAACTTAAGGCCGGCGGCCGAGGCACTGGGGCTGTCACTGGAAACGCTGCATCGCCACATTGGCGTGTGCTTCGACGTGTGTCACCAGGCCGTGCAGTTCGAAGACGTGTACACGTCGCTGCAGCGCCTGCACGATGCTGGCGTGCCGGTTGGCAAAATCCAGCTGTCGAGCGCCCTCGATGTACCGCAGCCCGCGGCGTCACGCGCCCTGCTCAACGACTTCTGCGAACCGCGCTACCTTCACCAGACGCGTCGCCGGGCGGCCGACGGCTCGGTGCACGGTGTGGACGACCTGCCAGATGCCTTGTCCGACAACAACGAAGAAAACCTCGCCGACTCGGATCCGTGGCGCGTGCATTTCCACCTGCCGCTGCAGGTCGGAACGCTTGAGGCCGACGGCCTGGGCACCACCCGCGATTCGGTAGAAAGGGTGTTTGACTGGCTCGCACAGCCCGACGTTCCCATGCCGCATCTCGAGGTCGAAACCTACACGTGGCACGTGCTTCCGCCGTCACTGCGCCCAACCGACGACGAATCCCTGCACCGCGGCATCGCGGCGGAACTGGCGTGGGCTTCAGGTGCGCTGGACGCGCGCGGCCTGCTGATGGATAACTGACGAATGTCCACTACCCCGCTAGTCGTCATCGACATTGTCGGCCTGACGCCGGACCTGCTCGGCGAACATACGCCGCACCTCAACGCGCTGGCCAGCGATGGCTTCATGGCAACGCTTGACGGTGTGTTCCCCGCCGTTACCTGCACCGCGCAGGCCAGCATGCTGACCGGTGCACACCCGGCTGCGCACGGCATCGTTGCCAACGGCTGGTACTTTCACGAACTGGCAGAAGTACTGTTCTGGCGCCAGCCGAACTGGCTCGTGGAGGGCGAGAAAGTCTGGGAGAGCGCACGGACCGCGGTGCAGGTAACGGCGGGGAACACACCGTCAAGCGTTGCCATGAAGCCATCGCTGGCC
>JBCAXP010000250.1:0-7299 GCA_038533995.1 Pseudomonadota bacterium
TGGGCAATAAATTTTTTTTGAAGGGCAGTGTCAAGAAAGATTGTACCCCAATTGATCAACTTCTGCGCAATCTTGGCAAGGACATGCCTCGGGGTTCGGCGATATCATTTCCAGTGTCCCGCACCGGGCTTTCGCCCCGTTCATAAGGAGTGCTCTAAACGACATGGTTGCCGTACTCGACAAGCGCCCCATGGGGGTTTCCCCGCCCAGGCCCGACACTCGCATTGACTGGCGCCGCGTGGCCTACACGCTGCTGGTTTCGCGACGCATCGACGAGCTGGAGGAAACCACGCTTCTGCCGGCCCGCAAGCTGCTCTACCAGTTTTCTGCCCGCGGCCATGACCTTGCCCAGATCCTCCTTGGCAGCATGCTGGACCACAAGCGCGACGCGGCCAGCGGTTACTACCGCTCGCGGCCCCTGCTGCTGACCCTGGGACTGCCGCTGACCGATGCCCTCGGCTCGCCAATGATGCGCGCCGGCGGCATGAGCGACGGGCGCGATATCGGCGTCGTGTTCAACCTGCCCAACCGCAACGGCCCTTGCGTGCTGCCGGTGTGCGGCGGCGTCGGTGCGCAGTACACGCCGGCGGCCGGCTGGGCGCAGTCGCTGCGCTACCGTGCACAGGTGCTCGGTGACAAGGACAGCTCAGGCAGCATTGCCGTGGTACTTGGCGGCGACTCGTCGGTGGCTGCCAACGGTTTCTGGTCGGCTCTCACCATCGCCACGACGGAAAAGCTGCCGATGCTGTTCTTTATTGAGGACAACGGCTACGGCATCTCGGTGCCGTCGACGCGGCAGACCCCCGGCGGCAACATTGCGGCCAACCTCGCGGCGTTCGGCAATCTAAAAGTGCTGGACGGCGACGGTGCCGACCCGGCCGAGGCGGCAAGCCGCATCGTCAACGCTGTTGATCACGTGCGTACCGGCAACGGCCCCGCACTGCTTCGCCTGACGGTGCCGCGACTCAGCGGCCACTCGGCGCAAGACACGCAGACTTACAAATCCGATGAGCAGATCGCCAGCGAGCGCGCCCGCGATCCGCTGCCGGCGCTGCATCGCTACCTGGTGCCGTCCCGCCTGAGCGCACAGGAATGGAAGGCGCTGGAAGTGGAGGCGCACGACGCCGTGGCCGCGGCGCTAGCTGATGTCGAGAAGCTTCCGCAACCGGATGCAGAGGCGATCACGCGCCACGCATTTTCCGAGAACACTGACGGCAAGCCGGAACTCCAGCGGCAGGGTGGCCTGTGGCCCGAAGGGATTACGTTTTCCGCCGGCTCCGACACGCCCGCACCGGAAGCGCAGCGCACGAACATGCTGACGGCCATTCGCCGCACGCTTGACCATGAGTTGACCGTCAACGAACGGGTCGTTGTGTTCGGCGAGGACGTGGGTCCGAAGGGCGGCGTGCACGCGGCAACGCTGGGCCTGCAGGACCGCCACGGCGAGGCTCGCGTGTTCGACACGAGCCTGTCGGAAGAGGGCATCATCGGACGGGCCGCGGGCATGGCGGCTGCTGGCCTGATGCCGGTGCCGGAAATCCAGTTCCGCAAGTATGCCGACCCGGCCGAGGAACAGCTCAACGACATCGGCACGATGCGCTGGCGGACCAACAACCGCTTCGCCGCGCCGATGGTGGTGCGCATGCCGGGCGGGTTCTTCAAGTGCGGCGACCCGTGGCACAGCCAGACCGGCGAGGTGAAGTGGGCGCACGCGGTCGGCTGGCAGCTGGCCATGCCTTCCAACGCCGCCGACGCCGTTGGTTTGTTGCGCTACGCGCTGCGAGACAACAACCCGACGATTTTCTTTGAGCACCGGGCACTGCTGGACAGCGCGTCTGCGCGACGGCCGTATCCCGGTGATGACTACGTGCTGCCGTTCGGCAAAGCGGCGTACCTGACCCGCGGTGACGAGATGACCGTGGTGACCTGGGGTGCCATGGTGGCGCGCTGCCAGGCGGCGCTTGAGAAACAGGGTATCGCGGCCGACCTGATTGATCTTCGCACGTTAAGTCCGTGGGACAGCGAGGCGGTGCTCGAGTCAGTGCGTCGCACTCGCCGCTGCCTCATCGTGCACGAGGACAACCTCACCGCTGGTTTCGGTTCTGAAGTGGCCGCGACGGTCAGCGAGCAGGCCTTCATGGACCTCGATGCACCGGTGCGCCGCGTCGCGATGCCCGATGTGCCCAGCCCGCACAGTCCGCTGCTGATGGATGCCGTGGTGCCGAGTGTTGACCGCATCGGCGCGGCAGTTACCGAACTTGCCCAATACTAAAAGTCTTCCGATCATGTCCGACACACTCATCGACGTTACGGTCGACGCCGGCCAGTCCGAGGGCACCGCTGCGGTGATGCAGCAGTGGCTCAAGCAACTGGGCGAGACGGTAGCGGCCAACGAACCCATCGCCGAGATCGAAACCGACAAGGTCGTTGTCGAACTGGCCGCGCCGACGGCCGGTACCCTGCAGGAAATTCTCATTGAAGCCGGCCAGTCGGTAGACCCTGGCCAGGTTGTTGCACGGCTGGCAACTGGCATTACCCCGGTAGCGACCGATTCGCCGGCGCCCGCCAACGAGACGCCCGCCGCGGCTGCGGCCCCGAGCGCGGCGCGCAAACTCAGCCCGGCCGTGCGCCGACTGGTGCGCGAGCACGGCATCGATGTGGCAAAGCTCACCGGTAGCGGCCGCAATGGCCGCATCACGGCGCGCGACGTGGAGGCGTTTGTCGCAAGCTCAGCCGCCGCTGCCGTGCCCGCGGAGGAGCCTCGGCAACCGACGACGCAGGCGCCAGCTCCGGCACCGGCAACCGACGAAGGCGCGGACAGCTACCACGTACCCCACGATCCCATGCGCCGGCGCATCGCCAGCCACATGGTCGAGAGCCTGCTGAACACTGCGCCGCACGTGACCAGCGTGTTCGAGGTGGACATGAGCGCTGTCGTCGCGCACCGGGCCGCGACGAAGGCGGACTTCGAACGGCAGGGCGTACCGCTGACCTACACGGCCTACTTCGTGATGGCGTGCGTACGTGCGCTGCAGGCGGTGCCGCAGGTCAACGCCCGATTCCATGAAGAAAGCATCGAGATTTTCCGCGACCTGAATATCGGGGTTGGTACGGCGCTCGAAGACAAGGGGCTTATCGTGCCTGTCATTCACGAAGCCCAGTCCATGAGCCTGCTCGGTATCGCCCGCGAGTTGAATCGCCTGACGAGCGCCGCGCGCCAGGGCGAGCTGTCGCCAGCGCAGGTGCGGGGCGGCACGTTCACGCTGTCGAATCACGGCGTCAGCGGCAGCCTGCTGGCTGCGCCCATCGTCATCAACCAGCCACAGGTTGCAATTCTCGGCGTTGGCAAAATGGAAAAACGCGTGTTCGTTACCGAGGTGGACGGTCGCGATGTGATCGGCACCCGGCCGATGTGTTACGTTACCCTTTCGGTCGACCACCGTGCCCTCGACGCCTTTCTCACCAACCGCTTCCTAACGGTCGTCAGCGAGACTCTGTCGGGCTGGCAGTAGTCGGCCTCCGCCACCCAAGCGGGAAAAACGCGGCCATTACGATGGCGACAAGTTTCTGAAGAAGGCTACATCCATGACTGCTGTCACCCCGAACGCTCACCTGTTGAAAATCGTGCCGTACATTGCCGGAGAATCGGTCGTGCCCGGGTTCGACAATCCGGCCAAGCTGTCGTCGAACGAATCGCCCCTCGGTCCGTCCGAGGCAGCGATTGAGGCGTACAAAGCGACCGCCAGCAGGCTGCGGCGCTATCCGGACGGGCCAGCCACCCGCCTGCGTGAAACGCTGGCCGAGAAGCACGGCATCGCGCCGGAGCACATCGTGTGTTCCTCGGGCTCGGAGGAACTGATTCACCTCCTGGCGCGCAGCTACTCGGGCCCGGGTGACGAAGTGCTGTTCTCCCAGTACGGCTTTCTCGCCTACCGCATCGCCGCTACCGCTGCCGGGGCGACCCCGGTGGTAGCCGAGGAGACCAACTTCACGGCAAACGTGGATGCACTGCTGGCAGCGGTGACGCCGAAGACGCGCCTTGTTTATCTCGCCAACCCGAACAATCCCACTGGCACCTTCCTGCCGACGGCCGAGGTGCATCGGCTGCGCGACGGCCTGCCCGAGCACGTGCTGCTCGTTCTGGACGCGGCTTACAGCGAGTACGTCGAGCGCGACGACTACAGCGCCGGCGATGAACTGGTCGAGCGCGGCAACACGGTCGTGTTGCGCACTTTTTCCAAAATCTACGGACTCGGCGGGATGCGCGTGGGCTGGTGTCACAGCAGCGAGGAGATCGCGCTTGTGCTTCACCGGATTCGCTGCGTCTTCAACACCAACCTCGCCGCGCAAAACGCCGCCGTTGCCGCCGTGCTCAGTCACGAGCACGTGCAGCGCAGCCGCGAGCACAATGCGAAGTGGTTGCCGTGGCTCACGACCGAGTTTGAGCGTCTCGGCCATTGCGTCAGCCCCAGCCTTGGCAACTTCCTGCTCGTGCACTTTGCCGACGAGGCCCAAAGCCAGGCGGCTGACAGCCTGCTACGTGCCAACGGCATTATCGTGCGCCCCGTGGCGAACTACGGGCTCGGCCAGTGCCTGCGTGTGACGGTGGGTCTGGAACACGAGAATCGCCAGATGATCGACGTGCTGGAAAAGCTGGAGCCGGTTGCCGCCCAGGCCTGACCGGCTGACCCGGACGTTCGCGCGAATCGTTGTCCACAGGCGCGCTGCCGCGCGCAGGTGGATAGATACCCGCAGCAGCCGCTGCGCGGTTATACTCTCCCCGCAAAATTCCCATACGGGGTGGCCACTGAGGCCTGAGATGCCGGTACGGACACTGGCGAACCCTCCGGAACCTCCTGATGCGAGGATTCCACGAACCTGATCCGGGTAATGCCGGCGTAGGAAAAGGTATGCGGCGAAAAACGATAGCAGCACCAATCCGTCTTTATTCCGGGCTCCTCGCCCTGTCCACCCTCGGCGCAGCGCCGCTGGCCGGCGCACAGGACGTCGTTGATGAAATCGTCGTAACCGCCGATTTTCGCCAGCGCGCGGCGCTCGATGTGGCCGCCAGCGTGACGGTGCTGGATGCGGCGACCATCGGCGACGCCGGCGTGCAGCACTTCGAGGAACTCGTTCCGCTCATTCCGAACCTGCACTGGTCCGGCGGCAGTTCGCGGCCGCGCTACTTCCAGATTCGCGGCATCGGCGAGCGCAGCCAGTACGAGGGCGCCCCGAACCCGTCGGTGGGCTTCCTGATTGACGACATCGATTTCAGCGGCATCGGCATGGTGTCCACACTGTTCGACGTGTCGCGGGTGGAGGTGCTGCGCGGCTCGCAGGGTACGCGCTACGGCGCGAACGCGCTGGCCGGTCTCATCAACGTGCGCAGCCGCGACCCCGGCGACGAATTCACGGTGTTTGCGGAAGCTACCGGTGGTGACGACGACGCGCGTGCAGCGGGCCTGGCGTTTGGCGGGCCCATTGGCAACGGCGCGCGGGCGCCTGCCTACCGACTGGCCGTACACCAGTTCCAGTCGGACGGCTTTCGCGACAACGCGTACCTCGGTCGCAGCGACACCAATAACCGGGACGAGACCCTGGTGCGCGGTAAGCTGCGGCTCTATGCAGGCGACACGGTTCAGGTCGACGTGACAGGCATGCATGCAGATCTCGACAACGGCTACGACGCCTTCGCGATCGACAATTCACTGACTACCCAGTCAGACAAGCCGGGTAAGGACAGCCAGGCGTCGGACGCGGGTGCGCTTCGAATTACCTGGAGCGGCGCAAACGCGTTCGAACTCGTCAGCATCACGACCGCGGCAAGCTCCGACATCGAGCACAGCTTTGACGGCGACTGGGGTAATGACGACCTGTGGGCGCAGGTCGTGGATTACGACTACGACTTCACGTCGCGAACGCTTCGGGAGCGCGATACGTGGAGCCAGGAATTTCGCCTCGTCTCGACGCCTGATGGTGCCTTGTTCGGTGGGCGCAGCGACTGGGTCGCGGGCGTTTTCACGCAGTCCCTCGACGAGAGCAACGACATCCTTGACCTCTTTAATGACGAGGTGTTTCGCGATCTCGTGAGTGACTACGAGGCCACAAACACCGCCGTCTTCGGCGAACTGGATACGGCACTCACCGACCGCACCAGTCTCACCACCGGCCTGCGCGTTGAGCATCGCGACGCGCGTTACAGCGATTCGACGGGTGCCGCCTTCAGCCCGTCCGAAACGATGGTGGGCGGGCAGGTTGCGCTCGTGCACCGGCGTGACGAGGACACCAGCCTGTTTGCGGGGTTGTCACGCGGCTACAAGGCAGGCGGTTTCAACATCGACCTGTCGATTCCGCCGGAGCGCCGCGAGTTCGGCGCCGAGTACCTGTGGTCGCTGGAGGCCGGCGTCAGGCAGCGCTGGTTTGACGGCCGCCTTTCCGCCAACCTGACGCTGTTTCATTCCTGGCGCGACAACCAGCAGGTCGACACGTCCTTCCAGGACGATCCCGGCGACCCGCTGTCGTTCACGTTTTTCACCGACAACGCCGCGGAAGGCCGCAGCTACGGCCTTGAGGCGGACGCGACCTGGCAACTGTCGCCGCAGTGGCGCGTCTTCGGCACGCTCGGCCTGCTGGAGACGCGCTTCGATGAGTTTATCGCCGGCGATCGTGACTTGAGTGGTCGCGAGCAGGCGCACGCGCCGGGCTACCAGGCATCGGTGGGGGCGGAGTGGAACAGTCCGGGCGGCTGGTTTGCGAGGGTCGACGCGCTGGCGGTGGATTCGTTTTACTATTCGGACGGCCACGATCAGCAGTCGGATTCCTATGCCCTCGTGAATGCACGTGCAGGCTTCCAGGCGGAATCGTGGTCGGTGCAGCTGTGGGGCCGCAATGTTTTTGACGAGCGTTACACCGTGCGCGGTTTCTTCTTTGGCAACGAGCCGCCAGATTTCGAAGACACGTTGTACGTGCGTCTCGGTGATCCGTCCAATTTCGGAGCGACGCTGCGCTTTTTCTTCTAGGGATCATTTGAGGTTTCCTGCGCTGGAGCATTCGTCATGGATATATCCGTTGAGATCAGTCTGTACCCGCTAAACGCTGACTACGTGCCGCCCATCAAGTCCTTCATCGATGCGCTCGAGCGCGAGCCGGGGCTGCGAATCGCGCGCAATACCATGAGCACCCAGGTGTTTGGCGATTCCGACATCGTGTTCGATGCGCTCAAACGCCTCGTCACGGAAACGTGGGGCGAATACGGCAAGGGTGCGTTTGTGATGAAGGTGCTGGCGGGCGACCTGTCGC
>JBCAXP010000251.1:0-7285 GCA_038533995.1 Pseudomonadota bacterium
CTTGAAGCCAGTGCCAAAGCCGGGCTGCAAGTCGGACGGAGTCACCAACACGCCGTCGAACCGGTTTGGCCCCGAGCTGCTTTTTGGTCAGACCATGGTGAAGCAATCGGGCGAGGAAAATATCGCGATTGTGAAGTACGCGTTGGGCGGATCGGGTTTGGCCCAGGGTGTTGGCTACGGCAACTGGCATCCTGATTTCTCCGACGGAGCAGGGCTCAATCAGTATGACCACGCGCTCAAGACGCTTCGCAACGCCCTCGGGCACAGCGACATTAACGGCGACGGGTTTGCAGATCGCCTCGTTCCTTCCGGCATCGTCTGGATGCAGGGAGAGGCCGACGCCTATGACAGCCAGGCCGCCGCTGACGACTATCGCGCCAACCTGGAACGCCTGATGGGCCTGCTGCGGGCCGCCATGCGCGTAGACGACTTGCCCCTGGTCATTGGAAAAATTACGGATTCAGGCATGTCGGACGACGGTTCGGTAATGGACTACATCGAAACCGTGCAGAAGGCGCAACTGGACTTTGTGAACAGCGACAGCTGTGCGCAGTACGTCACCGTTACCGACGGTCTTTCCTACCTGCCGGACGGCTGGCACTACGATACGGACGGTTTCATCCGGATGGGTACCGCCTTCGCTGAAGCGATGATCGAGCTTGAGGAACGGTGCGGGCATAGCGAATAGCATCGGTGAAGGCATTGTCATAGTGGACTGGGTCCGGGTCTACGAGGACAGCGAAGCCGGCTAGCTGCGTTTGACATAAGCGCAAGTGCCTATCCGGCAGTGCCGGCACGCGTGCTACTCTTCTATGGCTATGTAGAGGAGCACTACCATGCCAACAAAAAATTCCCTCCTGTGCATGCTCGTCGCCGCATTCGCGTCAGCCAGCAGCCAGGCAGCAACCCTTCTCGACACGCTGGATCCGGCCAACGTCGGCAGCATTGTTGCCGTCGCCCACGATCCTGTGTCGGGCAATCTCTTTATTTACGGTGAGTTCGGCGCCAGCATCATCGAGCTCGATACCAGCGGCAACGAGATATCGTCGTTTCCAACGCCCGGCAGTTCGAACGACTTCGATCTCGATTTCTCATTGAGCGTGCTCGACGTCGCCGGCACTTCCGTGCCAGAGAACAGCCTGCTCATTTTCAACGGCGATGAAACGCCGGAACGGTTCTACGCATATGACCAGTCCACAGGAACCCAGCTTGCCACCGTTGGCCTGGACAGTTTCTCGCTTGTAGGTGGTGCGCACGTTCCCGGAACCAACAACGTCGCGACGGTGCAGTTCACCGGCGAGGATACGGTGCTCACCCACTCCCTGGTCGACGGCCTAACCGTCGGCTCATTCCTGCCGGGCCCGCCGCCGTTCGATATTTTCTACGGCGACGTGGACATCGCGGCCGACACCGGCAACCTGTTCCTCGTGAGCAGCTCGCAAAACGTCATCCGTGAGCTCACGCCGACGGGCCTGTGCGTGCGAGACGTGGACGTGAGCACGCTCGATATCAACGGGATGTCCGGCGTCGCGGTGGATGACAACACGGGCTTCCTGTGGATCTCCAGCACCAATGGCAGCCTGTATCACGTCGATACGGCGCCGCCGGTTGAGCCCGACCTCGACGGCGATGGCATCACCAACGACGCCGATAACTGCATCGAGGCGCCCAACCCCGGCCAGGAAGATACCGACGGTGATGGCTTCGGCAACGCGTGCGACGCAGACATCGACAACGACTGCGCGGTGAACTTCACCGACCTCGGCCTTCTGAAACAGGCGTTCTTCTCGAGCCCAGGCTCGCCCAATTGGGAGCCGTCCGCCGACTTTGATTCCAGCGGCTCGGTGAACTTCACTGATCTTGCCATCATGAAGCAGCTCTTTTTCCTGAACCCGGGCCCGAGCGGCGAGGGCAACATCTGCTTCGGCTGCGGCATCTAACAACCTCTGTGCGATGACCCCTGGCGGCTTGTCGGCATCACGCCGGCAAGCCGCTTTTTTCTGTCGCCTCAATCTGGCGACGCTGGTTCGGTCTTCCTCTATTTACGACGCCCTGCGTAGCCCCTGAAACTAGCCCGGCATGACCCCTCCGCGGGGGTGATTACAATTACTCCCGGATACGGTATAACGGGTCGAGCGCCGGCCGGTGGTTCCGGCCCCGGCAATCTGACGACGGCTGACGTGATGCGTATCGATATCAAAAAAGGCCTGGATATCCCGTTGGAGGGCGCACCGGAGCAGGTGATTAGCCCGGCACCGGAGGTGCGAAGCGTGGCGGTCGTGGGCACAGACGTCCGGGGCCTGCGGCCACGCATGGCCGTGGCCGTCGGTGACAAGGTGCACCTCGGCCAGAAGCTCTTCGTAGACAAGCGCAATCCCGACGTGCCGTTTGTCGCCCCAGGGGCCGGTGAAGTCACCGAAATCAACCGCGGCGCGCGGCGCGCGTTGCAAAGCGTTGTCATTCGCCTCGAAGGCGACGCGGCGGCGACCTACGAGGAATACTCCCCGGCGCAGCTCGACAACCTGGACCCGGCCAAGGCACGCGAAATGCTGGTGGCCTCCGGGCTGTGGACCTTCCTGCGCACGCGGCCGTTCAGCCACGTGCCCGAGCCGGATGCAAAGCCGGCAGCGATGTTCGTTACCGCCATCGACACCAATCCCCTGGCCCCCGATCCGACCGTGGTGATCGGCGCGGACAGCGATGCGTTCCAGAATGGTCTCAAGGTTGTCGCAACGCTGACCGACGGGCCGGTGTACGTGTGCACCGCGCCGGATAGCGGCATTTCCCCTCCGGACGGTGAGCGCTTCACGCACGCGGAGTTTGCCGGACCCCACCCGGCCGGGCTCGTCGGCACACACATTCATTTCCTGGAACCCGTGGGCGAGGGCAAGTCGGTCTGGCACCTCGGTTACCAGCACGTCATGGCTATCGGCAAACTGTTCACTACCGGCCGCCTTTACACCGACCGGGTGGTGGCGATCGCCGGGCCAAAGGCTCTCAAGCCCCGCCTGGTACGCACCCGCGCCGGTGCCTGCATCGCCGAGCTGCTCAAGGGCGAAACCGCCGACGGCCGGCTGCGCGTCATCAGCGGCTCCGTGCTGTCTGGCCACCAGGCGCACGGCCCGCTCGGCTACCTCGGGCGCTACCACCGCCAGGTGTGCATCCTGGCCGAGGGCGAGGAGCGGCAGTTCATGGAGTGGATGCGGCCCGGCATCAAGAAATACTCCGTGCTGCGTGCGTACCTCGGGCCGCTGCTCAAGAAGGGCAAATTCGCACTCACGACGACGCAGGCGGGAAGCGCCCGCGCCATGGTGTCCACCGGCGTGTTCGAGTCGCTGATGCCGCTCGACATTTTGCCGACGCCGCTGCTCAAGGCGCTGCTCGTGCAGGACACCGACCGCGCCCGGGAGCTGGGCTGCCTGGAACTGGACGAGGAAGACCTCGCGCTGTGTTCCTTCGTGTGCAATGGAAAGTATGAATACGGGCCGTTTCTGCGGCAAAACCTGGAAGAAATTGAGGTGAACGGCTGATGCGAGGCTTGCGCGGCCTGCTGGACGACATCGAACCGCTGTTTACGCGCGGCGGCCGGCTGGAAAAGTTTTACGCCATCTACGAGATGGTGGACACGCTGTTTTATTCGCCGCCGGATGTAACCCGCGGCTCACCCCATGTGCGCGACGCGATCGACCTGAAGCGCGTCATGATCATGGTGGTGTTCGCGGCCGCGCCGTGCGTCCTGATCGGCATGTGGAACATCGGGTGGCAGGCAAACACTGCCCTTGAGTCGCTGGGCTTCAATGCCACCGTCGGCTGGCGTGCCTCGATTCTGTCGCTCCTGGGCGCTGGCTACGACCCAACGAGCATTTACGACAACTTTGTGCACGGGTTGCTGTATTTCCTGCCCATCTACATCGTGACGATGGCGGCCGGCGGCTTCTGGGAAATTTTGTTCTCCGGCGTTCGCAACCACGAGGTCAACGAAGGCTTCTTTGTGACCTCGCTGCTGTACGCAGCCATTCTCCCGGCCACCACGCCGCTTTGGCAGGTGGCATTAGGGATAAGTTTCGGCGTCGTCATCGGCAAGGAAGTGTTCGGCGGCACCGGCAAGAACTTTCTCAACCCGGCCCTCGTCGGGCGGGCGTTTCTGTACTTTGCGTACCCCGTGCAGCTGTCCGGTGACTCCGTGTGGGTGCCGGTGGACGGCTACAGCGGCGCAACCGCCCTTGGCGTCGCGGCCAGCGAGGGCGTCGCCGGCGTCCTGGACAGCGGCGTCACCTGGAGCATGGCGTTCTTCGGCCAGATCCAGGGTTCGATTGCGGAAACCTCTGCCGCGGCCGCGATCTTTGGCGCCATCGTGCTTATTTATTCCGGCATTGCCTCGTGGCGCATCATCGTCGCGACCTTCGCCGGGCTTATCATCCCGGCGCTGCTGTTCTCCGGCATCGACAGCGCAAACCCGATGGTGTCGATGCCCTGGTTCTGGCACATCGCGCTGGGCGGGTTCGCCTTCGGCGCCGTGTTCATGGCCACCGACCCGGTCAGCGCGCCAGACACGATGATGGGGCACATCATCTACGGCCTGCTCGTCGGCTTTGTGACCTACGTGATTCGGGTCATTAACCCGGCCTTTCCGGAGGGCATCATGCTGGCGATTCTGTTCGGCAACGTCTTTGCCCCCACCATCGACTATTTTGTGATGCGCGCTAACTCCAGGCGTCGGGAGAAGCGTCGTGTCGCGTAATCGGGACAGCATCGGCAACACGATAATGGTGGCGGTGGGCGTAAGCCTGGTGTGCTCCGTCCTGGTGTCGGCGGCAGCGGTCGTGCTGAAGCCGCAGCAATCCCTCAACGAGTCGCTGTACCGACAGCGCATCGTGCTGGAAGTGGCAGGGCTGTACGAGCCCGGTGCCGACATCGCTGCGCGCTTCGATGAAATCGACACACGTCTCGTGGAGCTTGCCAGCGGCGACTACGTCGACGAGCCCGACGCCCGCAGCTTTGACGCCCTCGAAGCCAGCAGAGACCCGCAGCTCGGCATGGCCATTCCGCCGGAAAAGGACATCGCGAGCATTCGCCGCCGCGCCATCTACTCACCGGTCTACCTGGTGCGAAATGGCGACGCCCTGGAGCAGGTCATTCTCCCGGTGCATGGCACCGGGTTGTGGTCCACGATGTATGGCTACCTGTCGCTTGAACCGGATGGCAAGACGGTGCGGGGCCTGCGCTTTTACGAGCACGCAGAGACTCCGGGCCTTGGCGACCAGGTTGAGAAGCCCGAATGGCGGGCGCAATGGGTCGGCAAGCAACTCTACGATGCCGACGGCAACCCACGCATTGAGGTGGTGCGCGGCAAGGTCGTTGAGGGACCCAATGCCCAGTACCAGGTAGACGGCATGTCCGGTGCCACGCTCACCGGCCGCGGCGTTGCCAACGCGGTGCGTTACTGGACCGGTCCCGACGGCTTCGGTCCCTATCTTGCCCAGCTGTCCAGCGAGGAGGCGGCGCGATGAGTGTGCGCAAGGTCGTTATCGACCCGATTGTCGACAACAACCCGGTCACCCTGCAGGTGCTGGGTATCTGTTCGGCGCTGGCGGTCACCACGTCGCTGCTGCCGGCGCTGATGATGTGCGCGGCGCTCACGAGTGTCGCCGCGCTGTCCAGCGCCACGATCAGCAGCATTCGTAACCTCATTCCGAACAACATTCGTATCATTGTGCAGATGATGATCATCGCGTCCTTCGTGATCGTCGTGGACCAGGTGCTGAAGGCCTACGCCTTTGAAACCAGCAAGCAGCTGTCAGTGTTTGTTGGCCTCATCATCACCAACTGCATCATCCTCGGCCGTGCCGAAGCGTTCGCGATGAAGAACGGCGTTGTGATGAGCTTTCTCGATGGCCTGGGCAATGGCCTGGGCTACAGCGCGGTGCTGATTATCGTTGCGGCTACCCGCGAGCTGTTCGGCGCCGGCACGCTGCTAGGCTACGAAATACTGCCGCTCACGAGTAACGGCGGCTGGTATGAGGCGAACGGCCTGATGCTGCTGCCGCCCAGCGCGTTCTTCATCATTGGCCTTTTGATCTGGGCGGTGCGTTCGCTGCGGCCGCAGCAGGTTGAGAAACCCGAATACCAGATTCACGAAGTGCACCGCACCGAGGTGCTGTGATGTTTGCCGAGTACTTCAACCTGTTTATGAAGGCTGCGTTCGTCGAGAACCTGGCGCTCAACTTCTTCTTAGGCATGTGCACCTTCCTGGCCGTGTCCAAGCGCATCGAGACGGCGCTGGGTCTTGGCATTGCCGTGATCGTCGTGCAGGTGATCACGGTGCCGGTGAACTACCTCATCAACCACTACCTGCTCGCCGAGGGCGCGCTTGCCTGGGCCGGGCTTCCCGACGTGGACCTGAGCTTCCTCGGCCTCGTGAGTTTTATCGGCGTCATCGCGGCGCTTGTGCAGATTCTCGAGATGACGCTCGACAAGCACTTCCCCGCGCTCTACAACGCGCTTGGCATCTTCCTGCCGCTCATCACCGTGAACTGCGCCATTCTCGGCGGCACGCTGTTCATGGTGGAGCGCCAGTACGACCTCGGCCAGAGCGTCGTGTTTGGCTTAGGGTCCGGCTTTGGCTGGGCGCTGGCGATTGTCGCGCTCGCCGGCATTCGCGAGAAGCTGCGTTACAGCGATGTGCCGGACGGCCTGCAGGGGCTCGGCATCACGTTCATTATCGTTGGCCTGATGTCCATGGCTTTCATGGGCTTCTCCGGCATCCAGTTATAGGAAGGCACGGCGCATGGTCACCCAGGTAATCCTAAGCATGGCGCTTTTCACCGGCATCATGCTGGTGCTTGTATTCATCATTCTTGGCGCCCGCTCGCGGCTGGTCTCCACCGGCAACGTAACCGTGCTGGTGAACGACGAGCGCAAGCTCGAACTGCCCGTTGGCGGCAAGCTCATGCAGGAACTCGCCGACAGCGGCATCCTCGTCGCCTCGGCGTGCGGCGGCGGCGGAACGTGCGGCCAGTGCCGGGTGCAGGTGTTGTCCGGCGGCGGCGCTATCCTGCCAACCGAGCGGTCGCTGATCAACAAGCGCGAAGCAGCCGATCACCAGCGCCTGTCCTGCCAGGTCGCCGTCAAGCAGGACATGAGCATTCGCGTTCCGGACGAAGTGTTCGGGGTAAAGAAATACGATTGCACCGTGGAGTCGAATCACAACGTCGCGACCTTCATCAAGGAGCTGGTGGTGCGGCTGCCGGAAGGTGCTGACATGGACTTCCGGGCGGGTGGCTAC
>JBCAXP010000252.1:0-7269 GCA_038533995.1 Pseudomonadota bacterium
GGCGTGGATCTTCTTGCCGAGATCGCCGAGCCGCTCGGTCAGCGAGATCTCAATGGCGGAGCAGCTTGCCGCCGCGCTGGCGGAACTGGGCCAGCAATTTGCCGACGGCGACTTTGTGCTGGACGCGCGCTTTGAGGATTGCCATTCCGCCATTGAGATCTCGCTGACCGAGCGGCTCGGCGATCTCGGCAAGAAGATCCACGCCGGGCGCAGCCGCAACGACCAGGTGCTGGTTGCCTCAAGGCTGTACCTGCGGGCGCAGCTTGAGCGGATTAACTCGCTGTGCGCGAGCATTGCGACAGCCAGCCTCGACCGTGCGCAGGCCGACGCGCTGACGCCAATGCCCGGCTACACACATCTGCAGCGCGCCGTCGTGTCGTCGGTCGGCTTGTGGTTTGCAGGTCTCGCGGAGGCCTTTATCGACAATGCATCGCTTGCTCGCGATACCGCCGCGTGGCTCAACGCCAACCCTCTGGGCACCGCTGCCGGCTACGGCGTCAATCTTCCCCTGGAACGGGCGCTGACAACCGAAAAGCTGAACTTCGACCGGATGCAGGTCAACCCGATGTATGCGCAGAACAGCCGCGGCAAGTTCGAGCTGCAGGCGCTGACCGCGGCGGCACAGGCGCTGCTGGACTGCCGACGCTTTGCGTGGGACCTGAGCCTTTACACCACGGCGGAATTCGACTTTGTGTCGATGCCCGACGAATACACGACCGGCTCATCGATCATGCCAAACAAGCGCAACCCGGACGTAGTGGAGCTTATGCGTGGCGCGTACGGTGTCGTGCAGGGCGCCATGGCGGAACTGCAGGCGGGCCTGTCGCTGCCGAGCGGTTACCACCGCGACCTGCAGCGCACGAAGGGTCCGATGATTCGCGGGCTCGTAATTGCCGTCGACACGCTGGAACTGACCGATGCCCTTGTCCGCGACCTGACCCTCAACACCGAGGCAATGGCAGCCGCCATCGAACCGGCGATGTATGCCACCGACGTGGCGCTGGAGAAAGTCGCGGACGGAATACCGTTCAGGGAAGCGTACCGCCAGGCTATGGATAACCCTGACGCACTGGCCAGTCGCTCACCAGCGGAGAGCCTGGAGGCGCGCGTTTCCCCAGGCGCTGCGGGCAACCTGCAGCTGGATCAGCTGCGCGCGCGGCTCGACCAACTTTAAGCCAGGAGCCCCGGCCGCCCGGCTATTTTCGCGAAGCGTAGTAGCCGGTCACCACGGGGTCGGCGGCAACGCGCGCCTGGTGCTCGACCAGTGACGGCGCGAGCTGGTCGACCAAATCTGTCGGAACGTGATCCAGCGTGCCTGCGCGCAGCGAGCGCACCTGCTCATAGACCTTAAGGTCGGCCACGGTCAGGCGTTTGTCAGCGAAATATTCGCCGCCGCCTCGTGCGAGAAGCTCGGCGCAGCCCTTGATAAAAACGGTCAACCAGCCGTCGACGAGCTTCTGTCTCGCCTCCTGCAGCGCATCGCCCTGCAAGCCGAAGGTGTGCACGACCTGGTGCAAAACGTCTTCCACGGCGCCCAAGGCCTCGTCGCAGTACAGCGCCTGCAGATCGTTAGTCGGGTACAGCCCGGCAGCCTTGCCGACGTAACGCAGCATGCCGTTTGACTGCGTAACCTCCACGCCGTCGATCGTCATCACCGGCGCGCACGTGAACGGCATGGCGGCGCGAAGCTTCATGAACTCGTCGAAGGAGATGCGGTGGTCCTCGAAGGCCATCGAGGCTGCGTGCAGCGCGATGCGGACTGGCTCGCCGCGACCGCCGTTAAAGTCGAAGTAGGTCAGTTTGATCGCTGGCATGGCTTGAGTCTCCAACACTTGCGCGGATTCGCGACAGACCCGCGGAACGATAGCAGACCGGTGGCATCGGGGAAATGATGGCCCAGCTGTCAGAAATCGCGGCGCTGATGCGAACTCCCTGGCAGACCCCCAACGGGGCACTTTTACTCAATCGCAAAAGGACTTCACAATGAAAGCACTCAACACCAAATCCCGACTTTTCGCCGGCCTGCTGCTGATGGCCGCCGCCGCCCTGCCCGCTGCCGCCAGCGCGTCACCGATCGACCTCAGAGGCGACCTGTGCGAGAACCGCCGGCCCTTCAACCTCAACGACGTAATTGCACGTGGCGACTTTGTCGACGTAGTACGCAACCTCTGGGGCAAGGGCGGCGTGACCGTCAGCCTGGAAGAAATCGAAGCCATGCGCGACGCAAGCAAGGCCGGCGACAGGCAGACCGTTGTGGTCGACGGCATCCTGATGGAACTGCCGGCGCACGTCATCGAAGGCATGATTCGCAACGGCACGTTCATTCCGGTGTATCCCGGCACGACGATTCCGATTGACCGCGATGACTGGGGCCACGAGCTGCCCTGCTGGGGCAACCCGGACTGCCCGTGAGTCAGGCTCGGTGAGCCCGTCCTGGCGTCGGCCGGTCATTAGAATGGCCGGCCGGCGCCTTTCAGCAGGCCATGGCGGCCTCTGCGCCGGTCGCAAACTTTCATGCGACTGTCACAAAAACATCAGCTTGTCGCCATATGCGACAGCTACATTACCGGCCGTGAGAACGACGCAGCACACAGTCGCAGATACGCCCAGGTTACCTGGCTTCCGCAGCCTTTGGCTGTCAGATGTGCACCTTGGCACGGCGTCGTCCCGTGCCCATGAGCTGCTGGCATTGCTGGACACAGTCAGCGTTCAGCGCATCTACCTCGTCGGCGACATCATCGACATACTGCGCATGCGTCAGCGTCCGCTCTTTCCGGACGCGCATCTTCGCGTCATCGCCCGGCTGGTGCAGCTCGCAGCGAGCGGTACCGAAGTCATCTATGTCCCGGGCAATCACGATGCGGAGTTCCGCGGACTCGCAGGCCGGGATATCTGCGGTATCAGTGTGCGCCTTGAAGCCGAACACACCACCGCTGCCGGACAGCGCCTGCTCATTCTCCACGGCGATACGCTTGACCCCCAGGTGCGCCAGGGCACCAACCTCGAGAGGTTTGGCGCCGCGGCCTACAACTTTATCCTTGGCGCCGACGCCGCCATAAACCAGCTTCGGCGTCGCTTTGGCAAAGACAGCTTCCCGATCAGTGCCGCCATCAAGCGGCGCATCCGGTCGGCCAATGAATACATCGCCCGCTTCGAAATTACGACTGCCCGCCATGCGCGCGAGCGAGGCTTTGATGGCGTGGTCTGCGGGCACATCCATCGACCGGCAATACGCATGATCGACGGATGCCTGTATGCGAACGATGGCGACTGGGTTGAGCACGGTACCGTGCTTGCCGAAGACGCTGCAGGCGTCCTCCAGCTGCTGGACTGGCGTGGCGATCCCGTTGCTTCCGAGGCGCCCAATCTCGCCGCCTAGCAACCCGGGCCGGATCATGCGGCAGCCGCAGGGCGGCCAGAGACTCAGGAACACTTTGTGGGAAAACCCGACAACACCGGCTTTATGCGGGCGATTCGCGCAGCCAGGTACTCCGCTCAGGGTTTCGCACACGCCTGGCGGTACGAATCTGCGTTCCGCCAGGAACTGACCCTGACGCTCATCATGATTCCGGGCGCCCTGTGGCTTGGCCGGAACCCCGTCGAGATCGCGGCGCTGATCGGGTGCTGCCTGCTTGTGCTCGTCGCTGAACTCCTGAACTCCGCGGTGGAAGCAGCAGTCGACCGCCATGGCGAGGAACAGCACGAGCTGTCCGGCCGCGCCAAGGACCTGGGGTCCGCCGCGGTTTTCGTGAGTCTCGGCCTCGTGATTCTGGTCTGGGTCGCGGTAGCGGCCGACCGCTTCCTTGTCGGCGGCTGAAACCAGGTCGACGTTTCAGTCGGACGTCGCCAGCGGCCGGCTACTGCATCTTAACCGCGAACACCAGCGCAAGTACCCGCCCGGCGGCAGCGTCGAGCTGCGCATTGGCGACGCTTTCGTCGCCGGCATGCACCGTGGCGGCACTAAAACTCGCGACATCTCCATCCACTGCGTCTGTCAACGCCCCGGTGCCCGCCACCGCTGCGTAGACGGCTGCTTCCTCCGCCGGCGTGCAGGCGGCAGCTGCGCAATTTGCTACCGAGTTGTCGATTCGCAGCGTGCCCGGCTGGTAGGCAAACGCCGGATCCAGCAGGTCCTCGATGCTTACGTCCATACGCGTCTCAGCCGTGTTGTTTATGTACAGCAGGTACCGAACCTCCAGGCCCTGCGGAATGAGCGCGCCGTTGGGAATTGCCGTGCCGTCCGGCATGAAGGCACGCTTTTGCAGCACAAGGGGACCCGCGACGGTGACGAGCCCGCCAAACTCAGACGTATTCCCGGATGCATCGGTGCCGGTGGCCGTAAGCGTGGTGCCGACCGCGATGCCCGCGGGAGTGGGAATCGTAAAGCGATAGCGGTTGGTGGTGTCGGCACCCTGCGCGAGCCCGTTGATCGATCCCGCGTAGGCCGAGGACGTCGCGTCGTTGTCGCCGGCGCTGCCCTCCACCAGCGTTACCAGGTAGGTGCGACCTTCGCCGAAACCGGAAGGGTCATCGTCGGCCACAAACCACTCTATCGCGGCCCCCGGCCGCGCCCATCCGGTGAGCGTCAGGTTGCCGCCGGAAATGGCGGCCAGTTCAAGGACCGGGTAGTTGTACAGGCCGTTGCCGCCGGCGTCTGCGTCGTTGTTGTCGTTGACTGTGAAGAACGGTGCGGTGCCCGTATTGGCGTCGTCCGCGGGTGCCAAGAGGTCGATGCCGATCTGGCCAGTGGCCGCGCCGTTGTCGAAGATAGAGTTGCGGCTGATCGACGAACCCGATGCGCCACTGGTCACGGACACGCCGGCGCCGTAGTTTCCGCTGATGAGGTTTCGATCAACCGTGTTGTTTGCACCGAAGAGCCGAATGCCGGAAGTCTCGTCTGCGCCAGCGCCCGTGGCGAAACCATTGCCCGTGAACGTGTTGTCTGCGATATCGGTGTTGCCATTGGCATCGTAGGTTTCAATGCCAACGGCACCGTTGTCGATCACGAGGTTGCCCGTCACCGTGGCGCTGCCAGATCCTGCGCCCTCGATCGCGATCCCGTCGCCAACGAGATAACCAAACGCCGAGTTCGACCGAAACTCGTTGCCACGCACGGTCCAGCCCGAGGACCCGCCACGCGCGCTCAGGCCGCTACCGGTCGCAAAACCGACAAGGCTGTTGCGCAGCGTGCTGTTGTCCGCGCCCCGGCTCAACACGTTCGGACCGCCGCTGCGGGCCGCGGCGCCCGGATCGGTGAAGCTGTCCGCCGGTGTGCCGATGATCGCGTTCTCGATAAGAGTACCCGTCAGGTTAGTACCGTTGTCGATGCGGATGTTGGCCTCTGTCGGTGACGCCGGGGCAGTACCAAAGCCGTAGATTGCGACGGACCGAATCGTGGTGTCGGAAGCCTGCACGTCGAGGCCTACCGCCACGCCGGCGCCGTCGACGATTTCGATCTCGGGCGCCGCCACCTGGGGCAGTGCCAGCTCGTCGGCGGTGCCTGCGACGCCGTCCGCACCCAGACCGACGGTGCCGCCCGTACCCAGCAAGCCGGCGTTGGTGTCCCCGATGTTGGTCGTTTGAGTAGAGCCGTCAATCACGGTGTCGGCGTCGATGATGGCCGGCAGGCTGGCGGTCACGGAAATGGGCACAACGCCGCGACCTGCATCAAAGGCGGGATCGGCCGGCCTGCCGAGCGGATCGGCATTGGTCGGAATCATGAAGATGCTGGTTTCCAACCCTGCCACAAGACCGTCCTGGTCAAGGTTGGCGTTGGTCAGTGTGCCTGCGTTGGCGATGAACTGTGCCAGCGACCCCTGCCCGGCTGAGTTGGCATTTACGATAGTGTTAAAATTGAAGCCAAAATCGACGCCGGTCTTGGCTGTGGCCGCGGTGATAGTCACCGGCGCGAGCGATTGCACAGTCAGCGCGCTCAGGTTTTGCGCACCGCCGTTTGCGCCATCATCCGCGACGGCGGGATTGGCACCGCCAATCTCATTCACAATGGCCGCCGTGGCGCCGGAGGCATTGGTGCGATACGTCTGCACCGGCACCTCGCTGCCGCTCGCTCCCGGCCTCGAAGAGGTCACGGTGGAACTAACGACCCGCACAAAGTAATCGCCGTCCGGCAGGCCCGTAAAGCCGTACAGACCATTGGCGCTTGTTACGGTTGAGCGCAGCAGCGTGCCGTCGGAAGCGTACAGCTCCACGGTGGCGCCGGGACGCCTCACTGCAAACGCCGCTGCATCGGCTTGGGCTGCTGCCAGGCTGCGGCCCTGGCCGCCTCCGTAGTTGACGTCTTCGAAAACCGTGCCAACGATGATGTTGGTGCGAACCTGCAGCAGCACGGCATTGAGTATCACCAGGTCGGGGCCCACGCTCACATCCGTTGAGGCAAGGGTATCGCCGTCGGTGACGAGAGACGACACGTCGAAGGTGTCCATGTCCACACCGTAGGCTGTGCTCGTGCCAAGAGTGTTGATCGTAGAGTTGTAAACGTTGTTGGGCGGGTTTAGCGCATCGGTGAGCGGCGTGCCGTTAAAGCGCAGTTCTTCCGTGCCTGTGCCGAGCGACTCATCGCCCTCCCACAACAAAGACGTTACGTTGGCCTCCACCGGCGAGGACGCGTAGATGCCTGACAGCAGGTAACTGGTTACGCCGTTGCGCTCCATGTCGAAGCCGTCGTACAACACGAGCGTTTTACCCGAGTTGCCGGCGTCCTCGTAGATAACGTACAGCGCCCAGCCGCCCAGTACGGCCGACGCGTTGCAATACAGGGCGCTGTCATCGACGGAAAGGCCGCCAAAGGTGTACACGCCGTTGCGCTTGGCATCGACCTGGCTGGTCACGTCTTCGAAACCGCCAAAGAAATCGTAATTGTTACCGCCCAGGGTAAGCCGGCTCTGCCACGTGCGGTCAGCCAACACGCCGGCACCATCCAGCGTTACGTTGGCGTCCACCGTGGTGCCGGACGCCGCCCAGTACAGGTAGGCTGCAGTAATGGTGGCGGTTCCGGGAATGCCGGAAACGCTCGCGGCAGACGTTGCATTGAGCGAACACGGGTCCACGCTGTTGGAATCGGCGCGAAGGCTGCCGCCCGCCACCGCGTAGTCCAGAAAGCCGTTGATGCGCAGATACTGCGTAAGAGGAACATCAAAACCGCCGGACGCGACCACGGTGGTCGCCTCGCTGTCAGCGTTGTTGCCAGGCACCGGATCGCCTTCACTCCCGCTAACCGACGCGTTGTTGGTGATCGAGCCGGCGGCGCCG
>JBCAXP010000253.1:0-7238 GCA_038533995.1 Pseudomonadota bacterium
CAAGTTTTTCCCCGGCTACGTGCTCGTGCAAATGGACATGGACGAGGACACCTGGCACCTCGTGAAGGAAGTGCCGAAGGTGCTCGGTTTTATCGGTGGCTCCAGCGACAAGCCGGCGCCCATCACCGATGACGAGGCCAACGCAATTCTGCAGCGCGTGCAGGAAGGCGTGGACAAGCCACGGCCGAAAGTACTGTTCGAGCCCGGCGAAGTCGTACGCGTCATCGACGGACCGTTCAACGACTTCAACGGCGTCGTCGAGCAGGTCAACTACGACAAGAGCCGGCTGCGCGTCGCGGTGCAGATCCTGGGCCGGTCAACGCCGGTCGAGCTCGAATTCGGTCAGGTAGAGAAGGCCTGACCCGCCGCCGGCACGCCGGCCCGGTTGATTGACAAGTTTTTTTATGTGTCCAGGACGGACGCATTAACAGACAGGAAGCGGATGGGGAGCGTGGCCAAGAGAGTCATGCGTTTGCACCCGGAGAGTAAAAGGTAATGGCAAAGAAAGTCGCAAGCTACATCAAGCTGCAGATTCCTGCGGGCAAGGCTAATCCCAGCCCGCCGGTGGGCCCGGCCCTCGGTCAGCACGGTGTAAACATCATGGAGTTCTGCAAGGCGTTTAATGCACACACGCAGAACATGGAAGCAGGGTTGCCGATTCCGGTGGTGATCACCGTATACAGCGACCGCAGCTTCACGTTTATTTCCAAGACGCCCCCCGCGGCGGTGCTTCTGAAGAAAGCCGCCGGCGTGCCAAAGGGCAGCGGCACCCCGAACTCCGTGAAGGTCGGTTCGGTGACCCGTGAGCAGGTCGAGGAAATTGCAAAGACGAAAATGCAGGACCTCAACGCGGCGGATCTGGAAGCCGCGGTTCGCATTATCGCCGGCAGCGCCCGCAGCATGGGCCTCACCGTGGAGGGCCTGTAGACCATGGCTAAAGTATCCAAGCGGCTGCGTGCCGCACGCGAGTCGGTAGAGCCCGGCAAGCTGTACGACGTCGATGCCGCCATTGAGCTTGTAAAAAAGCTCGCCGGCGCCAAATTCAAGGAATCGGTGGACGTGTCGGTGAACCTCGGCGTTGACCCGCGCAAATCCGACCAGGTGGTGCGCGGCTCGACCGTGCTGCCGCACGGCACCGGCAAGAGCGTGCGCGTCGCCGTGTTCGCCCAGGGCGAGAACGCTGCGACCGCCGAAGCCGCCGGCGCGGACATCGTCGGCTTCGACGACCTGGCCGACAAGGTCAAGGCTGGTGAGATGGACTTCGACGTGGTCATCGCCACACCGGACGCCATGCGCGTGGTTGGCCAGCTTGGTCGGGTGCTTGGCCCCCGCGGCCTGATGCCGAACCCGAAGGTGGGTACGGTCACGGCCGACGTCGCCACCGCGGTGTCGAACGCCAAGGCTGGCCAGGTGCAGTACCGCACCGACAAGGCAGGCATCGTGCACTGCTCCATCGGCAAGGCCGACTTCGACGGCAATTTGCTGAAGGAGAACATGCAGGCACTGCTGGCCGACCTGAACAAGGCTAAGCCGGCCGCCGCCAAGGGCGTCTACATGAAGAAAGTGAGCCTTTCTTCGACGATGGGCCCTGGCGTCGGCGTTGACCAGTCGACTATCGATTGATGATTTGGGATTGATGGTCCTGGACTGAAGTTTAAGACGAGCAACGCTTTACACATTTTTCACGGATCGACATGAGCATGGCGATACCCGATGTGCCGCAAGGCCCATCGGGCGTCGCTGTCGCAATGGATTGCTCATCAAAGACCGCAGGTGCAGCTCCCGAGTCGGTGATTCGGCTTACGGGGCCCGCTTAATCGATTAAGCCTGCGCAGATGGTGTTACCCGGACTTCCGGCAACGGCAGAATGGCGCACCGTCACGGGTGCAGACGTCACGGATCGGCGTCTGTGTGATTGGACCAAACTGCCAGGAGGAAGACTATGCCGTTAAGGCTGGATGAAAAGAAGGCACTGGTCGCGGAAGTGAGCGCGATTGCGGCGGAAGCACTGTCCGTCGTGGGCGCGGAGTATCGCGGTTTGACCGTGGGTCAGATGACCGAGCTGCGTGCCAACGCACGGCAGCAGGGCGTCTACCTGCGGGTCGTGAAGAACTCACTGGCCAAACGGGCTGTTGAAGGCACCGAGTTCGAGTGCATTCAGGAAGCCCTGAATGGCCCGCTCGTACTGGCGTTCTCCCAGGAGGACCCCGGCGCAGCAGCCAGGCTGGTGAAGGACTTCGCGAAGGACAACGAGAAACTTGTACCGAAAGTGGTGTCGGTCGGTGGTGAGCTTTTGGCCGCCAACGATCTTGAGCGGCTTGCAAGCCTGCCCACACGTGAGCAGGCGCTCGCGATGCTGATGGGCGTGATGCAGGCGCCGATTACCAAGTTCGTGCGCACGCTCGCTGAGCCGCATACCAAGCTGGTACGAGTTATCGCTGCGGTGAAAGACGCGAAAGCTGCCTGATTTTAAATGTAATTGCTGGGCGCAGCGCCGCAAGTGGCGCGAACCCCGGGTAACAGAAAACCGATTTATTTTTGGAGTGAACAATGGCTGTTTCTAAAGAAGACATCCTCGAAGCGATTTCGAACATGAGCGTCATGGACGTTGTCGATCTGATTTCCGACATGGAAGAGAAGTTTGGCGTTTCGGCTGCCGCACCGGTTGCCGTCGCCGCCGCAGGTGCTGGTGGCGATGCCCCCGCTGCCGAAGAGAAGACCGAGTTTGACGTCGTGCTGGCGTCGTTCGGTGGCAACAAGGTTGCCGTCATTAAGGCTGTGCGCACCATCACTGGCCTCGGCCTGAAGGAAGCCAAGGACACCGTCGAAGGTGCTCCGGCTACACTGAAGGAAGGCGTCAGCAAGGAAGAAGCGGAAGAACTGAAGAAGTCGCTGGAAGAAGCAGGCGCGACCGTCGAAATCAAGTAGCAAAAAATCGGGCCTCCGCGCGTCGGAGGCCGTCGGTAATCGGCTGGCAGTCGTTTTCGGCTGCCGGCCTTTTCCCGTTTGTAAATCGTACTGTTTGTAACACGTACCTTAGGGTGGGACCCAATGGCATATTCCTTTACTGAGAAGAAACGGATCCGCAAGGACTTTGGCAAGCGGCCAAGTATCCTGAAAGTGCCGTATCTGCTTTCGATTCAGCTCGACTCGTATCGCAAGTTTCTGCAGTCCGACAAGACGCCGGAAAACCGGACGGAAATCGGCCTGCACGCTGCGTTCAATACGGTCTTCCCGATTGTCAGCTACTCTGGCAATGCGGCCCTTGAGTACGTGTCATACCGGCTGGGCACGCCGGTGTTCGACGTCAAGGAATGCCAGCTTCGCGGTCTGACCTACGCCGCGCCGCTGCGCGTGAACGTGCGCCTGGTCATTTACGACAAGGAAGCTTCGGGCACGCCGAAGCCGGTCAAGGATATTCGCGAGCAGGAGGTCTACCTCGGCGAACTGCCGCTCATGACCGAGAACGGTACGTTCGTGATTAACGGTACAGAGCGCGTCATCGTATCGCAGCTGCACCGTTCCCCGGGCGTGTTCTTCGACCACGACAAGGGCAAGACTCACTCGAGCGGCAAGCTGCTGTTCTCGGCGCGTGTCATTCCCTACCGCGGTTCCTGGCTCGACTTCGAGTTCGATCCAAAGGATGCGCTGTTTGCGCGTATCGACCGCCGGCGCAAGCTGCCGGTAAGCATCATCCTGCGTGCACTCGGCTTCACGAACCAGGAGATGCTGGATATCTTCTTCGACACCAACCACATCACCTTCACGAAGAAGGAGATCCGGATGGACCTGCTGCCGGAGCGCCTGAAGGGCGAAACGGCCAGCTTCGACATCGTGGTGAAGGGTAAGACCATCGTCGAGGAAGGGCGCCGTATCACTGCGCGCCACACGAAGATCATGAAGGACAGCGGCGTGAAGCACCTCGTGGTGCCGGCGACGTACCTCGAGGGCAAGATTCTCGCCGAGGACATTGTCGACACCGAGACAGGCGAGCTGATCGCAACGGCCAATGACGAACTCACCGCCGAGTCGGTCGAGGGCATCGTCGCGGCCGGCGTCAAGGAACTCAAGACGCTGTACGTGAACGACCTGGATCGTGGGCCGTTCATCTCCAACACGCTGCGCATCGATTCGTCGGAAACGCCGCTCGAGGCGCTGGTGGAGATCTACCGCATGATGCGCCCGGGCGAGCCGCCGACGAAGGACGCGGCCGAGAACCTGTTCAACAACCTGTTCTTCAACCCGGAGCGCTACGACCTGTCGGCCGTTGGCCGCATGAAGTTCAACCGCCGCGTGGGAATCGAGGACGGCGAGGGTGCCGGCGTACTGTCCCGCGATGACATCATCGCGGTGCTGAAGACGCTCATCGACATTCGCAACGGCACCGGCTCGGTCGACGACATCGACCACCTCGGCAACCGCCGCGTGCGCAGTGTCGGCGAGATGGCGGAAAACGCCTTCCGCATTGGCCTCGTGCGCGTCGAGCGCGCCGTCAAGGAGCGCCTGACGCTGGCCGAGTCCGAAGGCCTGATGCCACAGGAAATGATTAACGCCAAGCCGGTGGCGGCTGCCGTGAAGGAGTTCTTTGGTTCCTCGCAGCTGTCGCAGTTCATGGACCAGAACAACCCGCTGTCGGAAGTCACGCACAAGCGCCGCGTATCGGCACTTGGCCCCGGTGGCCTGACCCGCGAGCGGGCCGGATTCGAGGTGCGCGACGTACACCCGACCCACTACGGCCGGGTCTGCCCGATTGAGACGCCTGAAGGCCCGAACATCGGCCTTATCAACTCGCTGGCCGTATATGCCCGCACCAACGACTATGGCTTCCTCGAGACGCCGTACCGCAAGGTCGTGGACGGTTCCGTTGGCGATACCATCGAGTACCTGTCGGCCATCGAGGAAAGCCAGTTTGTCATCGCCCAGGCCAACGCCCGGCTCGACGCCAACGGCCACTTCATCGACGACCTTGTGTCTTGCCGTCACCTGAACGAATTCACGCTGTCCACCTCGGACCAGGTGCAGTACATGGACGTGTCGCCGCGCCAGATCGTGTCGGTGGCCGCGTCACTGATTCCGTTCCTGGAGCATGACGACGCTAACCGCGCGCTCATGGGTTCCAACATGCAGCGCCAGGCAGTGCCGACGCTGCGTGCGGAAACGCCGCTCGTGGGCACCGGCATGGAACGTGCCGTAGCCACCGACTCGGGTGTGACCGTGGTGGCGCGACGCGGCGGCGTGGTGGATTCCATTGATGCCTCGCGCATCGTGGTGCGCGTCAACGATGACGAGACCATCGCCGGCGAGCCGGGTGTGGACATCTACAACCTCACCAAGTACACGCGTTCCAACCAGAACACGTGTATCAACCAGCGGCCGATCGCGAAGTCCGGTGACGTGATTTCGCGTGGCGACGTGCTGGCCGACGGCCCCTCGACGGACCTCGGCGAACTGGCCCTTGGCCAGAACCTGCTGGTCGCGTTCATGCCGTGGAACGGCTACAACTTCGAGGACTCGATCCTCATTTCCGAGCGGGTGGTGCACGAAGACCGCTTCACCACGATCCACATCGAGGAGCTGACCTGCGTCGCGCGCGACACGAAGCTCGGTTCTGAAGAGATCACTGCCGACATCCCGAACGTGGGTGACTCGGCGCTCGGCAAGCTTGACGAGTCCGGCATCGCGTTCATCGGTGCGGAAGTGACCGGTGGCGACATCCTCGTCGGCAAGGTTACGCCCAAGGGCGAGACCCAGCTGACGCCGGAAGAGAAGCTGCTGCGTGCGATCTTCGGTGAGAAGGCGTCTGACGTTAAGGACACCTCGCTGCGCGTGCCCCCGGGCATGGACGGCACGGTGATCGACGTGCGCGTGTTCACGCGCGATGGCGTCGACAAGGACAGCCGCGCGCTGTCCATCGAAGAGGCCGAGCTCGCCAGCGTCCGCAAGGACCTCGCCGACCAGCGCCGCATTCTCGAGAACGATATTTACGATCGTGTCGAGAAGCTGCTCATCGGCAAGGTGGCAGAGGGTGGTCCGAACGGTCTGGAGGCTGGCGCCAAGATCACGAAGAGCTACCTGTCAGACGTGCCGCAGGAGAACTGGTTCGAGATTCGCCTGCGCAACGACGAGCACAACAGTCAGCTGGAAACCTCAGCCACGCGCCTCGGCGCGCAGCGTGAGGAATTCGAGCGCCGCTTCGACGAGAAGAAGCAGAAAATCACCGCGGGTGACGACCTCGCTCCGGGCGTGCTCAAGATGGTCAAGGTCTACCTGGCCGTGAAGCGTCGCATCCAGCCGGGTGACAAGATGGCCGGCCGCCACGGTAACAAGGGTGTTATCTCCACCATCGTGCCGGTTGAGGACATGCCGTACCTCGACGACGGCACGCCGGTCGACATCGTGCTGAACCCGCTCGGCGTGCCTTCGCGCATGAACGTCGGGCAGGTGCTCGAAACCCACCTTGGCTGGGCAGCCAAGGGCGTCGGCAAGCGCATCGGCGACATGCTCGCGTCCAAGGCGGCCACCGACAAGCTGCGTGGCCTGCTGCACGACGTGTACAACAAGACCGGCGGCCAGGATGCCGACATCGACGGCATGAGTGACGACGAGGTGCATGAGCTCGCCGGAAACTTAAGCACGGGCGTGCCAATGGCAACGCCGGTGTTCGACGGTGCCGCGGAGGAAGAGATCAAGCAAATGCTGGAGCTGGCCGGTTTGCCGGCGTCCGGTCAGGCGCACCTGATCGATGGCCGCACGGGCGAGCGCTTCGAGCGCCCGACCACCGTGGGTTACATGTACATGCTGAAGCTCAACCACCTGGTGGACGACAAGATGCACGCGCGTTCCACCGGACCGTACAGCCTCGTTACCCAGCAGCCGCTGGGCGGCAAGGCGCAGTTCGGCGGCCAGCGCTTCGGTGAGATGGAGGTGTGGGCGCTGGAGGCTTACGGCGCGGCTTACACCCTGCAGGAAATGCTGACCGTGAAGTCGGATGACGTGCAGGGCCGCACCAAGATGTACAAGAACATCGTCGACGGCACGCATGAGATGGAGGCGGGCATGCCCGAGTCCTTCAACGTGCTGGTCAAGGAGATTCGCTCGCTCGGTATCAACATCGAGCTGGAACAGGACGCGCCGGCCCAAAGTTAAGGGCCGGCACAGCCACGAGTTTGCCGATTAGAAATCGTAGTAATTGACGCCTTAGAAAGGCACAGGTGCCACGATGAAAGATCTCCTGAAAC
>JBCAXP010000254.1:0-7218 GCA_038533995.1 Pseudomonadota bacterium
GTTACCTGTACGCGATTAGCTGGGGTATGCCCGGAATCTTCGCCTACAGGTAACCCCGCGTCACCGGCGCGACTGAAGGCTCGATGCCCATCGGCTCCAGCAGGTTCGCGGCGCCCCTGAGGCCGAAGAACAGCAACAGCGCCAGCGCCTGGCTGAGCCACAGGGTCTGCCGGCAGTACACCCCGACCTGGCGGTAGCGCTTGTCGCCGACTGCATGCGCAGCAGACGGGCTCATGGCCATCAGCACGCCGAGGCCAAAGAGGAAAAAGAGCATCCACAGACCGTTGCCCACCGCTACTGCCGCCAGGTCAAGTCGGCTGAGGCGACCGGCCATGATCGTGTCCGACAGGGACATGCCCGACAACGCGAGGTTGTTCGCCACCAGCGGGCCCGCCAGCACCGCGATTGCGGACACGTGGGCCATGAATGTCTTGGGTGTCTTCACTGGCGAGGGCAAAGGTCAGGCGCGCTGCGGAGCGAACAGGACCGGCGACTGTATCACAGGGCTCCGGCAGCTTCGTGAAAGCAGCAGCTTGCGGTATGGTTCGCCAATGGAATCCGGAAACGTTCGACGCGTCGCCGTTATCGGCGGTACGCGCATCCCGTTTTGCCGCGCCCACACCGCGTACGTGCGCATCGGCAACCAGGACATGATGACCGCGGCCCTCCAGGGCGTCGTCACGCGCTTCGGCCTCAAGGGGCAGGCGCTCGGCGAGGTCTCGCTGGGCGCCGTCATCAAGCATTCGCGCGACTGGAACCTCGCCCGCGAATCGGTGCTTGGCTCCGGCCTGGCCCCGGAGACCCCGGCCTTCGATTTGCAGCGCGCCTGCGGCACGAGCCTGGAAGCCGCCATTCTCATCGGCCACAAGATTGCGCTGGGGCAGATTGATGCCGGAATCGCCGGCGGCACGGACAGCATCAGCGACGCGCCAATCGTCTACCCGCGCGAGTACCAGCAGCTTCTGCTCGCAAGCGCCCGGGGCCGATCGCTTGGGGCAAAGCTCAAGCCCTGGCTGGGTTTGCGGCCGCGGCACTTCAAGCCGGCGCTGCCTGGCGTGGTGGAGCCGCGCACGGGCCTGTCCATGGGGCAGAGCACAGAGCTCACGGCCAAGGAGTGGAAGATCAGCCGCCAGGCCCAGGACGAACTCGCTCTTGCCAGCCACCAGCGCGCGGCCGCCGCCTACTCGGACGGCTTCTACGACGACCTTGTGATTCCCTTTCGCGGCGTCACGGTCGACAACACGCTGCGCCAGGACACGTCACTGGAGAAGCTGGCCAAGCTCAGGACCGTGTTCGACCGAAGCCCGGCCGGCACCATGACCGCCGGCAACAGCACCGCGCTCACCGACGGCGCCGCCGCTGTGCTGCTGGCCACCGAAGACTGGGCGAAGGAGCG
Organism: Pseudomonadota bacterium; assembly: GCA_038533995.1. Lineage (GTDB taxonomy): Bacteria > Pseudomonadota > Gammaproteobacteria > Steroidobacterales > JBCAXP01 > JBCAXP01. The sequence continues at coordinate 1,397 of JBCAXP010000254.1, forward strand.
CGGCCTGCCTGTGCAGGCCTGGCTCACCTTCGGCGAAGTGGCCGCGGTGGACTTCGTCGGTGGCGAAGGCCTGCTGATGGCACCGGCCTACGCCGTGTCCCGCATGCTCAAGCGCGCCGGCCTCGGCTTTGGCGACTTCGACCAGTTCGAGATCCACGAGGCGTTCGCCGCCCAGGTGCTGGCCACACTCGCCGCGTGGGAATCCGAGGAGTTTTGCCGCGACCGCCTGCAGCGGGACGAGCCGTTGGGTACCATTGACCGCGACAAGCTGAACATCCACGGCAGCAGCCTCGCGCTCGGGCACCCGTTTGCCGCGACCGGCGCTCGTATCCTGGCGACGCTGGCGGCCTCGCTGGAGCGCGCAGGGTCAGGCCGCGGCCTGATCTCCGTATGCACCGCCGGCGGTATGGGCGTGACGGCCATACTCGAACGCACCGACTAACCACGGACCGGTTTTAAATGGAACACTCCCCCACTGACCAAAAGGTCGTCGCCTTCGCGAGCTGGATTCTGCGTTGGCGATGGGCCGTCATCCTGGCCACGCTGCTGATCGTGGGCTTGAGCGGCAGCGGTATGCAGTTCCTGAAGTTCACCAACAACTACCGGGTGTTCTTCGGGCCGGACAACCCGCAGCTACAGGCCTTCGAGGCCATGCAGAACATCTACACCAAGAACGACAACATCGTGTTTGTCGTGACGCCGCGCGACGGGCAGGTGTTCTCTACAAACGTGCTCGCCGCCGTTGCCGACCTCACGGACGGCGCGTGGCGCATCACCGACAGCATCCGCGTCGACTCGATCACCAACTTCCAGCACACCGCCGCCGAGGAAGACGACCTGGTGGTCGGCGACCTTGTAGAGGATCCCGCCGCACTGAGCGCCGACGACCTCGAGCGCGTTCGTGATATCGCAGTGAACGAGCCGGCGCTCGCCAACAGCCTCATTACCCAGGCGACCGCCGACACCGGGGTAAACGTTACGTTCCAGCTGCCCGATGACGAGGCAGGCGTGCGCATTCGCAACATCGTGCGCGAGGCGCGGGAGCTGGCAGCATCCATCGAGGCCGCACACCCGACCGTTGGAATTCGCCTGACCGGCACGCTGATGATGAACAACGCGTTCTTCGAGGCCACGCAAGCCGACATTAGCGGCCTGGTGCCGATGATGTACGGCGGCATCGTGCTGGTGATGCTGCTGCTCGTGCGCTGCGTTGCCTCGACCATTGCCACGGTCATTATCGTCGGGCTATCAATCGTTACGGCCATGGGGCTGGCCGGCTGGGCCGGCATCGGCATCACCTCGCCGTCGGCCTCGGCGCCCACGGTCATCATGACGCTGGCCGTGGCCGACTGCATTCACGTGATCGTGTCGATGTTCGCCGCCATGCGCCACGGGATGGACCGCCAGGCCGCCATCGTCGAGTCGCTGCGCATCAACATGCAGCCGATCTTTCTCACGAGCGTGACCACGGCCATCGGCTTTCTCACGATGAATTTCAGCGACTCGCCGCCGTTCAAGGACCTCGGCAACATCACCGCCGCCGGCGTCATGATCGCGTGGATTCTTGCCGTCACCCTGCTGCCGGCCTTGCTGAGCGTGCTGCCCGTCCGCAAAGCCAGCGGCACCGGCCGCGGCAACCAGCTCATGGATGGCCTGGCGAACATGGTCATCGCCCGTCGCCGGCCGCTGCTGATTGGCGGCACACTGGTGAGCCTGGGGTTGCTGGCAGCGATTCCCGTCAACGAACTCAACGACGACTTCATCGGCTACTTCAGCGAGCGCATCGAGTTCCGGCGCGATACCGACTACATGGTGGAAAACCTTACCGGCATGTTCCAGGTGCACTACTCGATTCCTTCAGGCGAACCGAACGGGGTCAGCTCGCCGGAATACCTGCGGCAGCTCGAGGCGTTTGCCGACTGGTACCGGTCGCAGCCCGGCGTGCTGCACGTGTCGAGCATCACCGATACGTTTCGCAGGCTTAACCGCAACCTGCACGGCGACGACGATGCGTGGTACCGGCTGCCGGAAGACCGTGAACTCGCCGCCCAGTACCTGCTGCTTTACGAGATGTCGCTGCCGTTTGGCCTGGACCTCAATAACCAGCTCAACCTGGACAAGTCGGCCTCCAAGTTTACCGTCAATATGGAGTCGCTCACCTCCGTTGAGCTGCGGCGCATCGTCGCCGACAGCGAGCAGTGGCTCACGACCAACGCACCGGCGCTTGCTAGCCAGGGTGTGGGCGTATCCGTCATGTTCTCGTACATTGCGGAGCGCAACATCCAGAGCATGCTGAGCGGCTCCGTGCTCGGGCTGGTTGTCATCTCGCTCATCCTCGTGGTCGCGCTCCGCAGTCTTGGCCTTGGCCTGCTGAGCCTGTTGCCAAACCTTCTGCCGATTGGCCTGGCCTTTGGCGTGTGGGGCCTTGCCGTTGGCCAGGTGGACATGGCGGCGTCGGTGGTGTCAGGCATGATTCTCGGCATCGTGGTGGACGACACGGTGCATTTCCTGAGCAAGTACCTGCGGGCAAGGCGCGAGCACGGCTACGACGCGGCAGACGCCGTGCGCTACGCGTTTCACACCGTGGGCCTTGCGCTGCTCGTGACCACAATCGTACTGATCACGGGCTTTGCGATCCTGGCGCAGTCCAACTTCAGCATCAACGCTACAATGGCGTCGCTGACATCCATCGGTATCGCGCTGGCGCTGATCATCGACTTTTTGCTGCTGCCGCCGCTGCTGATTTCGCTGGACGGCGGCAAGCCCAAAGAGGTTCGCTCGGAGCGGACCGAACAACCAACAGGTGAAATGTATGCGAGTTAGTCTGACCGTGGTCACTGCGCTATTGCTGTCCGGCGTCGCGCTGGCGCAAGACAACGCAGCGAGAGGTTTGGAGATTGCCACCGAGGCCGACCGGCGCAACGACGGCTTTGCCGACAGCACCGCCACGCTCACCATGACCCTGCGCAACAAGCAGGGGCAGGAAGTGACGCGCGCCATGCGCAACCGCACGCTGGAGGTCGACGGCGACGGCGACAAGAGCCTCATCATTTTCGACGACCCGCGCGACGTAAAAGGCACGGCGTTCTTGACCTTCTCTCACAAAACCGGCGATGACGACCAGTGGCTGTACCTGCCGGCGCTCAAGCGGGTGAAGCGCATCTCATCGAGCAACAAGTCCGGGCCGTTCATGGGCAGCGAGTTTGCGTACGAGGACCTGTCCAGCCAGGAAGTCGAAAAGTACACCTACAACTACCTGCGTGATGAAACGCTCGACGGCGTGGAAACGTACGTGATCGAGCGCTTTGCGGTCGCGAAAAAGTCGGGCTACACGCGCGAGGTCGTCTGGATCGACAAGGACGAATACCGCGCCCGCCAGGTGGAATACTACGACCGCAAGGAGTCGCGCTTAAAGACGCTGAAGCTGTCCAACTACGAGCAGTACCTCGACAAGTACTGGCGGGCGTTGCGCATGGACATGGAAAACCACCAGACCGGCAAGAGCACCACGCTCGAGTTCGACGATTACGTGTTCGGCAACGGCCTCACCGACAAGGACTTCAACCGCAACAGCCTCGCCAAGGCGCGGTGAACTCAACGACGTGGGTGAGCGGTCTGTGTGGGGCGCTCCTCGCGCTGGCCGCGGGGCCCGCCGTGGCCGAGTGGTCCGCCGAGATCGGCCTTGAGGCCCGCGGCTTTTTCAACGACCCGCTTTTTCCTGATCAGCAGCACTCCAGTGGCTCCGTTCGCCTGTTGCCGTCCTACTGGCACGACTGGGACGACGGCGACCAGCGCTTTGCAGCAGAGCTTTTCTTCAGGGCCGACAGCGCCGACAGCGAGCGCACCCACGCCGACCTGCGGGAGTTTTACTGGCGCCGCAGTTTCTCCGCTGCCGAGCTCAGTATCGGCCTGAGGCGCGTCTTCTGGGGCGTCACCGAGTCGGTGCACCTCGTCGACATCATCAACCAGACTGATTTCGTCGAGAACATCGACACCGAAGACAAGCTCGGCCAGCCCATGGTGCACCTGTCGCTGCTGAAAGACTGGGGCACGCTCGATTTCTTCGTGATGCCGTGGTTTCGTGAGCGCACCTTCGCTGGCAGCGGCGGGCGCCTTCGGCCGCCAGTGCCGGTGGATACCGACAACCCGATTTACGAGTCCAGCGCGGAGCAGAACCACATCGATCTTGCGGTGCGCTGGAGCCATTACATCGGCGACTACGACATCGGCCTGGCGCATTTTTCCGGCACGGCGCGGGAGCCGCGCTTCATGCCGTCGTTGGACGACACCGGGTCGCTGGTCATTCGCCCCTTCTATCAACAGCTCGAGCAAACCAGTCTCGACCTGCAGGCCACAAAGGGCAGCTGGCTGTGGAAGGTCGAGGCGGTCAGCCGCCGTGAGCTCGGAAGCCGCAGCACCGGCGTCGTGGCCGGTTTCGAGTACACGCTCGTTGGCGCCTTCGGCTCCGTCATCGACTTGGGGTTCATTACCGAGTACCTGTTCGACGACCGCGGCAAAACGCTCGCCATCGGCGACAACGACGTGGCGCTCGGCGTGCGGCTTGCCTTCAACGACGTGCAGAGCACCGAGCTGCTCGCTTTCAGCGCCATCGACCTCGACAACGGCGGCGGCTTTACCTCGGTCGAAGGCTCGCGCCGCCTCGGACAAAACTACCGACTGAGTCTCGAGGCCCGCTTCTTCTCGGGCCTGGGTCCCGAGGAGCTGATTTTCAGCGTTCGTGATGATGACTACGTCGAGCTCGAACTGACCCGCTTCTTCTAATATTCGCGGCTAAAGCCGCTCCCACAGTTCCAGCACCCCCTCCCCACCTGACAAAACCTGTGGGAGCGGCTTCAGCCGCGATTCCCCAGCCAAAAAAAAACCGGCAACACTGGTGAATGGGTGTTGCCGGCCGCACGCAAGTGAAGGAGAAAGGTGTGTGCAGAAAAGCGGATGGAACCTCACAACGCGAGTAACGTCCTGACGCTCACGATGCCATAGCGCTGCACCGGCCTCACGCGCCGTTTCGCGGTGTTTTGCCGGCATTTCGCCTGCCCTCCCTGCCCCGCTGCCGCTCACAATGCACCTTCGGTGTAGCCGCATGGACGCTGGCGACAATGACCAACTTTCTCTTGCTAACACTCGTGGCCGTCGGCGTGGCGGCCGCCACTTTGATGACACTGGCCGCCCTCCGCGCGGCACAGGGACGACGGCGCGAAGAAAGGCTGCTCGCAACCCTGCAGCGCAGCCATCTTGCCGGCCTGCATGACCTCGAGCCGCAGGCCTTTCACACCTGCGTGATGTGCCTGCTCCGACGCAACGGCTGCGCGCCGAAACGTTTGCGTGGCTACCGCCGCCTGCTACTGGCGCGAACGGGGCGCGGCGAGACCCTCGTGCAGTGGCGCTTTTGGACAGCGGCCGTGCTCGGGGACAACGAACTGCGGCAACTCGAGCGGGCGATGCGCCGCCGCGGTCTGCGCCGCGGCATGCTGCTTACCGCCGGCGACATCGCGGACGGCCTCGGCGCCAGGGCGGCGCGCGCCGGGATTGACCTGGTAGACGGGCGCGCCATTGTGCGGCGCCTGCTGGGTGACAGCTACCGCGGTCGTTGACGGTGAACTGCCAGCAGCCGCAAGACAGAACGGCACGGCACCGACGGTGTTCAGTGGCGATGCGTGGCGCGATTGCGTAACCTTTACAATTGACACCTGCCGCAAACGCAGCCCCGGTCGCCGAGATTGCCGCCGGAAGGGCTGCCCGAACGGCCGCTTCGCCCGCGAATCGGCTTACTCATTAAACCAACCACACAGGACCGCCTCACC
>JBCAXP010000255.1:0-7201 GCA_038533995.1 Pseudomonadota bacterium
CGCGGATGGTATGCCGCGATGCCGGCAAAGGTGAGGCGAGCATTGCCATTGCGATTGTTTGCGCAGCGCGAGTCGCAGCGTTTTGCGCTCGCGCCGCTGCTGTTCGAGGCGGCCGCGGCGGGTCGCGTCAGCGGCATTCACCACACCGGGCAATGGACCGACGTTGGGACTATCGAGAGGCTTTCGGCGCTCGACCAAGAGCTTTCCAATCGAGGCTAAAGCCGCTCCCACAGATGCAATTTTCTTCGCGGCAAGATGCCGCTCCTACGGTACCTGTAGGAGCGGCATCTTGCCGCGAAAGTGTGGTCAGGCTGTGTTCTTTTGCAGCGCCTGCTCGGCCTGAACGTCGGCGTGGTAAGACGAGCGCACGAGCGGGCCGCTGGCGACGTGGGTAAAGCCCATTGCCATGCCCTCGCGTTCAAACATTGCGAATTCCGCGGGCTCGACGTAGCGCTCAACCGCCAGGTGATGCCGGCTGGGCTGCAGGTACTGGCCAATGGTCAGCATGTCGCAGTCGTGGTCGCGCAGGTCGCGCATGACCTGCAGCACTTCGTCCTCCGACTCGCCAATGCCAACCATCAGGCCTGACTTCGTCGGGATGTCCGGGTTTTGCTGCTTGTGTGCCTTTAGCAAATCCAGCGAATGCTGGTAGTCGGAGCCGGGCCGGGCTTTCCGGTAGATGCGCGGCACGGTTTCGATGTTGTGGTTGAACACATCCGGCGGCGCCTTCGCAAGCGCGGCGAGCGCCACGTCCATGCGGCCGCGGAAATCGGGAATCAATACTTCGATGCGAATGTCCGGCGAGGCTTCGCGCACCGCTTCGATGCAGGCGGCAAAGTGGCCGGCGCCGCCGTCGCGCAGGTCGTCACGATCAACGGAGGTAATGACGACGTAGTTGAGCCCCATCTCGGCTACGGTGCGCGCCAGGTTGGCCGGCTCGTCTTCGTCGAGCGCCTTGGGCCGGCCGTGCGCCACGTCGCAGAACGTGCAGCGGCGCGTGCAGATGTCGCCCATGATCATGAAGGTCGCGGTGCCCTTGCCAAAACACTCCGTGATGTTCGGGCACGTGGCTTCCTCGCACACGGTGTGCAGGCGGTTTTCGCGCAGCACCTTTTTCAGGTCGCGCACCGCGGTGGTGGTCGGTGCCTTTACGCGAATCCAGTCCGGCTTGCGAAGCGGCGCGGTCGTGGGCTCGATTTTGACGGGGATGCGGGCCATTTTCTCGGCGGCGCTCATCTTGCGACCGGGCACGAGTTTCTGGCGAACAGGTGGTGTAGTCATCCCGGTATTGTACCCCGAAGAGGGCTACCGTGAAGGCCGCTCAGGCGTCGTGCGACGTGGTTTGGCCGAGGTGCCGCAGGAGGTGCGGGTGGAAGCGTTCGCGCACGGCGTCGAGATCGTCGGTCACTCCCAGCTCTGCCAGGCTGGTAACCTCCAGGCCCTTGAAGCCGCACGGGTTAATGCGTGAAAACGGCTCCAGGTCGAGGTTCACGTTGAAGGCGAGGCCATGGTATGAGCAGCCCCGGCGCACCCTGAGGCCAATGCTCGCGACCTTGCGCCCGTCGACGTACACCCCCGGCGCGTCGGCGCGGGCCGCGCCGTCTATCCGATACTCCGCCAGGGTGTCGACGACCGACTGCTCGAGCGCCGTCACAAGGTCGCGCACGCCGATGCGCCGACGCCGAAGGTCCAGCATCGGGTACACAACGAGCTGCCCTGGCCCGTGATAGGTGATCTGGCCGCCGCGGTCGATAGCCACAACCGGGATGTCGCCCGGCGCAAGTACGTGCTCCGGGCGGCCGTTGAGACCCTGGGTGAAAACTGGCGGATGCTCCACGTACCACACCGCGTCCGGCGTTTCCGGGCCCCGGTCGTCGGTGTAGGCCTGCATCTGCCGCCACACGGGCTCGTAGTCAGCGCGACCGAGCACGCCGACATCCAGCGGCGCCGGAATTGGCACTACAGCACGACCATGACGTGCTCGTCGTCGGAGAGCGCCTGGTAGAGCGAGTCGAGCTGCTCACGGCTGGTCACGTGCGCCGTAAAGCTCAGGGCCAGGTAGCGACCCTCGCGGCTCTTGCGCGCGACGGCGGTCGCCGCCGACTCCGGGCCGGTAATGCGCTCCACAATGGCGGTCGCGGCCGCCCTGAACTCGTCAGTTTCCTTGCCCATGATCTTGATGGGGAAATCGCAGGGATATTCAATCAGGCTTTCGTCATTCATTGTCGTCGTTCCCAAAAAGGGCGATCAGCCGCTGCCACCAGGGGCCGGGACGTCCATCACCGACAGGCTCGCCGTCGAGCCGTGTCACGGGCGCCACCGCCTTCGTCGCCGCCGTGAGCCAGATCTCATCCGCACTGCGCAGCGCGGCTTCACTGATTGGGGCGATACGGCTTGGCAGGCCGGCCTTGCGTGCCAGCTGCAGCGTGTAATCGCGGGTTGTGCCCGGCAGGATATGGGGACTGTTGGGGGTAGTTACAAGCTCACCGTCATTCACGACGAAAAGGCTGGTGGCGGCGCCCTCCAGCGCGAAGCCTTCAGCCAGCAGAATGGTCTCCACCGCGCCCGCCTGCGCCGCCTTTTCGCGGAGCATGCAGTTGGCCTGCAGTGACGTCGACTTGATATCGCAGCGGCCCCAGCGGATGTCGGTTGCGGTCACCGCGGCGATGCCCTCGCGCGCCATGCTCGCGAACTTGAAGTCGAGCCGCCAGGTCATCGCGAACACCGTCGGTTCCACGCCCTTGGGAAATACGTGGTCGCGCATGACGTCGGCGCCGCGCGTGACCTGCACGTACACCGCCTGGTCGCCGCCGCCGTTGCGGGTCACCATGCCGTCCAGCAGCGAGCGCCACTCGTCGCGCGCTTTCGGGTTCCGAATGCCGGTTTCCGCCAGGCTACGCTCCAGCCGGTCGAGGTGGGCGTCAAGCAGCAGGCCCTGGTCCCTGAAGTAGGGCACCACCTCGTACACGCCGTCGCCAAACAGGAAGCCGCGATCAAGCGCCGGCACCTTCGCTTCTTCAATCGGCAGGAAGCTGCCGTTCAGGTAGGCGGTGGGCAGTATGGCTGACATGTCGATCCGTGCTCCGACGTGGGCGCGAGGCGCCGTTACTCAAACCAGAGCGTGACCTGATCCACCGCGCGGCGCCACAGGTTGCCCTCGGCGACGGACTCCACGGCGATTAGCGGCGTTTCGAAAATGAGATCTTCGTCGAGCAGAACGCGCAATGTGCCAAGCGCTTCACCCTCGGCGACTGGCGCGAGCACCGTGCGGCGCATATCGCGTACCGCGCTGACGGCCTCCCGGCGGCCGCGCGGGATGGTGACGAACACGTCCTGGGCCGCGCCGAAGCCAACCGTCTCGGTGTCGCCCTTCCACACGCGCCAGTCCTCGATGCGTTCGCCCGCGGAGTACACCTGGTAGGACTCGTAGAACTGAAACCCGTAGTTCAGCATCGCCTGGCTGGCGTCGGCGCGCACCTTGGGACTGTTGGTGCCCATGACGACCGCGATCAGCCGCATTGCGCCGCGCTTCGCGGACGAGACGAGGCAGTAGCCGGCCGCGTCGGTGTGGCCGGTTTTGACCCCGTCCACGCTTTCGTCGCGTAGAAGCAGCTTGTTGCGGTTGGCCTGGGTGATGCCATTGAAGGTGAAGTCCCGTTCCGAGTACCAGCCGTAGTACTGCGGAAACTCGCGAATGATCGCACGCGTCAGAAGGCCGATATCGCGCGCCGTCGAGCGGTGGCGGTCGCCGGGCAGGCCGGTGCTGTTCTCGTAGGTTGTCTGACTCATGCCGAGCTGCTGTGCGTACTGGTTCATCAGGCTCGCAAAGGTTTCCTCGGCGCCGGCCACGTGCTCGGCAAGTGCAACGCTCGCGTCGTTACCGGACTGGATGATCATGCCCTTGAGCAGGTCCTCAACGCTGACTTTCTTGCCAACCTCGATGAACATGCGCGAGCCCGGCGTGCGCCAGGCTTTTTCGCTTACCGTGACCATGTCGGACAGTTTCACGTGACCGCTCGCCAGCTCCTGGAATACCACGTAGGCCGTCATGAGCTTGGTGATGCTGGCCGGCTCAATCACTTCGTCAGCGTTTTTCTCGGCGAGGATTTTGCCGCTGTTGTGGTCGATCAGCAGGTAGCTGCGTGCGCCAATGGCCGGCGGGGCGGGGGTTGGCGAAATGCTCCACGCAACGGTGGGCGCTACCAGCACGGTGATCATAAGCAGAGTGGCCCAGCGCTGGGCGCTGGCGATAAATGCGTTGGCGGTCAAAATACGGCGTCCTGGTCGGTTGCGAGGTGAGTTTCCTTGATGCCCATTGAGTCGAGCAGGGCGATGCTACGGTCATAGTCTTCGATGCTCTGTACCGGTCCGAAGCGCACCCGGTATACCGCCATGCCATCACCCGGATCGGAGCGCACAAACACGTTGTCGATGCCACTGAGAGTGAGGCGTGCCGCGAGACGTTCGGCATTGCCGGCCTCGGCGAACGCGCCAACCTGAACGTAAACCGGGGCGTTCGTTTCCTGCGCCGCAGGCGCAGGAGCAGTCGCCTGTTCGGCCGCTGTTTCCATCACAGGCGCGATCGGCGGCGCCTCGATCATGGACTCCATCGAGATGGCCTCCACGGATACCAGCGTGGTGCCATCGCGCACCATGTCGAGCTTCTGTGCTGCTGCGTAAGACAGATCAATGAGGCGATTGTTCACGAACGGGCCGCGATCGTTAATGCGCACGACTACCGTCTTGCCGTTGCGAAGGTTTGTCACGCGGGCAAAGGTCGGTATGGGAAGCGTCTTGTGGGCGGCGCTGATCGCATACATGTCGAACACCTCACCGTTGGAGGTGAGTCGGCCATGAAACTTCTTGCCATACCAGGACGCGACGCCCTCCGCCTTGTAGCCGTGATGGCTGGGCAGAACGTAGTAACGTTTGCCGAACACTTCGTAGAACGGCGGATTGCCGCCGCGGCTGTAGGGTTCCGCGCGCGGGGTGGGTTCAGCTGCTTCGCCTGGCTTCGGTGCTACCGGTGGCGGCCCGTCATCCCGCACCGCCTGACCACAGCCTGCGCTCAGCAATGCCACAACCGTGGCCATGGCGATGACCGCGGCCCGCTGGCGTGGCCTTTCAGTCATCGCTGACCCGCGCGGCGATTTCGTCGGCGAGCTGGTGTGCGGCGAGGGCATACATGCGGCTGCGGTTGTAGCGGGTTATCGCGTAGAAGTTGCCAAAGCCGACCCAGTATTCGAGCCCGTCCTTCGCTTCGACGTCGAACAGCATCGTTTCTGCCTTGTCGGGAATGCGCGGATCGACGCCCACGCCGGCGGCACGCAGGGTGCCGGCATCGTGGTTGATCTTCAATTTGTTTGACACGAGGTTGGACGGCGGTGCGCCGTCGGTGTCGGCCAGCACCGCCACTGGCGCGCGGTACTCCCAGCCGTGCACGCGCAGGTAGTTGGCGACGCTGCCGATGACGTCTTCCCAGCTGTTCCACAGGTCGCGCTTGCCGTCGCCGCTGCTGTCCACTGCGTACGCGCGGTAGCTGCTGGAAATGAACTGCGGCGCTCCCATGGCGCCGGCGTAGGAGCCGGTGGCGCTCAGCGGGTCGACAGACTCCTCGCGGCTCAGGAGAAGAAACTGCTCCAGCTCGCTCGTGAAAAACTTCGACCGCGGCGGGTAGTCGAAGGCGAGCGTGCTGAGCGCATCGAGCACGCGGTAGCTGCCGGTGCGCTCGCCATACAGCGTCTCGATGCCGAGAATGGCGACGATGATGCGGGCGTCCACGCCCGCCTCGGCGGACACGCGGTCCAGCGTTTCCCGATGTTCGCGCCAGAACGCAACGCCGCCGGCGATGCGCTTCTCGTTCAGGAAAATCTTCCGATATTCGTGCCAGGGCTTCACGCGCTCGGCTGGCCGGCTGATGGCGTCCAGGATGGATTGCTTGCGCTTGGCCTGGCCAAGCAGTTCCGTTACCCAGGCCTCGTCGAGGCCATGTTCCGTATGCATACGCGCGGCGAAACCGTCGCGGCTTTCAAAAGGCTTGTCAGCGGTAGCGCCGATGGCCGGTGCAGCGCTGGCAAAGGCCAGCACGGCACCTGCCGCAATCGACAAAACGCGGCGGTGAAATCCGTTCATTGGGCGAGCAGTTTCCTGTGAGTCTGAATGGACATGAGAATACCGAAACTGGCCATGATGGTCACCATGGAGGTGCCACCGTAGCTCACCAGCGGCAGGGGTACACCGACCACGGGCATGATGCCGATGACCATGCCGATATTCACAAAGACGTAAACGAAAAACGTAAGGCTGATGCTGCCTGCTAGCAGGCGCGAAAACGTGTCCTGGCCCTGCGCTGCGATGAACAGACCGCGACCGACGACGTAGGCATACACGATCAGCAGTACGAGAAGACCAAGCAGACCGAACTCTTCCGCCATCACGGCGAAAATAAAGTCCGTCGAGCGCTCCGGCAGAAACTCGAGCTGCGCCTGGCTGCCGTTCATCCAGCCCTTGCCGAACAGTCCGCCGGAGCCGATGGCAATCTTCGACTGGATGCTGTGGTAGCCCGCACCCAGCGGGTCACGCTCCGGGTCGAGGAAAGTGAGTACGCGCTGCTTCTGGTAGTCGTGCATGAAGTACCACAGCACCGGGGCCGCCGCCGCGGCGAGCAGACTGAAGGCAGCAATGAGTCGCACCGACAGGCCGGCCAGAAGCACAACGAGGATGCCGCTGCTGGCGATCAGCAGCGAGGTGCCGAGGTCCGGCTGCACGGCGATCATGAACGCCGGCGTCATGATCATGATTGCGAGCAACACGAGGGCGCCCGGTGACGGCGGCAAGGGCCGGCTGTGCAGGTACCAGGCGACCATCATCGGTACGCCGAGCTTCATGATCTCCGAGGGCTGGAACGACATGAAGCCGATGTCCAGCCAGCGGCGCGCACCCTTGCCGACGTCGCCAAAGAAAATCACCATGACAAGGGCGCCGAGGCCAACCAGGAAAAGTGGCGGCGCCCAGAGCCGCAGGTAGTTCGGCGGAATCTGTGCCACGACGAACATGGCGGCAAACGCAGCGCCCATGCGAACGCACTGGCGGCTGATGAGGTCTATGTCTGCGGAGCCGGCGCTGTACAGTACGATGAGTCCGATGCCGCAGATGGCGAGCAGGCCGAGCATCAGCGGGCCGTCGATGTGCAGGCGCTGCA
>JBCAXP010000256.1:0-7196 GCA_038533995.1 Pseudomonadota bacterium
CCCCGCCCGCCCGCCGGCCTTCAGCTGGTACTTCGAAAAGTCGTCTTCGCCGAACGAAAGCCGCGCTTCCGTGTACGGCACCTCCGGCCCAGGTTCGGTCGTAATGTTGATGACACCGCCGGAGGCATTGCCGTACAGAGACGACGACGGGCCGCGTATCACCTCGACCTGGCTGATTGAGCCGAGGTCGATGGCATCCACCTGGCCCTGTCCGTCCGGCAGCGTCTCGGGAATGCCGTCCACGATTATCTTCACGCCGCGAATGCCGAACGCAGAGCGCGCACCAAACCCGCGAATCGCTACGCGCAGGTCCTGCGCAAAGTTGTACCGGTCCTGCATGAAAACGCCGGGCACGGCTGCGAGCGACTCGTCCAGACCAAGCTGCTGGCGGGCAAGCTGCACATCATCTCGCCCTACCACGCTGACCGCGGCTGGCACCTCGACCGCAGACTTTGGAATGCGCGTGGCCTGCACCACGATTTCATCCGTAACTTGCGCCGTCTGGCCGCTGGCGGCATTCGTCACGCACAGGGCCAGGCACAGGCCCGGCACAAGGCCAGACCACGGGCTGAAGCGCGATGTCAGTGAGACAGCTTTCACGGGGTTGCTCGTCGGTCAGGGCGCCAAAGCGTACCCCAAACCGTCACTCGAAACTTAACGACTCCTGCCGGTGGCTGGAGCGTGTTCCCTGCCTCGACGGAAATGACTGGCCTCTGAGACGAGGTTCAGGACCTGCGGAACCGGGAGGCGCTGACAGCACCTCGCCACGTAAATGAAAACCATTCTCGTTTAGGATACTCTACGCGCTCCAGCCGAGAGACAGTTAGCAAGTACATGCCCTCCCGCCCCACACAGTCCACGCTCGCCGAGTTGTCCGTTGGCCGAAGCGCCGTCGTAGCGAGCATCGATGACCAGCTCACAGGCGTGCAGCGCCTGATGGCCTTAGGGCTGGTCGAGGGCTGCACGGTAACACTGGTGCGCCGGGCCCTCGGCGGCGACCCCCTCGAAATCTCCATTCGCGACGCCGCGATGAGCGTACGCAAGGCAGAGGCGAGACACATCCGTGTCAACACCAGCTCGACGAACAGCTGACGCGGTCCCGGCCGACGGCGGCATGGCTTCGCCTGACGCGCAGGCGAGCCCGGTCATTATTGCCATTGGCAACCCGAACACCGGCAAGAGCACGCTGTTCAACGCGCTGACAGGCCTGCGGCAGAAGACCGCCAACTTCCCCGGGGTAACGGTCGAAAAGCACGTCGGCACCGTCACGGTCGAAAGCGGTGAACTGACCCTCGTCGATTTACCCGGCACGTATTCGCTGTCGGCGCGGTCCATCGACGAACTCATCGCGATCGACGTACTGGTCGGCAACGCTGCCGGCCTTGCGCCACCGACCGCGCTGCTGGTGGTGCTCGACGCCACCAACCTGTACCGAAACCTGTTTCTTGCACACCAGCTTCGGGAGCTTGGCCTTCCCATGGTGTTCGCGCTGACGATGACCGACCTTGCACCTGGCAAGGGCGTCACCGTAAACGTCGAGGCCCTGCAGGAAAGGCTCGGCGCGCCGGTTATTCCCGTCGTTGCACGCACCGGTGAGGGAATGGAGGCACTGCGCCGGGCCCTTGCGAGCGCCGGCACGTTGCCAGTTCCTGGCGCGACACCGGCCATGCCGGAACTGCGCGAAAGCGCCACGACGCTGCAGGCAGAGCTGGCTGCGGAAGCCGCAAGTGTGACTGAGCTCGAACGGGCAATCCTGGAGCCCTCCGGACCGGCAGGTCGCCGTTTGGCAGAGCGCATCGGCGACGCGGTGAGCCAGGAACTGCAGAGCCGCAACGAGGCGCTCGGCGGGCCGTCACTGCCAGCCGCCGAGGCGCGGACACGCTACGCCGCTATTCGCGACATTGTCGAAGCTGTGGAAACACGGACTCCGCCGGCACCGTCGCCGCTGAGGCGCCTCGGCCGCGTGTTCAACCGCCCGGTACCAGCCTTCGCGCTGTTCCTGGTCGTGATGGCCGTTGTGTTCCAGGCGGTATTCTCATGGGCGACGCCGCTGATGGACATCATCGACGCCGGCGCCGCCACGCTGTCCGCGGCGGTATCGTCCGCGCTGCCGCCGGGCGCGCTCAACAGCCTGCTGAGCGACGGCGTCATTGCCGGCGTCGGCGCCGTGGTAATTTTCCTGCCGCAGATTCTGATCCTGTTTCTGTTCATCATCGTGCTCGAAGACATGGGCTACATGGCGCGGGCGGCCTTCATGATGGACCGGATCATGCGTGCCGCCGGCCTGTCCGGGCGCGCCGTGATTCCGCTCATCTCGAGCTTTGCGTGCGCCGTACCCGGCATCATGGGGACGCGCGTCATCAGCGACCGGCGCACGCGCATCGCAACGATCATCGCCGCACCCTTCATGACGTGCAGCGCGCGCCTGCCCGTCTACGCCCTGCTCATCGCGGCGTTCGTTCCGCGGCAGAGCGTTGCAGGCGGCCTGCTCAACCTGCAGGGCCTGGTGCTGTTCGGCCTCTACGCCCTCGGCATCGTCGGCGGCATTCTCACGGCCATGCTCATCAAGCGCACCGCGCTGCGCGGCGCAGACCCGACGCTGGTGCTCGAGCTGCCGGGCTTTCGACTGCCTGACGCACGCTCCGTGGCGATCCGGCTGATCGACCGTGGCAAGGCGTTTTTGAAACGCGCCGGCACCGTAATTTTTACGGTCGCCATCGTGGTGTGGGCACTGGCGTACTTTCCCCGCCCTTCCGCCGAACTTCTTGCGCAACAGGAGCAGGCCACCGCGACCGCAACGGCGACGCTGTCCGGGCAGGCGCTTGAGGAAGAACTCACGCGCCTTGCCAACCTGCATGCCGCGCAGGCCATGGAGCAAAGCGCGCTCGGGCGCATTGGCAAGGGCATCGAACCCATCTTCCGGCCCCTCGGCTGGGACTGGCGCCTGTCGGCGGCGGTAGTCGCCGGCTTCCCCGCAAGGGAAGTCGTCATCGCGGTGCTGGGCACGATCTTCGCCGTTGGCAACGAAGCAGAACCCGAAGCGCTCAGCGATCGCCTGCAAAACGCGCAGGCCCCGGACGGCACGGCGCTCTTCACACTACCCGTCGTGCTCGGCCTGATGGTGTTCTACGCCTTCTGCCTCCAGTGCGCAGCCACCGTTGCGGTCATTCGGCGCGAAACAAACTCCTGGCGCTGGCCAGTCTTTGCGTGGACGTACATGACCGTGCTCGCCTACGTGGGCGCCTTCCTCACCGTCAACATCGCAGGTGCCGTGGCATGAGCGCCGCCACACAGGAAATTGTCGCGCTGCTAATTGTCGGCCTTGTTGTGGCCGTAGCCCTCTGGACGCGCTGGCGCAAGCGCCAGGCGCAAGCCACCAACTGCGATGGCTGCACCAAGCCCTCCCCCAGAGCAGCGAAAACCGTCTCCGCCGTTTCCCTCGACGCCGTCAAGGCCGAGCTAAAGCGCAAAGGCTAGCCCGCGCGCACTTCAGAGAGACGCACAACTGGTAGGTAACCACGGTGGTTCTGGGGTGGTTATCCGAAGGGTCTTTACCTTGTAGGTGACCACGGTAGTTGGGGCACGCGATTTCCGGGACGCTGTGAACACGTCCCTGTGAGCTCGACGGCGCCGTCCATGGCGCCGACGCCCGAAAATCACGAACCCCAACCACCGTGGTCTTCCATCACCGCGAGATTTCAACGTCGGAACTGCCGGCAACCGGGGTGTTTCTACGGGTAGCGCCGTATCGGTCTGGAAGCGTCTCAGTCCGGCGCCTTGGGTTACGGTCACCGCGAGATTCCAACCTCGGAACTGCCGGCAACCGAAAGGTCTCTACGCGTCGCCCCGTATCGGGCTAGAACGGTCTCAGCCTGGCGACTCCGCAGGTCCGGGGGAGAAGGGGATTTCTTTTCAGGACGTACGAGGCAGGGATGCCGAGTTCGAGCTCACAGGGACGTGTTTACAGCGTTCCTGAAAAGGAACCCCTTCTTCCCCGGACCGAACGACGAAGTGCAACCCCGTACTTCCCGGACCGCACAACGAAGTGCACACCCTACGACCAAAAAAAAACGAGCGCACAGAAGTGCGCTCGCAGTGAAGTTAACGCGGGACGTTAGTTCGTCCAGAAAGCCCCGAAGCGTGGGTTTCCGGCACCGTTGTCGTAGCCGGTGACTATGCGAGTGCGCAGCCCGGCGCCTGTCCATGTGGCTGCCTCGTTCTGGTACTGCGCGTCGGTCAAGTCGTGACGGCCGACCCAGGTGAGCGGGTTGTTGCTGTACCAGATGGCGCTGAAGGATGGCTGCCCGGCACGGGTGGACACGTCCAGGTAACGCAGGCTTCGACCCGCGGTGGTGTTGGAGTCGAACTCAGCCTGGTAGGTTGCGCTGTCCATGTTACCCCTGGCGTACCAGGCACCGACCGGCTTGGAGGTGTAGAGCGCCGCTACCGTTTGCGTTCCGCCCGACTCGACGAATGCGATGTGCGAGACAACCCAGCCGAGGTTCGTGTAGTCGTTGAACAAGGCCTGGTGCTGGGCAACGGTGGCAGCGTGGTACGCGATGAACGACTGTGCGAACTGACGCTGGAAGATGGCCGCGTAGCGAACCGCCCCACCGAGCAGGTAGCTGTCGATGTGCGTCAGCCGGTAACCGTCGGCGGTGCGGTCGTTGAAGATGGACTGGTACTGGGCGCTGGTCATGTTGTGATTGGCCGTCCAGAGGTTGCTCGGGCTTCGGTTGAACACGGCGTTGAAGAAGGTTGAACCGTTGACGTCGTAGCCGTCGATCCAGACGAGGCGGTAGCCCGCCGCCACCGCGTCGTTGAATACCTGCTGGTAATCGGCGGACGGCACCGCGTGATGCACCTGTTCGTAGTCGGCCGCATGGGGGGCAATCTGCAACGCGTGGCTGCGCGCCAGCGCGCCGTTTTCGTACATTTCCACCGTGTACGCGCCTGGCGTGAGATCCGCCGGCAGGAAGAAATTGAGCACCCAGAACGAGTGCCGGTAGAGCGCCGGCAGCGCGAAATCGAAATCCTGCACCGTTGCGCCCGCAGGATCGGCAAGGCGCCAGGTCAGCACGTCACCGATGTCGCCCCCTGCCAGGGACACGCCAACGCCGATCGTGTTGCCAGGCGCCACGGTGGCAAGGTCCGGCGGCGGGTCGACGATTTCCACGTACTCCGCCATGGACTGGTCCTGCACCGTGATGTCGAGCACGCTCATCGGCGTGTCATACACCGGCGGTGAAACCCACATGTTGTTCAGAAACGGCGATACGACTGCGCCCTGGTCGTCGCGGGTTTCAAAGTGCACGTGCGGCGCCGTGGAGCAGCCCGAGCTGCCGACAACGCCGACGGCGTCGCCAGCATTGACGATGTCACCGACGGCGACAGCCACCGAATTCTTCCGCAGGTGGCCGTACGTGGTGGTCCAGCCGTTCGGGTGGCCAACGGTCACGAAGTTCCAGTCGCCAACGCAGAACACGTTGCGGTCGGGGTTACCGTCACCGGTATCAATGACCACGCCCAGTGCTGATGCCAGCACCGGAACGCCGTTATCCATTTCGCGGAACGTCGGCGTGTCGATGTCGACGCCGTTGTGGCCGTCGTACGCCTTGGCGCCGCCCATGTAGTCCAGGATGCCGGGGCCGGGATCCAGGTCGACGTAGTTGTTGATGACCCAGTCTTCGCCGTCATTGCCCGCCATCGGCCATTCGAATTCAAGTTCGCCCGGGCACGGTATGGTGCCGGCACAGGGCATGCCCGACGGACCGGGAGGCGCAAAAAACGCCGCCTTGAGCATGCCGAGGTCCGAGAAGTTTACGACGCCGTCACCGTTCAGGTCGGCGTTGTCGTCAGCGGTGAAAAACACCGACTTCATCAGTCCGAGATCGGTGAAGTTCACCGCACCGTCGTTACTGAGATCCGCATCGCATACGTTGCCGTAGCCGTCCAGGTCGGTGTCGCGCTGGTCCGCATTGGCAACGGCCGAGCAGTTGTCGGCAAAGTCGGGAATGCCATCGGTGTCGGCATCGGCGATGCCGCTACGGCTGACGGGGGCGTGCTGACCGTGAGCGGTCGGCTGCTCTGCGGCGCCGCCCTGCACGGTGCCGGTCGGTGAATGGGCCATCGCGCCGTGCGTTAGCAAAAGCGCGCTCGCCACTGCCAACAGGCGATGCATTGCCCGTTGCTCTTTGGAACTCAGTAAATTCATGTTGCTGCCTCGCGGCTGTCGTTCTTGTTGCTTGTCATAACGGCGCGCTGTGCCGCCGCGTGTTTTCTGACACGGTAGCGCGTCCTGCCGCCGCCTGTCGAGCAAGCGGCATGCAAGTTATTGTTTGGCAATACAACTGGTCAGCTAGTCGGGCAATCCAGCCGTCGGCTCGCCGCTCGCCTGGCGGTCATGACGCCACGCGAGCCAGATACCCGTGGCAAAGATCACCGCGTTGCCGGCGATGCTGACATACACAAAGTTCGCGAGCGTCGACAGAACATCCAGATCGTTGAGAAAGGCGTGCGCAAACACAGACACGCGTGCGAGCACGATGCCGATCTGGATGCGAAGACCCAGTGCCTGGCGGCGCAGCACGACGTAGAGGGTCCCGGTGGGTCGGGTCAGGAAGCCGACAAAGAACAGCGGCGTCAACACGGCCACGTACTGGCCGGCCTGCACCCACTGGTCGCCGAGCAGCCACGGGGTAACTCGCTCGGCGTAGAGCCACAGCAGGCCAAACGGCACTGCGCCGACCATCGCCATGCCCCCGGTCACAAGCAGCGCCGGCTGCATCATGCCCCAGCCGGCCTTGTGGTACTTCGCAAGGCGCTGCGTCAGTACACGGCGCAGCGCAGTGGACGCCGTGTTAATAGGCATCCACACCAGCCGGTTCGCCATGGAATAGAAGCCTGCCACCGCGGGCGTGAACACAAACGTGAGCGCGAACACGGGCAGCGTGTTGGACAGATCCCGGAGAAAACCGGTCGGTGCGTTGTGAAGTGGGAAGTCCCGGTAGGCCTTCGCGGTTGTTACAAGCGTTTCCCGCTGCGCGTCACGGAGGCGCGGGAGCGTATCGCCCACGGACTTAACCAGGATGCCAATCCGGGTGGCAAGGCCGAACACGTAGCTGACCATCAGCGCCCACACCGACGAGCCGGCGAGCACGCCCAGCGCCACACGCGAAAGACTGGTGGCTGACACC
>JBCAXP010000257.1:0-7190 GCA_038533995.1 Pseudomonadota bacterium
CGGTTAGCGCCGCGCCCCTGGTTCTTATTACAGCCTGTAAAATCGGCGCGCCGTTTGTTCGAAAAGCTGCACCGGGATTACACCGCGCTATGGCGTGCGTACGATGAGATAACCCAGGGCCTAGCGTCCGGCGATCGCCAGCAGCTTTTCGAACAAACGGCGCGCCGATTTTACAGGCTGTAATAAGAACCAGGGGCGCGGCGCTAACCGAGCTTAGGAGGCAACATGGCTGACTTCGGGCTACTCAACTGGACAATCCTGGTTGCGTACATCGTGAGCAACCTCGTGCTCGGCGCAGTGCTCAGCAAGCGCGTGACAACGGCCAATGATTTCTACCTCGGCCGGCGCACAACGCCGTGGTGGGCGATTGGTGTTTCGGTGATCGCGACCTACGTGAGTGCCCTGTCGTTTCTCGGCGGGCCGGCGTGGTCCTACAAGGAAAGCCTGGCCGTTATGGCGATTCACCTGAACTACCCCATCGTGGTGTTCGTGGTAATTACCGTGTTCCTGCCGTTTTTCTTCAACAGCGGCGTTGCCTCCATTTATGACTACATGGAGCAGCGCTTCGGCAGCACTTCGCGGCTGGTGATTTCCAGCGTGTTCCTGATTTCGCAGACGCTGACGTCGGCCGCCATCCTGTACGCCACCGCGCTTGTCATCGAGTTCATTACCGGCGTGAACGTGAACCTGTGTATCGTCATCGTGACCATCGTTGCGCTCATCTACACGATGATGGGCGGTATTACCGCGGTGATCTGGACCGACGTCATCCAGGCCGGCGTGCTGTTCGTAGGTGCCTTCATCATCATGTTCGCGCTGATCAGTGAGATGCCGGCGCCGCTGATGGAGGTGCTCGCTGACCTCAAGGCGCAGGGTAAGACCAATGCGCTTGAGCTGTCCTTCGATTTCACCCGGGAGGCGACGATCTGGTCTGGCGTGATTGCGATGTCGATCTTTCACATCACGGTGTACGGCGCCAACCAGATGATGGTGCAGCGGACCCTGGCGGCAAAGAACATCGGCGATGCGAAGAAGTCGTTCCTGCTGATGGGTTTCGTGGCGTTCTTCATCTACTTCCTGTTCTTCGTGCTCGGTATCCTCCTGTACAGCTACTACGGCGGCAAGACGTTCGAGAACGACAACACGATTATCCTTACCTCTGCGGCGAACTATGGCCTGCCCGGTCTCATGGGCATCATCGCTGCGGCGATCGTGGCGGCGTCGATGTCGACGCTGGACTCGTCGTTCAACTCGCTGTCGACGATTTCCACGATCGATTTCTACCAGAAGTACTTCCGCAAGGACGCCTCGCCCGAGCACTACCTGAAGGTGTCCCGCGCTTTCACTATTTTCTGGGCAGTGCTGATTATCGTGCCGGCTATCCTTTACGCTTCGCTGGAAGGCTCGGTGCTGCAAACGCTCAGCAAGATTGGCTCCTATTTCGTCGGTGCCAAGCTCAGCATGTATGGCCTCGGTTTCTTCTCGAAGGACACGACCGAGAAAGGCCTGCTGGTGGGCGTCGTGGCCGGTTTCATCATGATCTGGGTCCTGGCGACGCAGACTGACATCGCCTGGCCGTGGTACTGCCTGTTTGGCGGTGGCGTGAACATCATCGTATCGCTCGTTGCCAGTCTCATCATCGACGGCAGGCAGGAGGAATGGTCGGAGTACACGATCACCGGCCAGAAGCGCATGTTCAAGGAAAAGGGCCTGCCTGAGAAAGACGGCAACTGGTACGTCGTGCCCGGCAAGGTCGACAGCGTCAGCTACCTCCTGCTGGTGTTTTTCGTCGGCACGCTGCTGTTCCTGTACGCGTTTAACGCTTTGATCGGTTAGCGCCGTGCTTCGTCCGCTTACGCTGCTGCCCCTGGCACTGTGTGCGGCCACGGCATGCGGCGCACAGCCGGAGGAGGCTGCTCTGCCGGCGCCGCTGAGCGTGTCGGAGCTGCGGGAGCGAGACTTCACCACGACGCTGACCTTCGAGCGGACTCTTGAGGAGACCGCAGACTTTACGGCGCGCCTCGTCTCCTATCCGTCTGATGGGTTAACCGTTTACGCGATGGTGGCGACGCCGAAGACGCCGAAGCCCGAAGCCGGCTACCCGGTGGTGGTGGCCAACCATGGCTTTCATCCCGATCCGCCGCGTTACGGAATCACGGCGGAGGGCGTCGACTCACGGCCGGGCGACTACTACCGGTCAGTACCGGCGCTCTACGCCCGGCGCGGCTATCTCGTAGTGATGCCGGACTTCCGCGGCCACAACCGGTCCGAGGGCATTGAGTTCGTGACCTCGCCGCGATCCGTGGACTACTACGCGCAGGACGTGCTGGCGCTGCTCGGTGGTTTGTCTGACATCGAAGAAGCCGACATGGACAACGTGTTTCTTTGGAGCCACTCGATGGGCGGGCAGGTGAGCGTGCGCGTATTGCTGGTGAGCGATGCCTTCCGCGGCGCGTCGTTCTGGTCGACGGCCAACGTGCGCGACAGGGTGTCGCTAGTGCCAGAGATTGCGACACCGATGCTGTTGCAACATGGCCTGCACGACGAGACCACGCCGTTCACCAACACCCGGCAGCTGCTGGACGCGGCGCTCGGCGACGCCCAACCGGTGGCGCTCTTTTCCTACGACGACTCAGCTCATTTCTTCGGGCCTGCGATTCGCGAACTGGCCGCCGACCGCGACGCAAACTTTTTCCGCTCACTGAGGGGGGCGGACCAGTGAATACCCTGCCATAAAAACGCGACTTCTCTCAGGTGTGCGATTTTGAGAGCTTGGAATCCAAGGGTTCTAAGGTGTCGAAACCGGGCTTCTATGAGAAATGGAGCCGCTAAAGCAGTCTTTAGTATGGTCCGACTCCACCCTACTTCTGCTTCCAGTTCCCGCTGCCGTCGCGATAGTACCAGCCCGACTGCGCCTTCACGATCCAGCGGTCGGCGAACACCTTTCGAATGCTGTCGGTCCACTCCGGATGGCCGTTGATGCGTGCGATTTCCGCGTACAGCGCCTGCCAGTCTGCGTTCTGGTCGTTGACGAGCTGGCGCACGCGGTTACGCTCGCTCAACGGGATGAGGTTGCGGTCGCGAAAGTCGATCAGACCGTCGGCAGTGAGGCCGATGGCGCCGGATGCGTAGTACGGGCGAAGCTGCCCGAAGCGCTTCTTGAGCGAGGCCTCCAGCGTGCGTGTCGCTGGTGAGGAGGCGTCGAAATTGGCCTTCTGTGCGTGAGCCGGGGCAATTGCAAGAGAAGCGATCGACGCCATCATGCCGCGTAATTTGTTCGTGACGTCGAGCAGCCCCGAGCTGAAGCCGTTGTCATCGTCGGCGCGAACCTCATCAATGATGCGATCAGCAGCTTCTTCAGCCGCCGCTTCGGGAAAGTACACGTTGATGGTGACGCACGCGCTCACCGCAATGGCGCTGATCAGCAGCAGGCGGATGGCTTTGGTCATGGTTTCTCTCCCATGTCATTGGCCCATGTCATTGGCCCGTGTCGTTAGTGGCGCCGGTGGCCACCTGGCCGCTCGCGATCGCCTGTTGCACCTGCTTAACCAGGCGGGTCCATTCTACCTCGCTCGTGAAACCGATGACATCGATGCGCGGCAGCGAACGTCCCTTAACGAGGTAATACCCGCGATCGGCAGGTTGAATGCCGCTCATGTTGCAGACGTCCGCCTCCAGTCGGCAGTTTATCCCCAGGCTCTCGTAAGCAAAGTCGCTGAAAAACTGCATGATGCCGCTGGACAGGGCAGGCGTTCGGCTGTCGCCGGCAATGCCGGAAATGCTGCCAACCGCGCGCTGGCTGATGCGGCGGCGGGACGTGTCGGAGGGCGATGTGTAAAACCGCGCATCGAAGGCGACGGGCTGGCCCTTGATCATCTTCAGGTCTTCGATGTCACCGTCAAGGCGACCTTCGATGCGGCCGATCGTGAACACGTCGGTGAGAAGGGCCAGGTCGAGATTTCGCATCCGAATAGTGGCGTCCAGCTCCGGCACGATGCCAAACGGTTGCTCGATGCGAAGATCCTCGAGCGTAATTGCCCCGTCGAAGGCGCGCGCCTCGAGCGTGCCGCCCACGGTGACCTGCCCGTTTTTGTAGCTCAGAAGCGGCAGGCTGCCGGAGAGCTGTCCCGGGAAAACCGGCCAGCCCAGGGCAGTGGTGAGGCGCCGCAGCCCGATCGGTTCCAGCTCCGCCTCGAAATCGAAGGCAAGGTCATCGCTGCCAAGGCCATCCACACTGAACGTGTTGACCTGGAGAGCGCCGGAGAAAATCGGCAGGCGCAATGGTTCCAGCAACCGGCCGCCGCTGCCGTGCAGCACGAGGCGCGCAATGCTCTCGCCAATGCTGACGTTGGCCAGGAAGCCGCCGCCGATGCGCAATTTACTCACCGGCAGTGTTTCAGGATCCGTATCCCCGCTTCGCCACTGAAGCTGGCCTGCCACGTCGTACACGGCAAAGCCCGCCTGGGGATCATCGGCGCCAACATTGTCGAGAACCAGCGACACCTGCTGTGGCAGGCCGTTGCGAATGGTCGCAAAGCCGTGAGCCTGGCCCTTGGTCTGAAGTTCGTTCAGCAATGGCATGCCAACGAGGAAGCCACGCACGTAACCGAGGTAGCCCTGCGGGAATTGCAGGCGCTGCATCGTGATGTCGGCAGATTCAATGCGGTACGGTCGGGTAGTCATGGAGGCAATGTCGGCCTCCACGTGCAGCGTGTCCTCGTGGCGATAGGCCACCGTCGTTTTGCCGACGGGTTGCCAGTCTTCTCCCAATGCCGTATCCACACGTGCGGTCAGCGGAGCATTGAAAAAGTTGAGGTATACGGGTTCGAAGAACGCTTCCCCCTGGGTCACGGCGAGCGCCGCCGACAACTGCCAGGGCGCACCTTCCCCTGACCGCTTCGCATCGAGAGAGAGACTTCCTGACAGCGCATCGGCTGCAGCAGTGCCCAGTTCGTTGGCAAATGCAATGTCCCTTGCGCGCAGTGACGCATTGACCGAGCGGTCGGAAAACGTCGCATCAACGTCAAACTCGCCGTTGCCCTCGACGCTGTCCAGAACCGGTGACAAGGGTGCCAGCGCCTGTCGTAGCGCCTCCGCCTGTAGTGTGCCCCTTGCGGTGGCTTTCCAGCCCGTGTCGTCCAGGGAGAGGCTGCCTGCCAGCGTCCCGCCGGCAAACGGCAGTTCGTCAAACTCGAGGGAGAGCGCTTTCCCTGAAATGTCGTAGCGCAACTCGACCGTCGCGCGAAGCTCGACGAACAACGAGTTCTCGCCGCGAAGCGCGCACTGGCGACCCTGCACGACGCCAGCGTCCAATCCCCATCGCGCGCACCGCACGGAGACGTTGGCAACGTCGTTAACGGGTGCCGGCAGTGTCAGCCGTTCCGCAGTGAGTTCCGCGAACGGGTTCGCCGGGTCGGCGCTTAACGAAAAGACCAGGCCATGGAGGGAGAACTGGCGTCCGTTGATCTGCTCAACGTCAAGGCTGACTGTGCCGATGGCATGCGCGGCACCGGCCAGCGCCGCCATGGCAGCGGCGATCGCGAGCAGCGTGACTGTGAACCGTGGCCTACACACACTGGGCGGCGGCCTGTGCAGACGCCCAGGCCCATTGAAAGTTGAAGCCGCCGAGGTGGCCGGTAACGTCCACCACTTCGCCGATGCAGAAAAGGCCCGGCTGCGAGGTCACCTCCATTGTTCGGGACGACAGCGCGCGTGTGTCGATACCGCCCAGCGTGACTTCCGCTGTTCGGTAGCCCTCTGTGCCGGCCGGGCGCAGGCGCCATTCACGAAGCCGCTCCCCGATACGCCGCAGGGTCTCGTTGGACAGTTCGCCCAGCGGCATCTCGGCATGCTCCGGCCAGAAAAGCGCCTGCAGTTCGAGCACGAGCGCCCGTGGAAGGTGCTCGGACAGCACCGTGCGCAGCAACGCCCGCGGCTGCGATGTTTTGAGCGCCAGGAGATCAACGCTGTTTGCCGCGTCAGGCGTGAGGTCGGCAGCGATGTCCTCGCCTTCGTGCCAGTAGCTGGACAATTGCAGCGCGGCCGGCCCGCTGAGCCCGCGGTGCGTAAACAGCATGTCGTTGGCAAAGGCCATCTCCGTTGTACTCAGCCTTGCCGGCACGCTCACGCCTGACAGGCGCCCTGTCAGTTCCTTGGTAGCGCCAGAGAAAACAAAGGGTACGAGGCCGGCTCGAGTAGGCAGCACGTCAAGGCCAAACTGCCTGGCAAGGCGGTAGCCGAAATCGGAGGCGCCCATCTTAGGGATAGACAGTCCGCCAGTAGCAATAACCAGCGACTGAGCAACAAAAGTGCCGTGCGCGCTTTCGACAACGAACCGGCCTGTCCGCGCGACGCTCTCTACGGCGCTGTGGGTAAAGATGGTGACGCCGGCGTCGTCACACTCGGCCAGCAGCATCGCGACAATGTCCTTCGATGAGTTGTCGCAGAACAGCTGCCCGTCGGCCTTCTCGTGCCACGCAATGCCGTGGTGGTTAACGAGGTCCAGGAAATCCCACTGTGTGTAGCGGTGCAGGGCGGAAATGCAGAAGCGCGGATTCTGCGAAAGAAAGTTGGCGGGCTCGCAGTAGAGGTTCGTAAAGTTGCAGCGGCCGCCGCCGGACATGAGAATCTTCTTGCCGACCTTGTTGGAGCCCTCCAGCACCACAACCCGGCGCCCGCGCTTGCCCGCGACGCTGGCGCACATCAAGCCGGCAGCGCCCCCACCGATGACAATGACGTCGAATTCACCCATGCGCGCAATATACTCTCATTGGTAGAGAACTCGACGGATTGTGCAGGCATTGGCGTCGGCGCCCGCGCGCGTTACAGTGGGCGGGCGCGGGCGTTACAGTCGACGGGCGCTGCGCAAACCGCTGCGGCTACCTCAGTGTGTATCCATGACACAGATTTACTTTGAGTATCTCGCCAGTCCCATCGGCCCCTTCCTCGTGGCGGGTACCGACACGACCCTTTGCGTAACGGGTTTTTCGACAGGGTACAAGCAGCGCCATCCCGAGCCGGACTGGCGCCAGGACGCTGCACCGTTGCGTTATGCGACCGAGCAGCTTGCCGCTTACTTCGACGGCGAGCGCGTCGACTTCGACGTGCCGCTCAAGCCGATGGGCACGCCGTTTCAGCATGACGTGTGGCGCGAGCTGCAGAAAATCCCCTACGGAGAGACCACCACGTAT
>JBCAXP010000258.1:0-7139 GCA_038533995.1 Pseudomonadota bacterium
TCCCGCCCTTCTATCGGAGGCGGGTAGCACCGGTTCTTCCGCGCGACGCTCGGCTTCCAGCTAAACGTCACACAGCGACAATCTCAGGCTTGATTTGAGTTGACTGCGGCCTCCCAACGCCAGCAGTTGGGCGCACCGTACTCGGCGGGCTTGTCATCGACAAGGTGTTGCCATGCAGCGACACACGTTTGGATTGGTCGCCCGTTAACCATCCTAAACTCCTGAAATAGATATAATTTCAAGGCTTTCGAGGCGGCGTGCCCGCGGTCTGGCGCGGTTACAGTTTGTTAACGTTCGAGCGCATCGCCCGGCTGCCAGAACCCGGGCGTGGCGTCGTCCGTATACTTAGGCTCCGCCATGTCCCGCGTCATCCTTTTCAACAAGCCGTTCCGCGTCCTTTCACAGTTTCGTGCGCACGAGAACAAGCAGACACTGTCGGCGTTTTTTGAGGACAAAGCGCTGCGCATTGCCGGCCGGCTGGACTACGACTCGGAGGGCCTGCTCTTACTTAGCGACGATGGCGGACTGATCCACCGCATTACCGACCCGCGGCACAAACTGCCGAAAACGTACTGGGCGCAACTGGACGGCGCCGTTACAGACGCGGCGCTTGCCGCCTTGCGCGACGGCGTTGAACTCAAGGACGGGCGCACGCGGCCAGCGCGCGTTCGGCAGATCGATGAACCAACGAGCCTGTGGCCACGCGAGCCACCAATTCGCTATCGCGCTTCGATTCCAACCAGCTGGATTGAACTCACGATTACCGAAGGTCGAAACCGGCAGGTGCGTCGCATGACGGCTGCCACCGGCTTTCCCACGCTTCGCCTGGTCCGCCACGCGGTAGGGCCGTGGCGCCTGGGCGATCTGCCGGTTGGGGACAATCGATCCGCCACGCGCGAGGAAATGGCCGCTGTGTCAGTGCGGAGGCGTCAACACCGTAGAGACGGGAACTAGGACCAGAACGACGCGATGCGTTCGATGGTCCAGAATGCGGCCACCGTGCCAATGCCGTAAGCCGTTGCGGACGGCACCCAGCGCAGCGATGCGCCGGCAAGGGCGGTTGCGATCCGTCGAAGCAACAGCACGACAGCGACAAACGCCAGTTGTCCGAGTTCAACGCCAACGTTGAAAGTAGCGAGGGCCACGGGAATGGCCTTGGCCGGCAGCCCCACTTCGGCAAGCGCACCGGCAAAGCCGAAGCCGTGCAGCAACCCGAAGCTGAAGGCAACAACCCACGGCGCGCGCTCGGTGAGGCCGGGACGGCCCTGCCGCGAGTGAAGAAATTCGCTCGCGACGAACACAATGCTGAGCGCAATGATTGCCTCGACCGGCGCCCCCGGCACTTGCACCCAGCCAAGCGTTGCAGCCACGAGCGTTATGCTGTGCGCCACCGTAAACGCGGTAACTGTCGCAACGATGCGTCGCCAGCCGTGAACCAGCAGCAGCAGCGCCAGCACGAACAGCAGGTGGTCAATGCCGCCGAGAATGTGCTCGAAGCCGAGCACGAGGTACGACCACGCCACGCGCCCGGTGCCTGCCGGCGCCTCAACGGTGAACACGAGCCTGTCCACGGGCAAGCGCTCGACCTGGCTCGAACCGTCAAGGCGCTCGACCCGGGCGATGACGTCCGTGACGCCGACGGCGGCACCAACAATGCGAATCTCATGGCCAGCGAGGCCACCGTCCAGTCGAAACTGCGAGCGCTCGATCAACGCACCGTCCACGCTGATGAACTGCGGCTCGGACAGCACCTCAACACCTTCCGGCAACACCACCTGCATCGCCAGGCGCCGGTTGCCGGTCGCCGCGGGCAACTTCCACAGCATCGCGTAACGCTCCGCGTCCAGTTCGCGAAACTCGAGGTAGGCAGGACGAAAAACATCGGCGAACGCCGTGCCGGCGCAGAGCAGCGCGGCCAGCCCGACAAGCCATGAGGCGCGCAAGCGCGTGACAGTCACTGCGTAGCTCCGAGCGCCGACTGCTCCGGTCCGCCATCCGGGTAGCGAACGGTGTACTTTTCGAGCAGCGCTTCATACAGCCGGTCGGCCGCGGTTCGGGTGCGCTCCGCGAGCAGGTCCCGCTCAACGTTTGCCCGCACTTCGTCCAGTGTCGCTGTCCGGCCTGGCGATGCCTCCTCTATCCAGACGAAGTGGAGGCCATAGGTAGAATCGACCGGTCCGTGCCATTCCCCGACGGCAAGATCGCCAAGGGCTTGCGCGAAGCTCACACCGAAGATCCTGGCAATGTCGCTTAGAGTTTTGCCCGCCATGCCGTCAGGTAGCAGCGTCGTGTCGCCTGCTGCGTTGGCGTCGCGATCGTTGAGGGCCGTGCGCAGCGACGTCACGACCGCGTCGAGTTCATCGCCGTGACGCTCGGGATCGACAAAGACCTGCCGCAGCGTAAACCTCGCATCGAGACGGTAGCGGTCGGGGTTGGCGTCGAGCCACGCCTGGAGTTCTTCATCCGTCGGGCTGGCGTCGGCCATAGCCTCTGCCATGAACATCATTTTCTGTGCGACCCGGCGGCGAATCACCGAGTCATCTTCGTCCATGCCGAGCGCGACACCCTCGCGATAGAGCACTTCCTGGCGCACCCAGCCTTCCAGGAGGCCTGCTTGCTCCTCGGGGGTTGGCGGGCGTTGCCGCGTGCGCTCGAACTGGCTGCGCAGCAACGCCGCGCGGCCGGCATCCACGACGATTTCATTCTCGTCGTTGCTGGCATCGCGGTTCACCCACCCGTACAAGGCGAATACGATGGCGCCCAGCACGAAGAAGTGAAGGAGTGGCTCTCGAAGTAATCGCTGCATAAATTACCTGGCCGCCGTAGCGGGCCCCACCTCCTGTGGTTCGGTTCCCGGCAAGCTACGGGGTGTACCAGATGGGCGACGTGTAAGCGCGCTCCTGCAGTATCAGGGCCGAGTCCTCCGGGATCTCGGCACCGAAGCGGAGCTTGTCGTACAGCACCCAGCGCGGCGTCGGAATTTCGATCACGCGGGCGTAGTAGAACGCCTTGAGGTCGGGATCGAAATCGGGGTCTGTCCATACCGTGGCAAGCTCCGAGGCGCCGATGGTATTGGTCCAGTTGGCTGCGTCGATATCGACCGTGTTACCCACCGGCGGCAGCTTGCCGTCGGCGCCAGGCGTGCGGTCTCCGGACCAGCTCACGTCGTACACCTTCTCGTGGGTCTCGCCGTCGTCGTCCAGCCAGCCCTTTACGACCTGTAGGCGATCGAGGTTGGCGCCGATCGGATCGCGCAACGCGATGACCATAAACACCGGCGCATCGCCGGTAGCCGGCGGCAGGTCGCCGCCCATGGGCACGCCCTTCTCGTAGCCGCGAAACGCCGGCGTCCTGCTGCGCAGGTCATCGTCGGTATACTCCCAGCCGCCGAAGAAACGCACCAGGATTCGCGGGCCGGTCGTGGCGTAGGTCTCCTTTCGCTCCATGGCGTCGAAAATGGCAGCGCGAGTGTTTTCGGTGGCCCACACGCCCTGGTAGCCGGCGGCAGACAGTTCGTAGCCCTCGATGGCGCCGAGCTTGGATTCGACGAACGGATGACTAACGCGGGTTGCCGATGGCTCTGCGCTGGTGGATTTGCCGAAGTAGTTGTCCTCTTCGGCCGTCGACAATGCGGTGTGGCTATCGGTCGCGCCGACCATGCCGAACTTGTAGGGGTTAGTCCCGAGCTTGTCTTCCAGCACCAGGCCGTTCTTCAGTGCCTCGCGCGCGTACTCACGCTGCAGCATCTCGTCTTCCTTAAGCTCGGTGATGTCGAGGTTGCCCTCGTCGAGAGTTTCGAAATCCGCAAACTCGTCGTCCGGGGAGAGAAACGGGTGCGTCTCACCGTCGCCCTTGATCTGCGTGACCTCGTAGAGCGGTTCCCACTTGGCTCGTAGCTGGACGTAATTTTTGTCTACCTTGCCGCCAGGGTAGGTTTTGCGCATCGGGAACATCCAGCCGTTGGACAGGTTGCCATTGTGTGCGATCGCCAGCGCATTACCGCCTGTTTTGCTCTCGTAGTCCTCGAGCCACTGGTACAGGTCCAGCGGATCGGTCGTACCCACCGGCGGCTGGGTGGTGAGCGGCACTACCTGCCGCGCGTAGGACGCGTCATCGCGCAGAATTACGTTTCGGTGCAGGTTGAAGCCCTTGGGCACTGAGGTCCATTCAAAACCGATCAGGGCGGTAAAGCGACCCGGCTCGTTGAAGCTGTCCGCCGTGTCGACGATGTCCTTCCACAAATCGTCGTACACCTTGGCGCCCGGCGAATACTGCTCCAGCAGTTCGACCGGCACCGTGCCCTGGGAGAAATTCGTAATGAGATCAAAGGCCGCCTCGCCTGCCGCGCGGCCGCCCTTCTTGAAGCCTTCCGCCCACTCCTTGCCCTTGGGATTCGCCAGGATATTGGGCGCACCAGCCTGAATGTCCTTCGCTATTCCCATCATATCGGAGTGGTCGGTGATAACGATCCAGTCGAGCGGTCGGCTGAGCTTCACCGGAAGGCCGGTCGACGAAGTTACTTCCTCACCCCTGGCGAGGCGGTATGCGTCTGCATGGCCAAGGATATTTCCGAACAGGCCGGCGTCGAGTGAAAGGCCCGTGTGAAGGTGCGTTTCACCCCAGTACACGTTGCTTGGAAACGAGCGTCCGGCATACGGCGAAAAGGTTTTGCCCGGATAGAGCTTGTTCATCACCTCCGGGTCGGGTTGACCGATGTCGGAGGCGATCGTTGCTTGTGCACCGAGCAAAAGGCATGGCGTGGCGAGCGCTAGGAAGAACGAGGTCTTTTTCATGGGTGAGCTCCAGAGAGTATAGGAGGCAACCCCCATGTGCCGGCATGGTCCAGGGTAGAAGAGTTTAGAAGATACCGACTTTTTCACAGACAGCAACTGCCTGCCGCATGGGTGACAATCGACTCGAAGGCGACACTCAGCCGTCACAATCGCAGCGACGGCTAACCGCTCAGGGGCAGCTTGCGGCGTGCCCGGCGCGCGGGCACAATACAGGCGCGTTCTAACTGGGGGAATAACATGCAATTTCGCGCTGCGGCACTACTGGCCGCTTTCATTTCCGGGACCGCATCCGCACACCCGGGACATGGCGTCTCTGCCGTGCACACGCACTGGGAGACGTGGCTGCTCATCGCCCTGCTTGGGGTCACTGCCGGGTGGGTTGCCCGTTCGGTTCGCCGCAAGTCACGAGTGCCGGTGAAGCGCCAATCCCGATAATTCGCGCCCTCGAACGCCGCCTTGAGTTGCCGGCCCATGCGGCCCGGTGACCCTGACAAAACGCGGCGCTGCGACGGCACCAAACACACATGAGGTGAAAGCGACTATGGACTTTACGATGAAGGGATTGCTCGACCTGGAAACGGCATCCGCTCACTGCGACATTCCCTGCAAGATTTACGACCCTTCCACCGCGATAATCGCGGCGCTGTCTGTTGTGCGCCTGCTGGACATCATGCAGGAAAACGCAGACAAGGCCGGCTCCGGCGACCTCGCCGCCGCCAACACGATCGCGCGCTGCACCTTCCGCAAGGAAGAGGAAGCGGAGAAGGTGAAGCACGAGGTGCGCATCATCTGGGGCGACTACTTCAAGGCGCCGCAGTTCGAGAAGCATCCGAACACCCACGACCTGGTTCATCGCATCATGCTGAAGGCCAGCGCCTGCAAGCAGGGTGTTGCTCGCAGCAACGGTGAAGAACTCGTCGAACTCGTTAACGAGTTTGCGGAGACTTTCTGGGCCACGAAAGACGTTGAGACACAGCGCGTGACCTGCCCGTACCCGCCCAGCATGAGCGTGGTACAACCGAAACTGTAGAGCGTCGGCCTGCGCTCGTGCTGAAACTGCTCAAGCGCTGCGGTGTTCGCGTCGTCCGCATTCAGGGCGACAGCATGGCGCCGGCGTTGCTGTCCGGTGACGTCGGCGTCTTTATCCAGTACCGGTCGCGATTCCTGCGTCCGAAGCGCGGACACGTCGCGCTCATTGATCATCCCCGCCTGGGCATGATCGTCAAGCGCGTGACCGGGTTCAGGGAAAACAACGAGGTTGACGTGCGCGGCGACGCCTCCACCTCAACGCCCGCAATCGACCTGGGGCCCCTGCCCGCAAACCGCGTCTGGGGGCGCCTGCTGCTACGGCTGAATGGGCAGCCGAAACACTCCGGGTCTCCGGCTACATAACAACCGCTTCAAACGTTTCAAGATCCGGGTGCGCGAGATAGGTGCCTTTGGGCGCGCTTGCCTGTGCGTGGGCCTTGCGGAAGTGGTCCGACTGGGTCCATGCGTCGAAGGCGTCCCTGGACTCCCAGGTAGTGTGCGATGAGTAAAGCACGTGGTCCTCGCGCTCTGGACCCTTCAGCAGCGCAAACGACTGGAAGCCCGGCACGTCTGACAAGTAAGAGTCACGTTCACGCCAGATCTTTTCGAAGCCTTCCTCGAAGCCCTTGGCAATCTTGAATCGATTCATTGCGATAAACACGGGTTACCTCCTCTTGAGTGTGTGAGTGATCCGTCAGGTCAAAACCGCCAGGCGGCCAATCCCCTGGTGGTATTCAACGTGAACCGGTGTGCGATACACCTCGGTCAGCGTATCGGAAACGATAACGTCCCGCGGCGCTCCGGCAGCGACCACCCGACCGTTCGACAGCAAAATCACCTGGTCTGCAAAACGGGCGCCGAGGTCCAGGTCGTGCACGATGGCGAGCACGCCGACGCCTCGCCGCGCCTGCCCGCGCAGCGATTCCAGCACCGCAATCGAGTGGGCGATATCAAGGTTGGACGTCGGCTCGTCGAGCAGCAGCCAGCGCGGCGAAGCGTCTTCGGGTGGTCGCCAGATTTGCAGCAGCCCCCGGGCGAACTGCGCGCGCTGCCGCTCGCCGCTCGACAGGGTCATGTAGATGCGCTCTGCCAGGTCTGTCAGGGCGCATTCGGCCAGGACCTCTTCCAGCGCCGCATCCATGGCCCGCTTCCCGTACCGCTCACCGTGACGCCAACCCATGGTGACAACGTCTGCCACGGTGAAGTCAAAGGCAAGCTGCGCCGGCGGCCCGACCACGGCACGGCGCGCGGCAATCTCCCGCAGCGGCATTTTCGCAAGGTCAGCGCCGTCCAGTTCAACCAGTCCGCGGTCAACGC
>JBCAXP010000259.1:0-7114 GCA_038533995.1 Pseudomonadota bacterium
GGCATGAACCCGTTGAGCATCGGTTTGGCTATCCGATCTGCATGCTTTACCTGGACCTGGACGAACTGCCCGACCTTTTTGACAAATTCTGGCTGTGGTCTGCGAAGCGGCCCGCGCTTGCGTGGTTTCGGCGCGCCGACCACGTGGGCGAACCGGACGAGTCGCTGAGCGACACGATTCGCGCGCTTGTAACGAGCGCAACGGGGCGCAGGCCAACGGGTCCCATTCGCCTGCTGACGCACCTGCGCTACTTCGGACACACGTTCAATCCGGCGAGCTTTTTCTACTGTTTCAACGAGGACGGCGTGACCCTCGAAAACATCGTCGTCGAGGTCCACAACACGCCGTGGAAGGAACGGCACTGCTACGTCATACCGAAAACGACTGGCGGCAACGCGCCCGTGGATGGCACGAGCAACAAGGCGTTCCACGTGTCGCCGTTTCTCCCCATGGACATGCACTACGAGTGGAAGATGGGGATACCCGGCGAGCAGCTTGCGCTTCGTATCCGCAACAAAGCGGAAAACCGCAAGGTGCACGACGCGCGCATGAGCCTGAGCCGCTTGCCCATCACTTCGCGGACGCTGGCGCTGACCCTTGCCCGGTTCCCGCTGCAAACAGTCGCCATCGTGTGGCGCATACACTGGCAGGCATTTCGCCTGTGGCGCAAAGGTGTGACCTTCCACACCCATCCTGACAAGAACACAACCATCGAGGAAAAGTACTCCGCATGAGTAACAGCGTTGGAAACCAGCAGGCCATTGACCTGCCCGGGCGGGAGCCCACACTCGTCGATCGCTTCGCACGCAGCGCGGCGCTCAAGGTCCTCGGCCGTCTGTACCGCGACCAGCTCACCTGGCGCGACGGTGAGGAACTCACGCTCGGTCCCGGAGACGGCTTGCACGCGAGCGTGTCAGTGCACCATCCGGAGTTCTATCGGCAGGCCATGCTCGGGGCCAGCGTTGGTCTTGGCGAAGCCTGGATGGACGGTCACTGGGACTGCGACGACCTGACCGCCTTCCTGCGCATCATGATTCGCAACGAAGACATCTGGCTCGGCGTCGAACGGGGCCCCGCGCGCCTAACGCTGCCCGCGCGACGGCTTTTCCACTGGCTGCGCCGCAATACGCGCACCGGCAGCCGCAAGAACATTGCCGCGCACTACGATCTCGGCAACGACCTGTTCGAAACGTTTCTCGATGAGACCATGGCGTATTCCGCGGCGGTTTTCCGCGACCCGGCGATGAGCCTGCACGACGCCCAGGTTGCCAAGTTCGATCTTGTCTGCAGCTCCCTCAAACTGAACGAGAGCCATCATCTTCTCGAGATTGGCACCGGCTGGGGCGGCCTTGCGTTGCATGCTGCCCGCACGACGGGCTGCCGGGTCACCACGACGACCATTTCGCAGGAACAGTTCGAGCGCGCGCAGCGGCTCGTGCAGGAGGCCGGCCTGCAGGACCTCATTACCGTACTCAAGCAGGACTACCGGGACCTGACCGGCCAGTTTGACCGCCTCGTGTCCATCGAGATGATCGAGGCCGTTGGCCATTCGCATCATGAAACTTTCTTCAAGGTCTGCCAGGAGCGGCTGAAAGACGACGGGCTGATGCTCCTGCAGACGATTACGATGCGCGACCAGGCCTACGAGGAAGCCGTTGGCTCCGTCGACTTTATCAAGCGCTACATTTTCCCCGGCGGCTGTCTGCCGTCTGTGAACCACATGTCGAACGTCATGAACAAGGTCACCGACTTCCAGGTGCTGGCGCTCAACGACATCGGTCTGGACTACGCATTGACGCTGCGCCACTGGCGCGAGCGCTTCGCCGCCAATCTCGACAAGGTACGCGCTCTCGGCTACGACGAGCGCTTTATCCGCATGTGGTGGTTCTACTTCTGCTACTGCGAAGCCGGCTTCCTCGAACGCTTTGTCAGTGACGTACAGATAACGCTCGGTCGCCGCGGGTGCCGCCAGCGCCCGCTGGTTGCCGCCGCCGACAAGGAGTCCGGCCCATGGTAGCCATCGCGCTGTGCGAACGCGGCCTGGTGCCGGACCCGCTGATGCGGATGGGTATGCGCCGCCTGATGGCGAAACGCATTCGCTCTGAAGAAGCTGACACCGCCGAGGCCCAGGAGCGCCAGCTCGCCGAAACGCTGGCCAGCCTGTCCGAGGGACCCATTGCGGTCAGCACCGAGGCAGCCAACGAGCAGCACTACGAAGTGCCACCGGCGTTTTTCCAGGCAGCCCTTGGAAAACACTTGAAGTACAGCTCCTGCTTCTTTCCGAACGGCACTGAAAGCCTCGATGAAGCCGAGGAGCACATGCTGCGCCTCACCTGCGAGCGGGCTGGTATCGCCGACGGCATGCGAGTACTGGATCTCGGCTGTGGCTGGGGTTCGCTCAGCCTGTGGATTGCGCACCAATACCCCGCGTGCGAAGTCGTATCGGTTTCCAACTCCGGCCCGCAGAAAGCGTTCATCGATGCGCGCGCCGCCGAGCGCGGCTTGCAAAACGTCACCGTGATCACCGCGGACATCAACGACTTCTCCACTACCACCCGCTTTGACCGCGTGGTGTCAGTGGAGATGTTCGAGCACCTCAGAAATTACGCGCGAATTCTCGAGCGCGTCGAGGGCTGGCTCGCGCCCGAGGGCAAACTGTTCGTCCACATATTCTGCCACGATCACCTGCTCTACCCGTTCGAGAACCGCGGCAAGAGCGACTGGATGGCAAAGTACTTCTTCACCGGCGGCATGATGCCCTCGTTCGACACGCTGCCGAGCTTCGATAACCACCTTCGACTGGAAGAGCGCTGGCGGGTCAACGGCCATCACTACGCGCTGACGTCAGAAGCCTGGCTTGCGAACATTGACGCGCGCCGTGCCACCGTGATGCCAGTGCTTGCAGAAACCTACGGTGAGGGCGACGCCGCGCTCTGGTTCAACCGCTGGCGCATGTTCTTCTTGGCCGTGGCCGAGCTGTTCGACTACAAGCAAGGGGACGAGTGGTTCGTCGGCCATTACCTCTTTGGACGCTAGCTGCCGCAAGCGGCCCTGAGGCCTAGCGGTCTTTCAGCCTGTCGTAGAGAAACGGCAGGCTGACGTCCATCCGGTAGTCGATGCCGGAGTGCGTTCCGTCGTATTCCTCGTACACGTGCTCGATGTCGTTGAGCTTGAGCTGCTTGGACAACACCCGGGTGCCGTAGTGAATGTGGTACTGGTCGCGCCAGCCGCAGTCGATGAAGATGCCCTTGAGCGTCGCCAGGTTCTTTCGGTAGCGACGCACGAGCCGCGCCGGGTCATGACGCAGCCAGTTGCGCCAGCGCTCCGGGATGAGTTCGCCGGTTTCGAGGTTGAACGGCAGGCGAAACCCGAGGCTCGTTGACGGGTCCGGGTCATAGGTTGCCGCCATGCACAGGTTCATCAGGGCGTGGATCTCCCGCCCGCCGGGGGACGCCTTCTTCCACATCTTCTCGAGGAAGCGAGCGGCACGGCCATCGTCAATGCCCTCGGCAACGTTGCGCTCGCGTTCCAGCACGTCCACCGCCGCCGCGTCACCGCGTTTGCCCGCATAACGCGCGAGCTCAGTCAGCGTGTTCGGCCAGTCGCTGCGATAGACAAAATCAAAAAGGGCGTCACCGGAGTGATTGGCGATTGCGCCCCAGTAGCGCGCGTACTTCATGCCGTGAATGATGGCGCCGTAGCCACCGGACGATTTGCCGAAGCAACCCCGGTGCTCGCGCGACGCCAGCGTCCTGAGCTCCCCATCCACAAACGGCACCAGCTCCCGGGTGAGGTAATCCGCGTAGTCACCAATCGCGCTTGAATTGATGTACTGGTTGCCGCCGAGGGCCGTGAAGCAGTCCGGAAACACAATAAAGGCCGGCCCCATGCGCTCTTCATGCAAGAGCCGCGCACAGCGCTCCGGCACGTTTTCATCGAAGTTGCGCCAGTTCGTATGGGCCCAGCCGCCTGACGTGTATCCCACGAGGTCATACAGCACGGGAAAGCGGCGGTTCTTGTACCGCGGCTGGTCATACTGCGGCGGCAACCACGCCGGAAAGCTGCGTGTTGCCGGGTCACCCAGCGGGTTGTCCGCAAGGATTTCCGAGTCGTGGGTAAGCGTTACCAGGCGCCCCTTTGACCAGTCAGCCCGCTTGATCGCCATGGCGTCCTCCTGGGACAGGCGCCGGGTCGCTGGCTGCATTGGACGAGGACGGTGCGCTTGATGCTACACTTCGGCCTGCCGACGCGCGGAGCCCGGTCATAATAGCCACACACGAATTTACCGCGCCACTAGGGAACGTCTTACTCATTACTATGCTGTCGAAGTTACTCGAGCCGCTGGTCGGCATCGTCACACTGCTATTGTTCGTGGCTAACCTGGTGTTTTGGTGCATACCGTTCTACATCGTCGCCTTTTTTAAATTCATCATTCCCATCAAGCGCTGGCGGCAGTTCCTGAAACCCGCGGCGGCCGAAGAGCCGCTCGCCGCAGAAGCAGACCACGCGCTGATTGATCCTTCAGTACTCGACGCTATTCGCTCGCTGGGCGAGTCGGCCGGCGAAGGCCTGATGGAAGAAGTGGTCGGGCTGTACCTGTCCAGCTCGGAAGAACTCATCAACGAGCTTCGCCAGGCGGTGGACGCCTCCGATGGCCAGGCCATCCAGGCTATTGCGCACAACCTCAAGTCAGGCAGCTACAACGTGGGCGCCACCCAGCTCGGCGACCTGTTCCAGCTCATAGAAAACGCGGGCGACAGAAACGACACACCACGCGCCCGATCACTGTTCGCCGAGGCGGAAGCCATGCGGCCGTCGGTGGAAGCCACACTGCGCCAGCTCGCGCCGAAGGTGGCCGCATGAACGCCAAGACGCTTGCGCCCTGTGCGCTGGTGGCCGACGACGATCCGGTCGCCCGTCGCCTGCTGTCCGAGTTGCTGCGGCAAAACGGCTTTGACGTTGTCGACACCGGCAATGGTCAGGAGGCACTCGCCGCCGCTGCGAATCGCCGTCCGGACCTGGTAGTTCTCGACGCAAAGATGCCGCACGTTGACGGCTACAGCGCCTGTGCGCAGATGCGCCAGAACGAGGAAACGAGCAGCGTTCCCATCGTCATCATTACCGGCAGCGACGGCGCCGAGTCCGTCAATCAGGCTTACGACGCCGGGGCAACGGACTTCATCGTTAAGCCGGTCAACTGGCCACTGCTCGGCCATCGGCTTCGCTACATCATGCGCAACGCCGGCCTCACGCAGGCGCTTGCGAACAGCGAGAGTGCGAACCAGGCGCTGCTTCGGGCTATTCCGGACCGCATCCTGGTGCTGGACACCGCCGGCAACGTCAAGCGTGCGCTCGATGCCACCGGCCAGCACCGCAATGAGGCGTCACCGCAGCGTGTCGCAGACCTTTTCCCGGGCTACGTCACGAAGCGCATGTTGCAGGGTATCCAGAGTGCACTGGCGAACAACGAACCCCATACACATGAGTACGCAGACAAGAAAACGGGCACCGAGCTGCGCTACTTCGAGGCGCGCTACACGCCCATGGACTCGGAAAGCGTGCTGGCCCTGATTCGCGACGTCACGGAGCGCAAGCAGGCCGAGCGCAAGATCCATACGCTGGCCAACTTCGACCCGCTCACCGGGCTTCCCAACCGTGACCTGTTCACAGAGCGCTGCAGCGATGCGCTGACCGAAGCTGCTGGCAGCCAGGAGCGCATCACGGTCTTTCATATCGACCTCGATCACTTCAAGCGCGTCAACGACGCGTTTGGTCACGATACCGGCGACGAACTGCTTAGGGCGGTCGCAACGCGGCTCTCGCACTGTGTGCGTGCTGGCAGCGCCCGCCTCGGCCACTGCGACGTTGCCCGTTTCGGCGGCGATGAGTTCGTGGTGTTCCTGCGCCACGCCCCTGCCGACTCGTCGCCGGTAGCGCTCGCGCGAAACATCATCAAGGCCATGGCCGAGCCGTTCATGCACGGCGAGACCGACGTCGTGGTGACGCCCAGTATCGGGGTGGCGACCGCCGCGCCGCCGGAGTGGGACGTGCAGGAGCTCCTGAAGAAAGCGGCAACGGCAGTGCAGAGTGCCAAGGACTCCGGCCGCAACACCTACCGCCGCTATTCTGAAATCATGGGCTCTCTCACCATCAAGCGAATCTGCATGGAGAGCGAGCTTCGGCGCGCACTCAAGAACAACGAGTTCGAGGTGCACTACCAGCCGAAATACGACGCCAACACGCTGGAACTTGCCGGCGCCGAAGCGCTCCTGCGCTGGACGCACCCCCAGCAGGGACCAATCTCACCGGGCGTCTTCATTCCGCTTGCTGAAGAATCGGGACTCATCGTTGAGGTTGGCGCCTGGATGGTGAAAGACGTGTGCCGCCAGCTTGGACAGTGGAACGACGACGGTGCCAGCGTGCCAGTCATCGCCCTCAACATCTCCGGAGAGGAATTTCGGCACGGCAACCCTGTGCAACACCTCAAGGAGGCCTGCGACCAGGCGGGCGTGAGCCCACACCAGGTCGAGGTAGAGATTACCGAATCCGTGTTGCTGCACGACATCGAAGCCGTGCGTCGCTGCCTCCAGGAACTGCGCGAGCTTGGCTTCAGCATTGCCGTCGACGACTTTGGCGTCGGCTACTCCTCCCTCGCCTATCTGCAGACGTTTCCGCTCAGCACGCTCAAGATCGACCGTGCCTTTGTACGCGAAATCCAGTCGCCCGATGACGAGGCAGCCATCTGCTCCGCGATTGTTGCGCTCGGCAAGAGCCTGAAGCTGAAGGTGGTGGCCGAAGGCATAGAAACGGACGCCCAGCATCGCTGCCTTGCCAGCAAGGGCTGCGACCTGTTGCAAGGGTTTCTTTTCAGCAAGCCCCTGCCAGCCGAACAGTTTGCCGAACAGTTCAACAGGCCGCCGCTTTTTCTGGCCCAGCCTCAGGCCGAAGTCAGAACCGGCTGATCCCCCCCGCCGCCAAGGCCAAACAACCCGGACTTTGCCCGCGGGCCGCCCTGTGAGCCCGCGCCGGCCGGGCGACCGTCATGAAATTTACATAATCCCGCCAACTGGCCGCAACATCCGCGTGTCATCGTCCTTAACTCACGTTCATTAGG
>JBCAXP010000260.1:0-7108 GCA_038533995.1 Pseudomonadota bacterium
GGCACCCGGGAACGCATCGACTACTGCATCGTGCAGCGCGTCTGCGTCACCGATTTCAATAATGGTCTGGATTGCGGCAGCAAGGTCCCGGCCATCGTTGTGGAGCACCGGCGTTCGGGTGCCAAGTTGCGGTTGGCGCGCCGGTGAGGCCGCGTCGGACCGAAAGTGATCGTAAAACCGCCAGCGCTTGATCTGTTCGCGCAGCGTGATGATCTCCGGCGCAACTTCCGGGTCTACAGCCTCATTGAACATGCTCTCGAAGCTGCTTGTGTACTGAGATACGACTCGCCACGATCGGCCGCTGCGCACCTTTGTGATTGCGCCATCGCGTTCCACGAGCGCGCTGGCTGGCCGATAGGCGTGGCCCGCCCAGATGCTCTCGCGCTTGATTTCCGGATCAAGGCCAAACGCCGTCGGCCCCAGACTGCCCGGCACTGGCAAGCCCAGAGAAATTGCATACCCGAACTCGTCGCCCGAGAAGCCCAGGCGCAGACGCGCGGGCTTTTGCCTCGGTCCGCCCTGGACGGGCACGTGCCCTTCGCGCATCGCCTTGCTCAGCGTTTCTGGCCCGGCCCAGAATGTCGAACTCAGGCCGCCCTCGCGGGCGAGTGAATTGATAACGCCGCCTTGTGCAGTTTCCGACAGCAGGCGCAGCGCTTTGTACAAGTTGGATTTCCCACTGGCATTCTCACCAGTGATTACGTTCAGCGGGCCAAAAGGCACCGCGAGATCGAGCAATGAGCGGTAGTTGGCAACGGCGAGCGTCGTGATCATGGAGGAAAGTGTAGAGGCTTGTGCTCACTGGTTGCCACCCTGTGGCTTGCGCGCCAACGCAGCAACCAGTCTTCATTCTGCCGTCGCTATCTGCGCCTTGCCTCGTCGCAGTCGTTGAAGAATGCGCCCGGGCCGGGTGGCTGGAAAAAACTCGCCTTCATTATCCCCAAGTCCGTGAAGTTGACGCTGCTATCGCCGTTGAGGTCTGCGTTCGCGTCCGCGCTAAAGAACACGCTCTTCATCAACGCCAGGTCCACGAAGTTGACCGCGCAGTTGTTCGACAGGTCTGCATCGCACCAGTTGCCGATGCCATCGCCGTCAGTGTCCCGTTGGTCCGAATTGACCACGTTGGGGCAGTTGTCGACAGGATCGACGAAGCCATCAGCGTCGCTGTCGCTGGAAATCGTCCTGCCAAAAATAATTGCGCCACCGATCAAGACGTCATCGATGCCATCGGCATTGAAATCCCCAGCTGCGGCGAGTCCTCCTGGCGTTGTGTTTATGAACTGCACACCGTTCGTCCCGTCGCCGCCGTTTTCCGGATAGAGCGCTTCCATATCGAACAGTTCAACCGGGTCGGCGGCACGACCGTAAACAACAAAAGTCCCGAACGTGCCCGAGGACGAAATGAAATCATCGATGCCATCGGCATTGAAATCGCCGGCGGCCTTTACACCGAAGGGCAATTCCAGGCCAACCGGCATGTCGTCGACCGGCGTCGTGGACAGCTGGGCGAGCTCAATGGTTGCCGGAAACTGTGCCTGCCCGAACACGACGTGGGCTCGCGCTGATGAGGAAATCATGATGTCGTCGAAGCCGTCGGCATTGATGTCGCCGAGAATGCGGACGGTTCCGCCCATTTTTTCGTTCGCGAATTCACCGTACAGCACCACCCCGCGGTCGCCGTCGCCGCCGTTTTCCGGCAGCAGTTCCGCCAGGGGTTCCTCGCCGTCGAAGCCGCCCAAGCCGGCCGGCCCTTCCCGGCGGCCGAAGACGATATAGGCTTCGCCTACGCTCAACAGGTCATCGCGATCGGCGTAGGGCGCTCCAATCAAGACGTCGTCAATGCCATCACCGTTGATGTCGCCACCGCCGCCCACGGCCCGGCCCGACTGGTCACCGTCATAGCCGGCGTGATCGATGCCCTTGAACAGGGCGCCCATGGCACCGTCAGCCGCAACAATCTCGCTTTCATAGAGTGTGGGTGTGAAGCTTTGCTCACCGCCGAACAGCACCATCGAGGTGCCGGACATGTCGATCTGGGTATAGTACTGCTCGGCGCCTGGCGCACCTGCTATAAGGTCGGCGATGCCGTCGCCGTTGAAGTCGCCGGCGCTGCCGGCCCGCTCTCCGAAGTGGCCCTGGCCGATTCCGGCGATTCGTGTCGACGCAATCGTTGGCAGCGCATCCCAGAAGGGGACATCAACCTCAGCGGGAAAACCGTCGGTGGTGCCGTAGACCAGATAAACGTTGCCATCGGAGCCTGAGCGAAAGATTCGTCCGGGCACGCCAACGAGAAAGTCGCCAATGCCATCGCCGTTGACATCGCCGACGTTGCCGACGGAAGCACCGACTAATTGCGATCCGTAATAGCTGCCGTAGGTGCCATTTAGCACCATGCCCTTTGACCCGTCCCCACCGAACGTGCTCAGCAGCTGTTCAAGTCCAAACTCAGCGGGCAGCGGATCGCCCGATCCAAACAACACGAAGGCCTGTCCGCCGTTGTACGCGCTGAAATCCGAACCTGGCGCACCGATAATAAGATCGTCAGCGCCGTCGCCATTGACGTCGCCACCGCCGGCGACCGTTCTAATGCCTGCGTCGACGTCGGGAATTGTACTGATCACCATTCCCTGGCTGCCATCGCCACCGTTGGCCTCCAGTAGCTGGCTGAGGTCGTAGACTGGCGGAAAGGGTGTGTCAGCGTGAGCGTGCGGCGCAACGCTCAACAGACCGCCGGCGGCTGCTGCACGCAAGACGTTGCCGTGCGGGGCGCGCAGCGCGCGCCGGACGGCAGTGGCGAGGTTTGTGGTCCAGCCGCGAGTTTCTGTGCTCATCGGGAGCTGCGCCTGCGTGCAGTTGCGTAACGGGCAAACCCTACCACGGAAACCCGGAGGCGCGAATCAGGTTTTCCCGTGCCGGCAGTTCGCACGACCGATACGCCAGCGCAGTGTTATGGA
This sequence comes from Pseudomonadota bacterium, assembly GCA_038533995.1. GTDB lineage: Bacteria > Pseudomonadota > Gammaproteobacteria > Steroidobacterales > JBCAXP01 > JBCAXP01. The sequence goes on from JBCAXP010000260.1 coordinate 2,955, forward strand.
TTTTGCGCCTCTATCTTCTCGACCATCGCCCTGGCGTTCGCGCTGTCCGGGTCCAGCGTCAGCGCCTTTCGGTACCTCAGCAACGCCGCCGCAGGCTTTCCAGAGGCCAGCAGCGCTTCTCCCAGGCTGTCATGGGTATTCGGCGACGCCGGGAATAGCTCAGCGTTCAGCGAGAAGACGTCGATAGCGTCGCGCGTTTGCTCACGTGACAGAAAGGAGTAGCCGATACGGTTGAGCAGCGCCTCGCTGTCAGCCATGTCGTAGCGGCTACCCTGAACGGCGGCCGCTTTGTAGGCGGCAACAACCTCGGCTCCTGTCATCGCCTCATACCCTGCGAGCGCCACTAACAACGGCGACTGCGGAATTTCGCCTGAGGTGATTTCCCGAATCAGCATGTTGGCAAGGGAGATCGCCAGCTCGTTGTTCCGGGTATCGTCGGTGCACACCATAGCGCCCACTTTCTGATCAGGTGCGTATCGGATATTCGCGCGCGCGCCGCCGCCGCGGTGCCCCAGCGTCAGTACACCATTCCTTGTTTCCGTGATGTTTCCGAGGCTGTAGTCGTTGACGACATAGGCCTCATCTAGCAGCAGGTTCTTCCAGTCTGACGCGTCTATCACGGCACCATTGTTGAGACTCAGGAACAGTTGCGCCATGTTGTCAGCTGTCGTTTCATAGCCGCCAGCACTCAATAGAAGCGGTGGCTGCGTTTTATCACTCGTTGACGGATGCGCGGTGCTGGTCATGCCTGCAGGCACGGTGATGTACTGTTCGACGAGGGCGTCGAAACTCGTCCCGAGGCGGTTCTCCAGAATCACTTCACCAACCGCATAGCCAGACTGCCGGTAGCGCGAATACTGGCCGGGCTCGTAGTCGAGCGGCGCGTCCCTGACCATGCGATAGATGTCTTCGTTTCCAGCCTGCGGGTTTGAGGCAATGTCGCCAAACTCCGGCTTGTTCACCACCATGGTGATGCCGGACGTATGGTTCAGCAGTCGGAAAAAGGGTATCTCGCGCCAGTCGTCCGGAGCGTCCGCCAGATACTCGCCGAGCGGTGCATCCAGGTCGATGCGCCCATCCTGCGCGAGCCTCGCATAAGTCAGTGAGGCGAGCACTTTGGTCGCTGAATAGAGGCCGCAGGTCGACGTGGAAGTGAATGCGTCGCCATTCGCCTGCACGCCAAACCCGCTGGAGACGAGCACTTCATCTCCCGCAACAGCGGTGACAGCGAGGCCGTCAACCTTGAAGGCGCCCATCAGTTCCGGAATTTGCCTCACGGTCGCCAGCTCTGGTGTCGCGGCACAGCCACTGAGCAGGGTCACTGTGGCGAGCGACACCAAGGCAAAGGTTGTGCTGAACCGGTGCTTCAACCGGACTGCAGTCCAGGATAAAAACGACATTGCTTGCCCCTGTCTCAAATGGAAAACTGACCAGCCGTGCTAACTCCTGCCAGTCTGCATGCTCCATGCCAATCGCTACCGTTTTCTCAAGGCGTTGGAAAATAGTGCAAAAAGCGTTTTCCCGTCGTGATGACGGTGAGCTGCAGGTTGTCCGCTGGCGGACAGCCGGACACATTGCGGACGGTTCTGTCCGTTCGACAGGGCAAGCATCGGTAAGCGAAGCCGATGAAGTTGGCGCGTGTCCTGTTGACTGTGCGACGCCAACGGGGTTTGTCGTATCCTTTCGCCCATGGCTACCAATCTGACTATGATCAATCACGTCCGTTGTGGTTTCGTCCTCGTTGCGCTTGCACTCACAGGCTGCGATGCGGGCCGGGCCGTCGACCCGGTTTTTTCCGATCCTCCCGAGAGAAGGCCGGCCGCGACAAACGTGGAACTGACGTTCACAAGCAGCGGCGCCCGCCTGCCGGGCTACCTGATGATGGCAGGTGGCGCCGGTCCGCATCCCACCGCGCTGCTATTGCACGGCTATCCGGGCAACGAAAAAAACCTGGACCTCGCACTCACGCTGCGGCGGGTCGGCTGGAACGTCATGTTCATGCACTACCGCGGCGCCTGGGGTTCGGAGGGGGCGTTTCGCATCGCGCATATGCGCGAGGATGCGCTGGCCGCGCTCGAGCATCTTCGCCAGAACGCCGAGGAGTTTCGTGTCGACTCGCAACGGCTCGCGGTGATTGGGCATTCGATGGGGGGACACGCGGCCCTGCGTACCGGCGCAGCCGATGCGAACGTACAGTGCGTCGTCGGCCTGGCCGCGGCAAATCTCGGGCGCTACGCGGATCGCGACGCAGAAACGAGAGCTGCGTTCGTGCGTTACAGCGACGCACTTTTCATGCTCGAGGATTGGGATGGCGAGACGGGGCTTCGGGAGCTTGAGCAGCGGCAGGCCGAGTTCGACCTGCGCCAGCTGGGGCCATCGCTGGCCGGTCGCCCTGTCCTTTTGCTGACCGGTCTGAAAGACGGCGTTGTGCCCGTGGACGTTCAGCGTGATCTCGTCGCCGCATGGCAAGCCGATGCGGTCGGCGCCAGCCTCGACGTGACCGCGCTGGAGGTGGCCGGCGACCACTCGTTCACCGGCCACCGGATTGCGTTCCAGCGTCTTGTCGTCGACTGGTTGTCGCAGAACTGCCTCTGAGCTTGCGGCAGCGACGCACCGGGCTAGTCGCGCCCGGAAGTCTTGTCAAAGACGATGAGATCGCCGGGCTGACAGTCGAGTTCGCGACAAATTGCCGCGAGAGTCGAGAAGCGAACGCCCTTGACCTTGCCGTTGCGCAACAGTGAAAGGTTTTGCTCGGTGATGCCGACCGCAGCGGCGAGGTCTTTTCCTGTGACGCGCCGTTCCGCCATTACGACATCGAGCCGGACTTTGATGACTCCGTCCGCCACGCTCAAGCCTGTGTGCCCGGGCTAGACAAACTGCCGGTTCTCGCTGTCGGCCCGGATGCCGGCCAGAAGCAAGTCGGCGAGCACCCAGACCACGAGACCGCTGACGATCAGCACCAGCTCATGGCTGCCGGCCGAAAGCGAAAGCATGCCCTGGCCGGGCGGGTGATTCCACGACAGCACGACACTGCTGGCGGCATGGTGCAATGGTTTCACGAAGCCTTGCGCAACCAGGAAGATTGCGAACAGTCGCAGGCTGCGACTGTTGTCAGTGTCGAACCACTGGCCGCTTGCGAAGGAACGAAAGGCGCGTCGCAGGAAGTAGATGCCGGCATAGCCTACGGCCAGGTACGCGACAGACACGGCCCACAGGCCATACCACTGCCAGGTGGCGACAGTGAACCACTGAATCGGCAACCCCAGGTTTAGCTGCGCAAGGCGGGCGAGAAGGTTGATGTCGGTCAGGCTGTAGAGTGCGCCGATGGGCAGCGCTACAAGCCAGGCGGATGCTGCCCAGTACACCAGTCGTGCCAGTTTGATGGTCATGGGGCCTCCCGAAGTTGTTACTTGAAATTAAATTAAAACAGCAATAGATTATTGTTTTATTTTAATCATGACGAGGCCAGACATGCAAATTTTCAAACAAGGCGCACTCTTCCTGTGCCTGGCAGCGCTCCTGCTCACGCCCGTGCGCAGCAACGCACTATCGGTGGATGGCCTGCTCGACGGCTGTGCCCAGGCGGGCGCGCCCTGCAAGGATCTCCCGTGGGCACAGGCCTACATCGGTGGCGCGCTTGACCTGATCGCCATGCTGGACGAAGAGACTGACTACCTTGGTGAGGTCTATTGCAAGTCGCCGGACGTGCTGTTCGACGTCCCGGGCATTTTTTCCTTCATCGAGAAAAACCGTAAGGGCAATGGCGACAAGAACGCGATGATGCTCGTCATACGCTTCTTCGAGGAGTACGGCGGCTGCGGCCGGGCAAAGTAAACGCCGCTTCGGCAACCAGCCTGCTGCAACTACACGGCGTGCAGGGGCAGGTGCGTAGTGAGCTTGCGGCTGCGTAGCGAAAAGCTCGTGTTGACCGTGCGCACGCCTGGCAGCAGCAGCAGGCTCTGGCTCAGGAAGGTGTCGTAGTCGGCCATGTCAGCAGCGACGATTTTCAGCATGAAATCGTAGTCGCCGCTCGTCGCATGGCATTCCTGCACGTGCGGCCACTTCTCGATGGCGCGGTCGAACTCCTCGATGGTCTCGGCGTGGTGATTTTCCAGCGACACATGGGCAAACGCCACGACGTTCAGGCCAACGGC
>JBCAXP010000261.1:0-7091 GCA_038533995.1 Pseudomonadota bacterium
TAGATCGCGCCCTGCTCGCCGTAATAGCCCCACGTGATGATGGTAGAAATCGCAAACAGCCAGGACGCGATGGTAATCAGCCATTTGCCAAGACCAGGTAACGCGGTATCAAAGGCCTTTGCGGTGAGCGTGGCGCCCACGTGGTCCACGTAGAAGCCACCGCCGGCCACGATCGGTTGCACCTCCCCGGAAAACGTTTGCCACACCGCCACCGGCTGGCCGCCGTCGAGGCTCACAGCACCGCTGATGCGGTGACGGTTCTGGCCTGTCGCCGGATTGGGGCCTGCATCAACCACCATGAGCAGCGCCGCGTCCTGATTCCAGTTGCCGGCTGGAAGCGGCACATCCGGGAAGGCCCAGCCGTCAGCGCGTTGCTGGGCTTCCAGCGGGGTTTCCAGCATGACGTCTGGCGCCCGATTCCAGATACCCGTCGACAGAATGATCAGTGCCGTAAAGGTGCACACCACAATTGTGTCAATGAACGGCTCGAGTCCGCCAACCAACCCTTCGCGCACGGGTTCATCGGTTTTGGCCGCGGAGTGTGCAATCGCCGAGGAGCCCTGCCCGGCCTCGTTGGAAAACACAGCGCGCTTCATACCAAAAAGAAACGCCGAAGCCACCGTGCCACCGACAAAGGCGCCGGCTGCCTCGGTGCTAGTAAACGCACTGGTGACAATCAGCGACAACATTCCGGGTATTTCCCCGGCATTGCTGAATAGCACGTAGAAGCCGGCGATCACGTAGACAAAAACCATCCCCGGCACGAGCGCCCCGGTCACGCGGCCAATGCGCTTGATGCCGCCGATGAGCACAGCGCCTACCGCCAGCGTCAGCACGACGCCGGCGATCCAGCCGGGCACGCCAAAATAGCTGCCGGTGATGTCCGCCACGTTCCACGCCTGGAACATGTTGCCGCCCGTGATGGACGATGCCATCACGCAGAAGCCGTAAACGGCGCCGAGCGTCGCACCGAGCCAGGCAAAGCGCGGATTGATGCGCTTGAGCGCCTTGCCAGCAACCCACATGGGGCCGCCGTGCGGGTTATCCGGGTCGTCGGTGTTTCGATACAACATCGACAGCGTCACTTCCGTGAGCTTGATCGACATGCCGAGAAAGCCCACTACCCACATCCAGAAGATTGCACCGGGACCGCCGAGGGAAATGGCGAGCGCTACGCCACCAATGTTGCCGAGGCCAACGGTGCCGGACAGCGCGGCGGACAAAGCCTGGAAGTGGCTGATGGCACCCGGATCGTCTGGGTCGTCGTAATCGCCGCGCACTACGCGCGTACCGTGGGTCAGCGCCCGGTACTGCGAGAAGCCGCTCCACAGCGTGAACATGACGCCGGTGGCGGCGATGATCAGAATCCACGTTTCATTCCACAGTACTGCGTTGATGCTCGCCAGTGTCTGGCTTAAGTCCATGGTGGGAGTGTCCTCGGTCGCCTTGCTGGCAAAGTAGAAGATAGTTGGTGTTTACGAAGCGCAAGGCGCCGCCGCAGCGTGCGGCTGAGGATAACAAATCGTGGAAACCGGTGCTGTTGGCCGCCCTACTCCCCCGGCGGCCGTGACCGCGCGGGGAACCATTCAAGGCCGTCAGCATTGAAAAAGCGCAGACCGCGAATCACTGCGTAGCACTGGTCCGGCGACTCTGGCGTGTGCAGCGCGATGCGCCAGCGGTGCGCGGAAGTCGGTGCAAAGCCCAGCAGGTGATCTGCATCGACCACTTCGCGATCGACAAACTCGAACACTGTCGCGCCGGGACCGCCCGCGGCGTTGCACGCCGCCTGGCTCAAACCCGCATCGCAAACACCGCCAACGCCGGTGTTACTACCCCGGCACGCACATTCGCGTTCCACCTGCACCATGTCCGGCACGTGGTACTGACCGCTGTGGCCGGTGTGCGCCTTTACGAACCCGAGCTGCACGTCATCGGGAAAGTCGACATCCACCGAAATCCAGTCGCCGCAACTCACGGCATCCGAGTGCCACGAGTCTGCCGGGCTGAAGCTGTCGGTAAACGCCTTGATCGTCTGGTTGGACCCGGCAATGGCGCTGATGTCTCCGTCCCAGGTCGCGCCGCTGGTCGACACCTCCGGTTCACCGGCAGGATACAGTTCCACCACCGGACCGGTGCCGCCCTGGCGGCCCCAGAAACGCACGCCGCGCAACGTAACGTAGGACGAGGTGTGCACCAGGTTTACCTGGTAGGTGTCGGTTGCGGTGTGCGGCTGAAGGCTCGCGCTGTCGTTAAGGCCGTTGACAAAAGTAGTGCTGCCCAGCACGTCAAAGCCACCGTCGAGACAGCCGCCGCAGCCCACCTGTGCTTCGGCGATGGTGTTGTAGTGGGCACCGGGAACGGGCTGTTCTCCGCCGTGGCCGCTGTAGAACCGCACCGTGGTCAGTTCCACGTCGCCGGGAAAGATCACCTGGAAGAAACTTGTAAGGCCCGGCGCCGCTGGCCCAAGCGTCCACGCACGTCGCGCGTTCCAAGGCTCCCAAAGCTGAAGAGCGGCCTCGCTACCGCCGCCAATGACACTGTTGGGCCAGCCTTCCTGGGTCAGACCCGGTACGAGATACAAACGCTTCTGCCCCGGTATTTCGGTCGCGCCGGCGTACACCTGGTGCAGTACGGTCTGAGTACCGCCCGGCGCATCCAGCCCCTTGTGATAGCCAAGATCAGGAAAGGCGCGCCGGTTGCGGTCAAGCACGCGCAGGTCGTCGGCCAGTAGTGCGCCTGGCCAGGTGTGTGCGCTGTTGTCGATGACGTCATGACTGGCAGGGTACGTGCACGCCGAGTGCGCGCCAGGCGCGGCGTTTCCCTGCCCGCAACCGGGAATCCAGTTCATCACGTTGTAGGACATGATGCTGTCGCTGTCCTCGCGGTCGTAGTACGACCCCGTGCCGCCGTATTCCCAGGAATGATTGAGGCCGAAAGCGTGGCCAAGCTCGTGCACCAGCGTCGACTGGAAGTGGCTGCAACCGTTGTCCACCCAGTTATCCTGGGGTGGACGACCGACCTGTCGCTGCAGCCGCAGGCACGATGCATCGCCACGGTTCGCATCGCGCACTTCGAGCCAACGGAAAATGCCGAAGCCACCGCCGCCGTTGAAGCCGTGGTTCAGTTTCTGCGCGCCGGTGCCTACGCCTGCATCGCCGACAATGACCATCATCAGCAGAAACGGGCACGATGTCTGGCGGCAGCCCAGGGGTGCCATCACATCGTCGATGAAGGAATAAATGCCAACATCCTGCTGCGTGGCGATACTGCTGGCGGAGCTTGGCACCTGCACCACCAGCGGCTCGACCGGCGCGTGGTAGTCGGACACCACGGTCGCGCGCCCGGTCTCGGGGCGCCATGACGCAAGCCGGAACGTGCCGCGCGGCTCACCGTTCAGCGGGTTGCGCAGCATGCGATGGTACATGCGCCGGGCGATTTGCAGGTGCGCGCTCATGTTGTCACGCGCTCGTTGGAAGTTCGCGAGCGCTGTTGGATGCATCACGTCGCCGTCAAAATCGAGCCCCGGCGTCTGTGGGTTTTCCGCGAGATGACCCCGGTCGCTGGCGACGACGAAGACGGGCAGCACGTAGAGTTTGTCTGACGGTTCCCAAACGCTGGGGGACACAACGATGTCGTTACGGCCATAGGCCAGCGGTGTGAAGGTGTCTACCGGCGCCGGTGGCAGTTGATACTGCGGCGAGCCGTTCGCCGCGGTGCAGACAGACAATAGACTGAGTACAAGAATCGTCGAGGCAAGGACTGGTGCGCGCATGGGATGCTCCCGAAAGTTTGGTCTTTCGGTGAGCAATAGCGCCGTCTGTTGAGGAAAAACCTCATGCGTCCGGAAATTTTTTGGAAGCCGGCGCGCAGCCTGGCGCGTCTACCGGGGGATCATGCGGTCACGGCCCAGCGCTCCAACAATCGCTTCCGCCTCCGCGACAACGATCGAATCGTCCCAGCGGTCCTCAAGATTGAGCTTGATCTTCTGCTCGCTCTTGATGGCCCAAACGCGGCTGCGGCTTTCTACCGAGTAGAGGTCCGTCTGAAGCGATAAATCACCGGTAAGGAGGACAGTCGGTGCCTCAACGAACTCCTTGTAATCGACTGTGTATACGTCGAAGTAGTACGTGGTACCGAACTTGTAGCTGGCTTCAGGAGACCGGTGCTTCGCCTTCACGCTTGGGTCGTAGCTAATCAGCTGAGTCACAAGCACCGCATCCGCGCTCGTGATCTCGACTGCGCGCGCCACCTCTTCGCGACTTAACTTGTGACCGGGTTTTTGCACGGACGTTAACGCCACGGCCTTGATGCCTGCAGCCGTCAGCCGGTCTCGCGTCTCGCGTTCCATGATTCGCCGCGACTGCGAGTCTTCGAACACCGCTACAACAAGCACGTTGCCGTAGGGCGCACCGGCGGCATCCTGCTCCTGGTGCAAACGTGTCACGCGCGGCGCCGCGGTGCAGGCCGCCACAAGGCAGGCCGCGACGGCAATGAAAAGGTAACGGAAGCGACGGTTCTGCATGGGAAAACGCTGGCTCAAAGAAACAGTTGGTCGTCACGGTAGAGGATTCATCGCACACGCGCAACATAACGCGCCTATGCCGCGTACGAGCGGCACTTAACGTCGGGTTATCGGGCACACGTCACAAAACGCGCTTGCAGGCGGGGCACGCAGTTCATCGCGGCCGCGCAGTCGTTTTGGTGGAATAGGGATCGCGACGGAAGGCCCGTGTGGCTGGCGCCTTTCGTGCGCGGAATCAAGGACTGGCGCCAGGCAAGCGAAAGGGAGAAGGACGGCGTGGCAAGAACGGCATTACTACTGTGTGCACTGGGCCTTGCGGTCCTGGGCCTGGAGTGGTCGATTGAGTGGAGTAGCTCGCGGCATTCCGGCCCCGAGATCACGCATGTCCAGGATCTCGACGTGTCGCCTGCGGAGCAGGCTGGCGCCGAGGCGCAGTCCTACATCGTTCAGGCGCAAAGCGCAGCCGATGCAGACAGCATCGTTCGCAACGCCGGCGGGCAGGTCACCGACACGCTGGAGATCATTGACGGCGTTGCGGCACTCCTGACCGATGAACAGATGAAAATCGTTTCCGGCACCGAGGGCGTACGCCTGCAGGCAGATGGCGTCGTTCGTATCGCCACCCGCGACGACGATGATGAGGATGACGATGCCAGAAAGCGCCGGTCTCACCGCATCGGCGTTCAGAGCGAACCGGCTGAAATCGTCGAGGCGCACCGTCTGCACGGCGAAGGCTTTACCGGAGCGGGCGTGACGATTGCCGTGCTGGACACCGGCATCAGCGCGGACCGGTCTGTGTTGCTCGACACCTGGGGCAAGCGGCGCGTGCTTGCCGCGTTCGACACGTCGAACAGCCGTAAGCGCGACAAGACGGCAAAGCGCACAAGGCTTAAGAACGTCAATGACGAGAACGGCCATGGCAGTCACGTATCGAGCCTGGCAGCCAACAGTGACCTTGGCTCGTCCGGCTACTACAACGGCGTGGCACCGGACGCGGGCCTGGTAGTGGTACGGGCCTTCAACCGTAAGGGCGAAGCCAATTACGCCAGCGTGATTCGCGGCATCGAGACCGTCATCAAGCATCGCAAGAAATTCGACATCCGCGTGCTGAACGTGTCGTTCAGCACCAAGGTTCGCTCGCACTACTGGGATGACCCCATCAACCAGGCGCTCATGAAAGCCTGGCGCGCCGGGATCGTAGTGGTGGCCTCCGCCGGCAACAAGGGCCCTGACCCGATGACCGTTGGCGTGCCCGGCAACCTGCCATACATCATTACCGTTGGTGCCACCACGGACAACGAGACCCCCGGGGATACATCGGACGACGTAGTCGCAGAGTTTTCCGCCTCTGGTCCAACCGCCGAAGGGTTTATCAAGCCGGACCTGCTCGCACCCGGCGTGCACCTGGCCGGCGTGGTCAAGGAGCGCAACGCCAAAGCGAAGGGCCTTTCAAAGCGCGGCGAACGCTACTACACGATGTCCGGTACATCGCAGGCAACGGCTGTTGTGAGCGGCGTGGTCGCAATGGTGCTGCAGTCCGAACCGTGGCTTAAGCCAGACCAGGTGAAGTGCAAACTGATGAGCACGGCGCAACCCGTCGTGGCGAGTGACGGCCAGTTCGCGTTCAGCCCGCTGCGCCAGGGCGCTGGCATGGTGAACGCTTACAGTGCGGTGTACGGCAGCGACTACGACTGCGCGAATCGTGGCCTGAACATCAAACGCGACATGGCTGGCAAGGAGCACTACGGCAGCCGCGCCGGCGAGATTGTCGCCAGCCATGCCATGAGCGACAGCTACCTGTGGTCTGACAGCTATCTGTGGTCCGATAGCTACCTGTGGTCCGACAGCTACCTTTGGTCTGACAGCTACCTATGGTCGGACAGCTACCTTTGGTCCGATAGCTACCTGTGGTCTGACAGTCATCGGTGGTCGAAGAAGGCGCTCAACAAACGCGTCGGCATTGCGGGGTGGGAGGACGAGCCCGTCGAATAGGCGCAAGACAGCGCTGGTGCAGCTGCACGCCAGCGCCAAATGACCCGCCATCCTGCCCCACTCGCTGCAACGGCAACAGCAGCGAGCGGGGCTGGATGACCGACCACTCTTGCTCAGTAACTCAGTGGCTCCTCAACCCACCGGCAGTGATGCAAACTGCTGGGCGCCTCCGCGCCGGACGAGCACGGGCACGGAACTGCGCCCTGCCTTCTTCGCACTGGCCAGCGTTTTCGCAAGGTCGCCCGGCGACTCGACCGGCTGCCGGTCGGCCTGCACGAGCACATCCCCGCGGCGCAGGCCCTGCTCTGCTGCCAGGCCGTTGGGATCGATCCGTGCAACGACCGCTCCGGAGACGTCGGCATCGAGCCCCAGGCGCTCACGCAGCGCGTCCGTCAGCGGGGTCAGCGTCAGGCCCAAGCCCTTTAGCCGCTTGTCGCTGTCCGCGGCCGCAACCTGGCTTTCGGCATCGCCAAGCGTGACCTTCAGGTTCATCTCCTCACCGTCGCGCACGATGCGCAGCTTCACACGATCGCCACTGTCGGCGCTGCCGACGTAGCGCGCGAGCTGGCGCGCATCG
>JBCAXP010000262.1:0-7042 GCA_038533995.1 Pseudomonadota bacterium
ATCGCTGCTCGAAGCGAAGGTCAGCACGGCGCGCATGATTTCCCCGTCCGACTGCAAGGTGGACATGCCGGTTGGCGGCTGGGTCGGCATGGTGAATCGAGGCACGTTCGATGAGTGGCTGCGCAAGCGCGCCGCGGCCAACGGCGCCACCCGGGCCACGGGCCTTTTCAAGAAGATCTGCCGCGATGAGCAGCCCGAACCAATCGTTGAGTACAAAGATGCCGACGGCAGGATGCAGCGCATTCGTGCGCGCGCCATCATCGGCGCGGACGGCGCCGCCTCCAACGTGGCCAAGCAGAGCCTCGCCGACCAGGGCACGCTGCCGAACGTGTTCGCGTATCACGAAATCGTACGCTCCCCGGAAGCCGGCAGCGACGGCTTCGATCCGAAGCGCTGCGACGTGTATTACCAGGGCAAGATTTCGCCGGACTTCTACGGCTGGGTATTTCCCCACGGCGCGGAAACCAGCGTTGGCATGGGCACCGCGCACAAGGGCTTCTCGCTGCGAGGCTCGGTAACGAAGCTGCGTGAGAGTGCCGGCCTCACCGACGCCGCAACCGTGCGAACAGAGGGCGCTCCGATTCCCCTGAAGATGCGCAAACGCTGGGACAACGGCCGCGACGTGGTGGTGTGCGGTGACGCTGCCGGCGCGGTGGCGCCGGCCTCAGGCGAAGGCATCTACTACGCGATGTACAGCGGGCGCTGTGCCAGTGAGGCTGTGGTCGAATTTCTCGAAAGCGGCAACCCGAAGGCGCTGCGCCTGGCGCGCAAGCGTTTTGCGAAGAAGCACGGCCGCGTCTTCTGGATTTTGGGGATGATGCAGAAGTTCTGGTACTCGAACGAGAAACGCCGGGAGCGTTTCGTGACCATCTGCAAAGACCCCGACGTGCAGACACTCACGTGGGAGGCGTACATGAACAAGCGCCTGGTGCGGGCAAAGCCCGTGGCGCACGTGCGCATCTTTTTCAAGGACGTCGCGCACCTGCTCGGCATTGCGCCGCGTTAGAAGCTTCTCCGCAGGAGAAACTGCTCTGTGGGAGCGGCTTTAGCCGCGATTCCAACGCCTCACCGCTGAAACTATCGCGGCTAAAGCCGCTCCCACAGGACTACCTGACCTCCCACAGGATTAGTTTCCGGTCTAACCCTTCGGCGCGTAGGTGGCGCACCAGCCGCCGGCGTTCACCATCTTGCCGCCGAAGATCGAGCATGCGCCCCATTCGTTGTCGCCGCCCTGGAACAGCACGCAGTTTTTGCAGTACTGGTTCTCGGCGCCGGCCTCGCCGCGCTTCGGAAATTTTGTGAGGTCTACGTCGGCTGCCGCATGCCGGTAGCCGAGCGACTGGGCCAGCGTGTCGTTCTCATCCACTTTTTCCATGCCTGCCGCCGGCGGCGCAGCGGGTGCCGGCTCCGGCGCCGCGGCCGGTGGTGCAGCCTGGGGCTCGGGCTGCGGCGGTGGTGCGCTTGACGCGGGCGAACTCGTCGAACCGGCATCGCTGCCACTGTCACCGCACCCGGCGAGGCCGCCGAGCGGTGCCGCTAGCACGGCTGCGCTGGCCAGTTTTACAAACTGACGTCGTTCTATCTTCTCGTTAGACTTGGACATTGTTTCCCCCACTGCAATAATCAAAGACTTGTGTGCACCACCGCACTCGAGGGGCAGTCTAATCGAAGCATCTCATCTCAGCCAACCGGCAGTCTCGGGACAGCGCAAGGAATTTACCGGCAAATCCGGGCCCTTGAGCTACTACACCGCCGGTGACGGCGCGCCGCTGTTGCTCGTTCACAGCATTAACGCTGCCGCCTCCGCGGCGGAAGTAGCTCCTTTGTACGAAGGCATGCTGTCGTCACATCGCGTGTTTGCACCGGATCTTCCCGGCTTTGGCTTTTCCGACCGCAGCGATCGCGATTACACGCCTCGCCTCTACACGGACGCCGTGCTCGACATGCTGGACGAGATCGGCACAGAGCCGGTGGATGCTGTGGCGCTGTCCCTGGCGGGCGAGTTTCTTGCACGCGCCGCGGCGGAGCAGCCAGGGCGCTTTCGAAGCCTGACCCTTGTAACGCCGACGGGGTTTCGCGCCGGTTCCGACCGTCTGCGCAAGCCGCCGGGCTCGACGCGTTACATGGCGCTGATGGACCGTGTGTTCAGGTTTCCGCTTTGGAAACGCAGCCTGTTCGGCGCGCTGACCAGCCCGAAGAGTATTCGCTACTTTCTTCGCCGCACGTGGGGATCGTCCAACATCGATGAAGAGCTTGCCGCCTACTGTGACATCAGTAGCAGCCAGCCCGGCGCGGAGCACGCACCGTTTGCGTTCCTTAGCGGCGGCCTGTTCAGCACAGACATTCGAAACGTTTACGAAGCGCTCGAGCTTCCCGTGTGGGTACCACACGGCACGCGCGGCGACTTCACCGATTTCCGCGGCGCTGACTGGACTCTTACGCTCGACAACTGGCGCCTGCAGCCCTACAGCAGCGGCGCGCTTCCACACTTCGAACACACCGACGAGTTTCTCAGCGACCTGCGTCGCTTCCTCGAAGACCCGGCAGCCTACGCGCGACAGTAAAACACGCTAAAGATCGATTGGGTGTAGCGCAAGGCGCTCGCCCGCAAAGCGCGCCAGTGGTACCGGGTTCTCGCCGTGGCTGCTCGCCATGACCGCCAGGTGCTGCTGCGTGGCCCGGGAAAAACCGGAAAACACGCCGGCCTGCTCAAGCAGTCGGTAAGCCGGCCGCGCCGGGTCGAGCGTGATCATTGCCATGTGCGTACCGAATTCCGCCATCAGCGTGGAGATGAAGTCGGGCCACATCGATGCATCGTCATTGCCGACCACCGGCGAGTCCAGCTTGAGGTAGGTGAAGTTGTGCGGATCGAAACGACGCCGCGCCGGTCCGATGTGAGCCAGGAGATAGTCGTACAGCGCATCCCAGGGCTGACCGATGCGATCAAAGTCCAGGCGTATCAGCCGCGCGAACGCGGCCGCCGCCACGCCCTTGCCGTCGCTGCACGCGAAGAAACTGCCCTTTGCCTGGGCGCCCAGACGCAGCGCGCAGTCGGCGTCCGCGGCCTGCTGCATATCGCCTACCCACGGGTCTGCCTGGGCGTCGAGGCGCAGGAGCTTGACCTTTGCCCGCGGCCACTGCCGGTACACGAGTTGCGTGCGCAAGGTCCCGAGCTGCCGCGCGCCGAGGCTCTTGAGCAAGGCGAGCGAACGCTCGTTGGTCCGCTCGATACAGCCATAACTGATCAGCGTGCGGCCTGTGTCCCGGGCCACGTCCCCGAGCCAGGCGAGCGTGCGCGTCACCATGAAGCGGCCGAGGCCCTGCCCCTGGCTACCCTCGTCGACACTGAGCGCACCACGGTAGATGCCCTCGTACGTCTGCGCGGCCGTGTGAATCGGCATGCGCGCCAGGGCGTAGGTACCAACAATTTCGTCAGCGCGGCGAAGCGACACAAACAGCGGCCGCGGCAAGGCGGCGAGTTGACCGGCCACGTCGAGCCGACGGTACCGAAGGCCGGCAGTGCCGAAACGGGTGCGCTCAAGCAGCGCCACGAATGCAGCACTCGGCGAGGGCGAGACTTCGAGTGTCAGGTCGCGCTTCTCATCCCCCCAGAGATGCTGCGGCTCGCTAAGCTCAGGCACCGGGCCACTCGACGTCAAGGGTTGCCACCTCGGCAAAGGTCTTACGCCTGAACGCCGCGAGCGTCACGATGCGCCAGGAGTTGATCATCATCAGCAGAAACGGCCACGGATCGTCGGACGACCAGCTGATGTCACGAGCGGTGCGCAGAAACCTGAAGTTGCGGCGGAACGTCGCGGGCCGGAGCACGGACGCCAACGTCGCGGTAAAGCAGGAGTACGTCTCCTGCAGCCTGAGCTCATCGCGGTGCGGACGGTCAGTGGTGACGCCATCGACAATGGCGCGCACGAGCAGCTCGGGGTGCAGAAAGTGGATGCCGCTCGTTGCGCGCGGATTGCACTCGATCGCCGACGGCTCGCCATATTCATTAACGATGAAGTCAAAGCTCAGGAAACCCGTATGGCGTGACTGGCGTGCGAAGGTCTCGATCCACTGCTCGATGCGCTCGTGCTCCGGCACGCGCTCGAAGCCCGCCGCCACGCTGCCCGACAGCACGGCGGCCCGGTACACCACGGTGCTCAACAGCACGCCGTCGCGCACGACGGAAAAACTGCTGAGCGTTTCACCGTCGATCCGCTGCTGCACCAGCGTGCCAGGCGGAAAGGGCCCGGAGGCACCGCGAGGAAGGAAGGTAACACCGCGGCCGGAGCAACCGTGGCGCGGCTTAACAACAACGCCCCCCGCCTGCGCCACGCGCGCTGCGTCACCGTCGCTGCTATCCGCACTGATGGGAACCGGAAGACCGTACTGCTGCGCGAGCCGGTTGAACGTGAGCTTGTCGTGCAGCTTGAGCATCACGGGCTGCGATTCTGAAAACAGTGACACGCCTTCCGGCAGCTCGGCATGCAGGGCCGCGACGTGCATGCTCTCGCCAGACACCGGCACGACGAGGCGAACGTTTTCAGCGTCGATTACCCGGCGCAGGTCGGCAAGATACTGGTCGGGATGAGTGGTCGGCGCAGCGGTACGGTAGCAGCGCGCCACGCTGCGGGAATGGCGGCTGAGATGCAGACGGAAAGGCTCGGCCACGATGACGCGCCAGCCGATAGCCGCGAAACCGCGGGCCAGTTCCAGGCCCACCGGCAGCCGTCCAAGGGTAAGCAAAACGGTGTTTACGCCGGCGTCCGGCACTAAGTCGCTCCGAGCGCCGCGCGCGCAACGGCAAAGATCATTTATGATACATGATATGAGTATGTCGCCGATGACGCACGGGCACGAAACCACCAGCCGATGAGCGAACTTTTCCGGCCGCCAGCGCCGCAGCCAAAGACTCCGATTCGCTCTCTCATTCGCGTCATTCGCCAAGGCGAGGGCGACCTTTTGAGCCTCGTGCCGCGCGACGCCTACAAGAAACCGCTTACCTATCTTGGCTACTCGCGGCGTTCCATTCTGCTCGTTAATTCACCGGAGCTGTCGCGCGATATCCTGACCGACCCGCTCGGCATCTTTCCGAAGAACGACCTGATGGTCGGCGCGCTGACGCCGCTGGTGGGCGACTCCATCTTTGTCTCCAGCGGCGAGCGCTGGAAGCGCCAGCGCGCGATGATTGACCCGGCCTTTTCGCACATGCGAATCAACACGGCCTTCAGCTCGATGGCAGCGGCAGTGGACGACTACGAGGACCTGCTCGACCAGCGCGCGGCGAGCGGCGAGTGGTTCTCGCTGGACCTTGCGATGAGTCACCTCACGGCCGACGTCATCTGCCGCACGATCTTCTCCACGCCGCTCGCCTCGGACACCGTGCAGGAAGTGTTCGACGCGTTCACCGAGTTTGAGCGGAGCGTCGCAAGCGTCAACCTGTGGCAACTGATCTTCGGCAAGCCCTGGGCAGACGTGAACCAGCCGGCCAAAGTGCTGCGCGCCTGCGACCTGATCCGGCGGCACATCGGTGACTTTGTCGACCCGCGCATGGGTCCCGACGCGCCGGACATCGACGACATTGCCAGCGCGCTGATCCAGGCGCGCGATGCCCAAACCGGCAAGGGCTTCACCCGGGAAGAGTTGATTGACCAGATCGGCGTGCTGTTCCTGGCTGGCCACGAAACCACCGCAAGCGTGATGACGTGGATCTTCTACATCATTGCCATTCGCCCGGAAGTGGGCACGCGCATGCGTGAGGAGATCGCCGCGGTGGCGGGCGATAGCCCGGTGACGTTCGAGCAAGTGAAGCGACTCAACTACGTGCGCAACGTGTTTCGCGAAGCCCTGCGCCTGTATCCACCGATCACGTTCATCCCGCGGGTGGCGGCCGAGGAAACAACCATTGGAGAGTACCGGGTCAAGAAAGGCGCGATGATCATGATCTCCCCATGGACCGCACATCGAAACGACGCAAACTGGACCAATGCCGACCGCTTCGATCCTGACCGTTTTGACACCGGTCGGTCCGACAAGGGTCGTGAGCAGGAGGACCGCGGCGTTTTCATGTCTTTTGGCGTTGGACCACGCGTCTGTGTAGGTGCGGCCTTCGCCACGATTGAAGCCGGGCTTATTCTCGCCCGGCTGGTGCGCAGTTTTGATTTCGAGATTGCTGATCCGGAATCCGTGCGCCCGGTTGCACGCCTGACCACGCGGCCGGCAAAGGAGATCCAGGTACGCGTACGGCGGCGGGACGTGGCATGAACAAGAGCGCAATTGTTATTGGCGCCGGCGTGGGTGGCTTGTCCGCCGCCACCGAGCTCGCCGCGCGGGGCGTCGATGTTACGCTCCTTGAGCGGCACGCAACGCCCGGCGGCAAGATGCGCCGACTCACGGTCGACGGCGCTGGGATCGACTCCGGCCCGACAGTGTTCACCATGCGCTGGATCTTCGACGACCTGTTCAACGCGATCGGTGAGAACCTTGCCGAGCACCTGACGCTCGAACCAGTCGAGCGCCTCGCCAGGCATTCCTGGCCGGACGGAAACACGCTGGACCTCTACGCCGACGTGGACCGCTCGGTGGACGCCATCGAGAGTTTCGCCGGCGCCCGGGAAGCGCAGGCGTATCGGCACTTTGCCGCGCAGTCGCAGCGCATCTTCGAAACCCTCGACCACACGTTCATGCGCACGCACAAGCCCAATCCGGTGCAGCTCACGTTTTCACTGGGGCTGCGCGGCATACCGCGCCTTTACGCAACGCAGCCGTTCAGTTCTTTGGTCGCTTTCAGAAGCAGCTCTACGACATTTTCAGGGAAAACTTGGCACTTTATAAAGCGTTACCTCTTGCATCCCAGCCATATTCCACCGGACACTCAACATCTAATTCGAACTGGTCAGCATTTCTGCATATGTTTGCTACATAAGCTGATCTTGCGATGTGCAGATGTAGATTAGCAGCACATGGTGGCATTTAACTCAGGTCAACAACTCTTCCTCTTCTTCCAAATACTTTCTAAAAACACTTTGAGCTGGCGTCGTTGACC
>JBCAXP010000263.1:0-7029 GCA_038533995.1 Pseudomonadota bacterium
CACCACTAGCAGAACAAGCCCCATGCCACCGGCGAACCACCACGGCGAAAAATGCAGGGTGTTCGCGTTTGAGCCGCCGGACGGCGTGGACGTGCAGGGCCTGGACCAAGGCGTCGACCAAGGCCTCAAAGATTGATTCGCAACACCCTGCATTTTTCGCCGTGGTGGTTCGCCGGTGGCATGGGGCTTGTTCTGCTAGTGGTGGTGGGCAGTCTTTACACCGCTGACGTGCCGGGCCCGCCGCTGCCCTCCGACAAGCTGGTGCACACGTTTTGCTACTTCGTCCTGATGGCCTGGTTCGGTGGCGTCTACCAACGCTCGGCGCACTGGCGTGTGGCGCTGGCGCTGTGCCTGCTCGGTGTCGTGCTCGAAGGATTGCAAGCCCTGGGCGGGGTTCGCCAGGGCGACCTTTTGGACGCGCTGGCCAACAGCGTGGGAATCGTTATTGGAATGGTGCCCGGACTGCTCATTCCGGGTGGCTGGTGTCGCTATGCCGAGCGCATCGTTGTCCGCTAGCGGCGCGCCGCTCGCCGAGCGCATGCGGCCGGTCAGCCTTGACCAGTTTTTTGGGCAGGCGCACCTGCTTGGTCCGGGAAAGCCGCTGAACAGGATGGTCTCCGGGGAAAGCCTGCACTCCGCTGTGTTGTGGGGTCCGCCCGGCGTTGGCAAAACCACCCTGGCACGGCTGATCGCTCACACCACCCATGCGACGTTCGTTGCCCTGTCGGCAGTGCTTGCCGGCGTGAAGGACGTGCGCGCCGCCGTTGCCGAGGCGCAGCGCACCCGCGATGAAGACGGGCGCCGCACGGTGCTATTCCTGGACGAGGTGCATCGCTTCAACAAGGCTCAACAGGATGCCTTTTTGCCGTTCGTTGAAGACGGCACGCTGTGCTTCATTGGCGCTACCACCGAAAACCCTTCCTTTGAGCTCAACAATGCGCTCCTTAGCCGTGCCCGGGTCTATGTGCTCAAGACTCTTACAAGCGATGTCATTGCCGCGCTACTACGCACGGCCCTGACCGATGCCGAGCGCGGGCTGGGAGAGCGCCGGATCGACATCGACGACGAGCTGGTTTCCCGGCTGGCCGCCGCGGCCGACGGCGATGCACGCTGCGCGCTAAACATACTCGACATTGCCGCCGACCTGGTTGAAGAGCCTGTTGGTGGCAGTATCACGGCGGAAATTGTCGACTCCGTCATCAGCGGCGGACGGCGACGCTTCGACAAGGGCGGCGATGCGTTCTACGACCAGGTGTCGGCGCTTCAGAAGAGTATCCGCGGATCGGATCCCGACGCGGCCCTTTACTGGCTGGCGCGCATGCTCGACGGCGGTGCCGATCCGCGCTACGCGGCAAGGCGCATTCTGCGGACCGCGTCGGAGGACATCGGCAACGCCGACCCGCGGGCGCTGCAGGTCGCGTTGCAGGCGTGGCAGGCTTACGAGCGCCTTGGCAGCCCGGAGGGCGAGCTCGCACTGGCGCAGGCCGTCGTGTTTCTCGCCTGCGCGGCGAAGAGCAACGCGGTCTACTCCGCGTGGAACCAGGCGCAGGCGGATGCACGCCGTCATGGGTCGCTGCCGGTGCCTGACGCGCTGCGTAATGCGCCCACGGGGCTGATGAAGGAGCAGGGCGCGGGCAGCGGCTACCGCTACGCCCATGACGAACCCGACGGCTTTGCGGCGGGCATGGCGTATTTTCCGCGGGAAATGGAAGGCAGTACGTATTATCATCCCGTGTCCCGCGGTCTGGAGATTCGCATAGCCGAGAAGCTCGAGCGGCTGCGCAACCAAAACCGGGCAGCGGCGCGCAAGGGCAAAGCGTCCTGAACGGATCCACCCAGGAAACTCTCCTTGGAAGCCATGACACTAAAATCACTGGTGGCCGTCGCCAGCGGCGGGGCACTCGGCGCGGTGAGCCGCCTGTGGGTGTACACGCTGACCCATGGCTGGCTGGGCAAGGGCTTTCCCTATGGCACGCTGACCGTCAACGTCGCGGGCAGCCTGGCCATGGGATTCCTGTTCGTGTGGCTCGGCGAGCGACTCAGCGTTGCCCTGGAATGGCGGATGTTTCTCGTGGTGGGCTTTCTGGGCGCGTTTACCACGTTCTCGGCGTTTTCCATCGAGACGATTAACCTGATTGCCGAGGGGATGCAGGTGAAAGCGCTCGCCAACGTGTTGCTGAACGTCAGCGTTTGCCTGCTTGCTGCCTGGGCCGGCGTGGCGGGTGCCCGCTGGCTCACCTGACTGGACGCACTGGAGCGACTGGAGTACTCACAAACATGC
The DNA here is from genome assembly GCA_038533995.1 of Pseudomonadota bacterium. Lineage (GTDB taxonomy): Bacteria > Pseudomonadota > Gammaproteobacteria > Steroidobacterales > JBCAXP01 > JBCAXP01. The sequence continues at coordinate 2,282 of JBCAXP010000263.1, forward strand.
TGGACCCGAAACTACTTCGCAACGACCTCGATATGGTCACGGCCAACCTTGCGCGCAGGGGCTTCGCCTTTGACAGGGAGCACTATCTTTCGCTCGAGGAGCGCCGCAAGGCTCTGCAGGTGGAAAACGACGAGCTGCGCAACGAGCGCAACACGCGGTCGAAGTCCATTGGCAAAGCCAAGGCGGCCGGCGAGGACATCACCGAACTGCTTGCCACGGTCGGCAAGCTTGGCGACCGGCTTGACGCGGTCAGCGCTGAACTCAACACCGTTGCCGAACAGATGCAGACCCTGCAGATGGGCTTGCCAAACCTGCTGAACGAAGCCGTGCCGGCGGGTACGGACGAAGATGACAACGTCGAGGTCGGCCGCGTCGGCACGCCCCGCAGCTTTGACTTTGAACCGCAGGATCATGTGGCCCTTGGCGAAGGTTTGGGGCTGATGGATTTCGAAGCCGCAGTCAGAGTAACCGGCAGCCGCTTCGTGGTGCTTAAGGGCGGCCTTGCACGGCTGCAGCGAGCGCTCGTGCAGTACATGATGGACATGCAGACCCTGGAGCACGGGTACACCGAGTGCTACGTGCCACTGATCGTCAACAGCGCCTCCCTGACCGGTACCAGTCAGCTACCGAAGTTCGCCGAGGATCTGTTCGCAATCGAGGGTGATGCCGGCTTTTTCCTTATCCCCACCGCCGAGGTGCCGCTCACTAACCTCGTGCGCGAGTCGATTGTCGACGCCGACCAGCTGCCGCTGAAGATGGTTGCGCATACGCCGTGTTTTCGGTCCGAGGCCGGTGCCTACGGCAAGGACACGCGCGGCATGATTCGCAACCACCAGTTCGACAAAGTTGAATTGGTGCAGGTGGTGCGTCCGGACGAATCCGACGCGGCGCTGGAAGCGCTGACGGGGCATGCGCAGAAGGTGCTGGAGCGGCTGGAGTTGCCGTATCGCACTGTGCGCCTGTGCGCCGGCGACACCGGCTTTGGTTCGTCAATGACGTACGACCTCGAAGTGTGGCTGCCGGCACAGGACAAGTACCGCGAGATTTCCTCCTGCAGTAACTTCCGCGATTTCCAGGCGCGCCGCATGCAGGCGCGCTGGCGCAATCCGGACACCGGCAAACCGGAGCTCGTGCATACGCTAAACGGTTCCGGCCTTGCAGCGGGCCGGGCGCTGGTGGCGGTGATGGAGAACGGCCAGAACGCCGACGGCAGCATCACCATTCCGCCGGTGCTGCGCAGCTACATGGGTGGTGTGGACGTGTTACGCCGCCCTTGAGCGGTTAACGCGAGTCGTCGTCCTCGAGGGGCGGCGCCTGGCCATGGCCGTCCGCCAGGTGCGGCGGCGGGGGCGCCCAGCTGCGAACGTGCAGGTCGCGCTGCGGAAACGGAATCTCGATGCCGTTTTCGCGAAACGCCGCGTCAATGGCGAGGTTCAGGTCACTTGTGACCTGGAAGCGTCGCTCGATCTGGCGAATCCATGCCCGCAGCTCAAAGTCCAGGGAGCTGTCGCCGAACTGCATGAAGAGCGCGCGTGGCGCCGGCACCTTGCCCTTCGTGATGACCTCCGGGTGGGCCGCCGCCAGTTCCTCGAGAATCGACTTGACCTTCTGGGTATCCGAGCCGTAGGCAACACCAACGCGAATCTGCAGCCGTCCGTAAGGATCGCGCAGCACCCAGTTTGTGACCTGGTTGGTAATGAGCTCCGAGTTGGGCACCACCACGTTCTGTCGATTCAGCGTTTCAATTTCCGTGGAACGGATGCGGATTTGCCGCACAGTGCCCTCGACCGATCCCACCGTCACGAAGTCGCCGGACTTGATGGGGCGTTCGAACAGCAGCACGAGGCCTGAAACGAAGTTGGCGACGATTTCCTGAAGGCCGATACCGATACCCAGTGAGAGGGCGCCGGCGACCAGGGCAAAGCCGGCGAAGTTAACGCCCGCAACCAGCAGACCGACAAACGTTGCAATGACAAAGCCAACGTAGCCCGCAAGCGTAACGAGCGCCTCGCGGGAGCCGATGTCCATTCCCATTTCGCGCAGCCACTGCTTTTCCATGCGCGCCTTGATCCATGCCGTCAGTGCAATGATGCCGCCAAACGTTGCGAGCCCTGACGCGATGTCGATGGGAATGAGCGTCGTGGTGTCGCTCAGTCGGAAGCCGGTATCGCTGTACAGGCGCAGTGTGGCCATTGCGTTGCCGGTGGTGTCCCACAGCCACACTAAAAAGACGATGAAGCACATCCACAGCGCAAGGCTGAGCACGAGGCGCAGCCAGCCCAGTTCCGCGCTGCTGCTATCGGGCCGTATGCCGAGCCAGCCTCGCATGCGGTAGCTGAGGCGCGCCCGCCCATACACGATGCCCTCGGACGCCTGGTTGATGAGCCATAGCAGCGTCCAAAGCACAAGGCCGGCGGTGAGCGTCGCAAACACGCCGCTGAGAAGGTAGTTGGCGAGGTTGCGGTAGCCGGAAAGGTCAGCACTCACTGCAACGATGGAGGCCACAATGAGCAAAAGTCGAAGCAGGTACAGCCGATCGCGGGTAGCCGGCAGCAGGCGCGCGAGCCGGACCACCCAGATGAAGCCGGTGACGAGAAAGACCGTCAGGAGAGACCGCACCACGAGATCGCGCTCATCGGGCAGCGATGACAGCCAGTCTGGACCGAAAATCAGGAAGCCGAGCAGCAGGGCAAGCACAAGGGTTCGGAGGCGCGTAACGACCATGTGCTGCGTGTCTTCCGCCATCAGCGTCAGCCCCTGGCCGGGTGAGTGCGGCCCGGTGTACCAGCTGATCAGCGCTCGGGCGATGGCAAAAAGCAGCACCGACAGCGCGAGCCTGACGGCGAACACGTCCAGGTTGGCATCCCGGGCAAAGCTCACCAGCCCGAGCGTCGCCGCTCCGCCAGCGAGAAACAGGTGTGCCTGGTTCGCTACCGCGCGGGTCAGCACTGCCGACACCGCGGGTTCGCCGCCGGCGCCGCGCTGGTCGTCCGCCCACGGCAGTGCATAGCGGCGAATCATGTTGCCGGTGACAAAGCCAATGAACGTTGTGGCAACGATTATGATCCAGCGCCAGCCGCTGATGCTGGCCAGCTTCTCTGCGTCGATGAGGCGTGCGGGTATGTCGCGGAGGTACTGGGGAAGCGCCGGCAGCAGGTCCGCAAGCGCACCCAGCGCGTTGCGACCGGGACTTGCGAGGCGCTTGGCACTGAGGCGGCTGTACTCCTCAGCGGAATTCTCAACGATCTGGCCGGCGCGCAATATAACGAGCCGGCAAGCCGTGATGCGGCTCGCCAGCGTGTCGGCCTGCACCTCGAGCGTGCCGCGTTGTTCGAGCACCTCCGCAACGTCGACCTCGCTCAGGTCTCCAAGCAGTTCGAGATCGGCGGATACCTGGGCGGCCTCGTCCTCGGCGCGACGAACGCAGGCAACGGCCGTGGCGCGCATGCTTGAGGCGCGCGCTTGCACGGCCCGCACGCCCTCTTCGTCGATGCCGGTCTGGTCGAGCTGGATCTGCAACTCCTCCAGCTCGTATTCCGCCTCGATGGGATCGTAGGCTTCCTGCGCGACGGCCACCTGCCCGGTCAGAATGCATAGCGCCGCCGCAAGCGCTGCCGGCAGCAAGCGGGCTATCACTGGATGTGGGACGTGTCTGATCAACGGCTGCGCAAGTCGGTTTTCCCGGAGTCCGCCGGGCAGCAGCCCGGCGCGGTCGAGTGTAGCGGTGCGGCCCCGACAAAAAAAGCGGCAGACCGCGGCGGCCGCAGTCATGCCCCTTGCGCAAGACAGGTCGAACGAGCGAAAATCCCGGGCCATCGGAGAGGTGGCAGAGCGGTTGAATGCACCGGTCTTGAAAACCGGCAAGGGCTCATACCCCTTCGAGGGTTCGAATCCCTCCCTCTCCGCCAATCTCAGAAGAACGAGCCGCTTCGCAGGGAGGGGTTCGAACCCTCGAAGAGATAGACAAGCTGGTTCGACAATCGCGCAGTGCGCGATTGAACGTAAAGCGCGTCGGGCCGAACGGCCCCGCGCTCCAACGGCCGCGAAAGCGGTGAGGAGCGCAGCGACGAATAATCCCTCCCTCTCCGCCACTTCCGCAATGGCGAACCGCCCCGCAAGCAGGTTCGACAAGCCATCACCATGAACCACAACCTCAAACTCGCCCTCGCGTTCGCGGTGGTCTACGTGGTGTGGGGCTCGACCTACCTCGCGATCCGCATCGCGGTGCACGACCTGCCCCCGGCGCTGATGGCAGGGGTGCGCTTCCTGCTGGCTGGCCTGATCATGCTGGCGCTTGCCCGCTACCAGAAGGCACCGTGGCCGACTTCCCGGCACGACTGGACAACGTGCCTGCTGCTGGCGGTGCTCATGGTGTTTCTTGGCAACGGCCTCGTGACCTGGGGCGAGCAGTGGGTGGAGTCCAACCAGGCGGCGCTCCTGATTTCCACGGGCGCCATCTGGACTACCTTTTTTGGAACCTTTGGCGCCCGTGCGGTGGCCGTGTCGACTCGGGAAAAGGCCGGCATCGCCGTCGGTCTCACAGGCGCCGTGCTGATGCTGTGGCCGGAGGAGGGGCTGCGGACTGACTACCTGCTCGCCCAGGGCGCGATACTCGCAGCGCCGGTTTGCTGGAGCATCGGCACCATCTACGCACGCACCTACCCGGTGAGCCTGAAGCCGATTATGTTCGCAGCGGTGCAGATGCTGCTCGGCAGCTTAATCCTTCTTACCTACGCCGTCGCGGCCGG
>JBCAXP010000264.1:0-6988 GCA_038533995.1 Pseudomonadota bacterium
CATCGCCCTCATGCGCTGGCTCTACGATGACCATTTCACGCTGCTTGGCTACCGTGAGTACAAGCTCGCCCGCTCGAAGGGCGAAACGGTGCTCAAATCCGTCGCTGGCAGCAGCCTGGGGATTCTGAGGTCGCAGCCGGAAAGCCGCGAGCGCCAGCGCAACCCGGCGGTGCTGCGTGCCATCAAGCAGCAGGCCAACTCGCGCGACCTGCTCATCCTGACGAAAGCCAACTCGCGCGCGACCGTGCACCGCTCGGGCTATCTCGATTACATCGGTGTCAAGACCTTCGACAGCAAGGGCAAGGTGCAGGGCGAGAAACGCTTTCTTGGCCTGTTTACGTCTGTCGCTTATAGCTCGAGCCCTCGCGCCATACCCGTACTTCGCCGCAAGGTGGAACAGGTCATGGAGCGCTCGGGGCTGGTGCGCCGATCGCACGATGCCAAGGCGCTGATGCACATTCTCGAAAGCTACCCGCGTGACGAGCTCTTCCAGATCACGGTGGAAGACTTAAGCCGCATCGGCAGCGGCATTCTCAGCCTGCAGGAACGCAAGCGCGTCAAGCTCTTCCTGCGGCGGGACTTCTACCTGCGGTTCTACTCCTGTCTCGTGTATGTGCCGCGCGACAAGTACAACACACAGGTACGCCAACGCATCCAGGAGTTACTGCTGAAGGGCTTTGGCGGCACCTCCGTCGAATCGAGCGTGCAAATTACCGACAGCAGCCTCGCCAGGCTCCACATCATCGTTCGCACCCCCGCCTCGGAGGCGCAGCAGGCAAACGTCGCCGAGCTCGAGAAGAACATCACCGAAGCGGTACGCACGTGGGCGGACAGGCTGCGCGACATCCTCGTCGAACGCTTCGATGAGGAACGCGGGCTGACCCTGTTCCACCAGTTTGGCGAAGCGTTTCCGGCGGCCTACAGCGAAGACGTATCGCCTCGCGGCGCGTCCTTTGACGTCGAGCGCATGGACAGCCTCGGGCACGATGCCGACTCCCTGCGAATGAGCCTTTACCGACCGGAGACGTTCAGCGGCAAACGGCTGCGCTTCAAACTGTTTCGGCGGCACAACCCGATTCCCATTTCCGAAGCACTGCCAATGCTTGAGAACATGGGCCTGGTGGTGATCAGCGAGCGGCCCTACCGCGTCGTTCTCGACGACAATTCGATGGTGTGGATACAGGATTTCGAGATGGAATTCGCCCACCAGGAAAACCTGGACCTCGAACAGTCCAACGAGCTGTTCCAGGACACCTTCGCCGCCACCTGGTGCGCCCGGGCGGAGAACGACGGCTTCAACCGGCTGGTGCTGCTCGCCGGCCTGACGTGGCGCCAGACGAGCCTGCTGCGCGCCATCGCAAAATACCTGCTCCAGACCGGTCTGCCGTTCAGTGCCTCCTATATGGAGCAGATTATCTGCGGCCGCCCGGACGTTGCGGCACTGCTCGTGGAGCGCTTTGAAGCGGCCTTTGACCCTGCCATCGGCGACAAGCCGCGCGCGCAGAAGACCGGCAAGCTGGACAGCGCACTGAGGACCGCGCTGGACTCGCTGGTGACGCTTGACGAAGACAGGCTGTTCCGCGCCTATCTTGCAGTTTGCAAGGCGACGGTGCGCACCAACTACTTCCAGAAAGACGCGAGTACCGGCAAGCCCAGGGATTACCTGTCCCTCAAATTCCGCTGCGCCGACCTGCCCGATCTGCCGCTGCCCCGACCGCTTTTCGAAATCTTCGTGTATTCGCCGCGCTTCGAGGCGATTCACCTGCGCGGTGGCCGCATTGCACGCGGGGGCTTGCGCTGGTCAGACCGGCGGGAGGACTTCCGCACCGAGGTGCTTGGCCTCATGAAAGCGCAGACCGTGAAGAACACCCTGATCGTGCCAACCGGCGCCAAGGGCGGCTTCGTGGTCAAGAGCCTGCCGCGCGGCGGTCCCGAGGTCGTGATGCCTGTCGTCATCGACTGCTACAAGGAATTCATCAGCGGGATGCTGGACATTACCGACAACCTGGTCGAAAACCGCCTCGTCCCACCCACCGACGTCGTGCGTCATGACGACGACGACCCGTACCTCGTCGTTGCGGCCGACAAGGGCACCGCCACGTTCTCGGACATTGCCAACGGCGTGTCGCGAAGCTATGGCTTCTGGCTGGACGACGCGTTCGCCTCCGGTGGTTCGGCCGGTTACGACCACAAGAAGATGGGCATCACCGCGAAGGGCGCCTGGGAAGCCGTCAAGCGGCACTTCCGCGAGCTGGGCGTTGATGTCCAGAACGAGACGTTCACCGCAGCCGGCATCGGCGACATGGGCGGCGACGTGTTCGGTAACGGCATGCTTCGCTCGCCGCACACCCGCCTGCAGGCCGCGTTCAACCACCTGCATATTTTCCTGGATCCTGACCCGGACGCGGCGGCGAGTTTTGCCGAGCGCCAGCGGCTGTTCGAAATGCCCCGCAGCTCCTGGCTCGACTATGACGCGTCGCTTATCTCAAAAGGCGGCGGCGTGTTTTCCCGCAGCGACAAGTCCATTCCGCTGACCCCGCAGGTGCGCGAGATGCTCGACGTAGACGCCGAGTCCATGAAACCAACGGAACTCATCAGCGCCATCCTGCGCATGCCCGTTGACCTCCTGTGGAACGGCGGCATCGGCACGTACGTCAAAGCCAGTCACGAAACGCAGGCAGACGCCGGCGACCGCGCCAATGACGTGCTTCGCATCAACGCCAGCGAGCTTCGCTGCAAGGTCGTTGGCGAAGGCGGCAATCTTGGCCTCACCCAGCTGGCGCGCGTCGAGTACGCGCTCAACGACGGGCGCATCAACACCGACTTCATTGACAACTCGGCCGGTGTGGACTGCTCGGACCGGGAAGTGAACATCAAGGTCCTGCTGAACATCGTGAGCCACGTCCGCAAACTGTCGCGGGTGCGCCGCGACAAGCTCCTTGCCGGAATGACAGACGAAGTCGACGCACTCGTGCTTCGCGACAATTACCTTCAGACCCAGGCAATCAGCATGCTTGAGAACCAGGCCACCGAGCGCCTCAACGAGCACGTGCACCTGATGCGCCAGCTCGAGAACAGCGGCGAGCTCGACCGGGAGCTGGAGTTTCTGCCTGACGATGAAGCGCTCACCGAGCGTGCCCGCAACAAGCGCGGCCTCACACGGCCCGAGCTCGCCGTGGTGTTGTCATACAGCAAGATCAGCCTGTACCAGGAACTGTCGCGGTCAAACATCGCCAGCGACCCTTACCTGTCCGGCGAGCTGGTGCGCTACTTCCCGTTGCCGCTGCAACGGCGCTATGCGGAGCTGATTGACGACCACCGGCTGCGCAACGAGCTGATTGCAACCCAAGTGACGAACAGCATCGTCAACCGCATGGGCGCCACGTTTGCGCGGAGGGTGCACGAAGAGTCCGGCGCGGCATACGGCCAGATTGCCCGTGCCTACTCCGCGGCCCGGGAGATTTACGACGCGCGCACGCTGTGGAGCGACGTCGAAGCGCTCGACAACCGCATCCACGCCAATGCGCAGTACTCCATGATCATGCAGACGGCGCGGCTGCTCCGCCGGGTCACGCTTTGGCTGTTGGAGCACTACCCGCAGGATCTCAACATTGCCGCCGTGGTGGCCAAGTTCCAGCCCGGCATCGCCGTCATTGGCAAGCGTCTGCCCTCGCTGCTCGTCGGCTCAGACCTGACGCGCTTCACCGAGGCCATGCGAATTTATGCCGACATTGGCGCACCGGACAAACTGGCGCGGCGCATGGCGGGGCTGCACTCGATGTACTCGGGGCTGGACATTGTCGATGTTGCGCACGCGACCGAATCCGAGGAGGCCTTTGTCGCCGGCGTCTACTTCCGCCTCGGTTCAAGCCTGAAGCTCGGGTGGATCTTCGAGCAGATTGAAAAGCTCAAAGTCAGCGGCCGCTGGCAGGCTGTGGCACGTAGCACGCTGCGGGAGAACCTGTTTGAACTGCAGCGTGTGCTTACCGCCCAGGTTATCTCCGAGGCGCGTACCGACCGCGCCGAGGAGGCGGTGAACGCCTGGCTCGACCTGCATGCGCCTCGCGTGCAGCGGGCGCACACGACGCTCGCGGAAATGAAAACAGCGGGCGTGTACGACTTTGCCACGCTCTCCGTTGCTATCCAGGAAATCCGTAATCTCACTGCATAAAGGACAACGCATCCATGACCACTGAACCGCTGATCGCCGTCTTCGTCGATTTCGAAAACCTGGCGCTTGGCGTGAAGGACATGAAGGGGCAGAAGTTTCAGATCAACATCGTGCTCAACAAGCTGCTGGAGAAGGGCCGCATCGTCTACAAGCGGGCCTACTGCGACTGGTCGGGTTACCGCAGCGACGTGCGCGAGTTCCACTCGAACGGCATCGAGATGATCGACATCCCCCAGAGCAAGGTGAGCGGCAAGAACAGCGCGGACATCCGCATGGTGGTCGATGCCATTGACCTGTGCTACGCCAAGCAGCATATCGATATCTTTGCGCTTATTTCCGGCGACAGCGATTTTTCGCCGCTGGTGTCCAAGCTCAAGGAGAACGACAAGCGGGTCATCGGTGTCGGCGTGAAGAGCTCGACATCCAACCTGCTGATCGGCAACTGCGACGAGTTCATCTACTACGACGACCTGGTGCGCAAGAAACGCAAGCCGGCGCCCTCGCGCAAAAAGAAGGTCAGCAAGGAAGCCGAGCGCAAGGAACAGGCCGAACAGCTCGTTGCCGAGATTGTGCAGTCGCTGGAGAGCGACTACGACGTGGTGTGGGGTTCCCTGGTGAAACAAACCCTGCGCCGGGTACACCCCGGCTTCAACGAGAACTACTACGGCTTTCGAACCTTCACGGAGCTACTCGAGCACGTGGCTTCCAGCGGCGTGGTCGCGATCGACTACGACGAGCGGCGCGGAAATTTCAAGGTTCGCAGCACCTGAGCCGCTACAGCGGTATCAACCGCCGCAGACGGCTGCCGCGCGACTGGCCTGTCGGCATTCCGCGACAGCTGGACCGCTGACGCTTCAGCCCGTCTCATGGCGTCCATGCAACCCTGCGGCGTGGTATCGCATTGCCGCTCAAAACTGACAGTACGACCCCTTATGCTTCGCTCTCCCCTTTTCGCTGCCATCGCCCTGCCCTTGCTGGCCACCACGCCCGCCCATGCGGCATGGATGTCCGGCGAGGAAGCCATCATGGGCACCTCCATTGCGGTACAGCTCTGGGCCGAGGACGGCGCCAAAGGTGATGCAGCAGTCCGCAGCGTGTTCGATGAGATGCACCGCATCGACAACCTGATGAGCACCTGGAAGGACCACACGGAGCTATCACGCATCAACGCGACAGCCGCCGCGGGCCCGGTCGACATCAGTGATGAACTATGCGACCTCATCGCTCGCGCGCTGACCTTCTCGGAGTTTACCGGCGGCGCTTTCGACGTGACCTACGCCAGCGTAGGCCAGCTCTACGACTACCGCGCAGGCGTGCGCCCGGACGACTCCAGCCGCACGGAGGCACTCAAGGCCGTCGGTCACAAGCTCGTCGATCTTGACTGCGACAAAGGCGTCATTCGCTACCAGCGCGACGGCGTCAAGATTGACCTCGGCGGTATTGCCAAGGGTTACGCCGTTGAGGGCGCAGTGGCGACTCTTCGAGAGATGGGCATCGAACACGCCATCGTCAGCGCCGGCGGCGACAGCCGCATCCTGGGCGATCGGCGAGGACGGCCGTGGACCGTGGGCGTGCGCAATCCGCGGGCGGAGCGTGGTGCCGTCGTGACGCGTCTGCCGGTCGTCGACGAGGCAGTCTCAACGTCCGGTGACTACGAACGCTTCTTTGAAGCCGATGGCGAGCGCTACCACCACATTCTCAAACCCGGCACCGGCAAGCCCGCCGGCGAAGTCATCAGCGTCACGGTAATCGGGCCGGACGCGGTCACCACCGACGCCATGTCTACCAGCGTGTTCGTGCTCGGCGTCACTGACGGCCTCGCGCTCGTTGAAAGCCGGTCCGATCTCGAGACCATCATTATCGACGCACGGGGAAAGATGCATTTTTCCTCCGGTCTCGGCGCCCCCCAGACGCCCCAGTAAAACCCGCACCAGCGCGGTGCAAACCGCAGCTGCTTTACATAAGCAAACAGCATAAAAATCAGTAGTGTGCGCCAGTTCTCAATCTGGAATTCGCTTATCAGCGACACTTTGACAGTCGCAAAGACGCCGTGACACAGTCTCGCAAACTCGTGTCTCGAGCGACGCTTTGTCTTGCGACACGGGCAAACCCGCCGAAAGGCGGCGACGCAAAACCACCGGTCTACGGGATCAACTCGAGTCCTAAGGCAGCGGGGTTGCAAAAATGCTTACACCTATGAACAACACGGACCGTTGCAAACGTCGCCCGCCCGGGCGACGTCACCAGACTGCGCTTCCAGTGCAGCCGGTCGCACGAAGCCTCCCCAAACCGCCGACACCCCACCGTGGAGTAATGATCGCCATGCCGTTCATCGTTGCGCTGCTGCTTTGCTTTTTCGGATTCTCCGCCCTGGCCGCTGCGCCTTCGGAGGCACCGCTCGACACGCAGGTGCAGGACCTGAAAAAGGAAATCCTCGCCCTGAATCGTGACCTCTTCATTCTCGAAGAGGAGTTGCTCTACCCCGCGAACACGCAAACCGCGGTGTTCCTGTCGATGGACGTCGGCGAGTTTTTCGCCCTCGACTCCGTCCAGCTCAAGGTGGATGGCGAGGACGTCGTCAGCTACCTGTACACCGAGCGCGAAATCGAAGCCCTCGTTCGCGGCGGTGTCCAGAAGCTCTGGCTCGGCAACCTGAAGAGCGGCGAACATGAGCTGGTCGCGTTTTTCACCGGCAAGGACCCGTCCAGTTTCGAAATGCTGGGATCGGTCAATCTGGCACCTTGGTCGATCGTGATCGTGGATACCTGGATGTGGACACCTTTTGTCATGCTGATCTGCCTCGCCGGGCTGAGGTCG
>JBCAXP010000265.1:0-6948 GCA_038533995.1 Pseudomonadota bacterium
CCAACCGCGACCCTGCGTTTTATGACAACGCCGGGTCGCGGTTGGCGTCCCACCACCCCGGCACTCCGAGCACGGGCAAGGGCAAGAGCTGGCGCGGTGACGTAAGCGTGCCGGGCAGCGAAAACGCGAGCCTCTCATCCACCTGCGCGTAGCGCGTGGCTAACGACTGTGCCATCCACGCGTCGCCGACCGGCAGGTACCACGCCTTCGCAGTAAGCCCGACATACGGACTGCGCGCCTGGTCTGCAAGACCGTGACCGAAAACCACGGGTCGGATCGTGCGGCCGAAGTCCGCCCGGTGGGTGACGAACAGTCGGCGCCAGTCATGAGCAGTATGCATCGCCTTGAAGGCTGGATCGGTGGACGCCAGCACGACGCCGCATTCATCGAAGAGCGTCAGGGCATTGTGCTCCGGGGTGCGGTTGCGCCCGTCCCTGGTACCGGCGGGATCGGCGAGCCGTTCGGTCAGCGCCAGCTTGGTGCGCGGAAACTGTACCCACGTGAGCGCGTTGAACAGGTCGTGCCAGTTGTCAGGGCGCGTTGCAATCAGTCCGTGGGTGGCAATGCGCTGCGCATAGCTCAGCGTTGGAAACGGCAAGGTGTCATCCTGCACCACGAAGCGGAGCGACCCGCCGCGGCTGCGTGGCGCATGCTCCGGCCACAGGTCATTGAGTTCGGCGCACCCTGGCGGCCGCCGCCAGTGGCTGAGCGGAAAGAGTTGCTCGAAATCCTGCAGCAGCCCGCCGGTAGTCTGTGACTTGTCTGTCATGTTGCCAATTCGTTGGCCAATGCGTCGGCACGAGCGTCGGCCTGAGCCTCGGTCCGCGACTTCTGAGTGTCGAGGAATTTTACACTCGCCAGAATTTCGCGTCGGCAGCCCGTGCACCGGCTATCCGTGTCCGCCACCAGCGCCCCGAAATAGTGTGACGGCTGTCACAAATCTGTTCAGCGAATCGCCCGTCATGAAGCTATTTGGCGGCAACGGCCAGTGTTGGCATGGAAGCTGCAACTACCCCCACGACTCTCGCCGAAACCGGACTTGGAACGAGAGTCAAGGACACGGACGCACACGCAACACAAGGGAGTTCCGACGCGCAGGATGTGCGAAGGAAACGGCCAACCGGAACGGCCACTGCAGGGAACGCAGTAAGGGACGACAGGAAACAGACTTAAGGATGTCTTCGAGGTCAGACAGGGAAGTCAGAAAGGGAAGTCAGGCAGGACGCCAGCGCAGGAAACTTAGGGAAAGACAACAGGGAAAACACGCGGCCATGGAAGGCCACAGGGATTGACGGAAAACGGAAAGGGAGCAAGGGAGAAACCCAGGGAAGGAGTACCAGGGAAGGAGAACTAAGGAAGGAAAAGGGAGAATTGACAAGGACGTCAACGGACGCCGACAAGCGCGAGAAACGCGTACCCCGGCATGCGACATCGTCTCCGGCACCGCAATAAATGAGTGCATAACAACAAAAGCACGTACGGGCACCAGCAAAAAGAGCAAAGCCCCACGCACTCAACCCATAACAGCGGCAGCCGGAGAAGCCTGGCCCGGCGCAGGTGACAAAGATCACTTGCCGGGCTTTATCTTTTCTACGACTCCGGAAGGTAGTCAGCCGCGTTGATCGACACGCGCGTTACGGGCCCGTAGCGCGATGGCGTATCCCCCAGCGCCTCGGCATCGCCAATCAGCACAAACACAAGGTTGTCCAGTGACGGGTACACGGCGCTGATCGTTCTGCGCACGCCGGCCTGGTCGGCTGCGACGAGTTCACCCGGGTAGTCGTTCACGTAGTCATCGTCCAGACCATAAAAGCGCAGGCTGGCCATCTGGCCCGCCAGTTGCCGGCTCGTCTCGAAGCCAAGCGGAAACTGCCCCAGCGTGTAGGTCTTTGCAGACCTGAGGGTCTCGTCATCCAGTCCATCACTTCGAAAGCGCTCCAGCGTGGCCAGCGCAAGGTCGATGGCCTCGCCGGTGGCGTCTGTGCGCGTAAAGGACACAATCGCCGCTGAACCTGGCTGCGTCGGTCGGGACAGCCGTGAGCGCGCCCCGTAGGACAAGCCTGACTTTATGCGCAGCTCGGTATTCAGCATCGAGGTGAAACGGCCACCGAACACCGTGTTTGCCAGGTTCAAGGCAGCACGTTCGTCGAAGTCGCGCGCAACGCCAACGTTGCCGATCCAGAAATAGGTTTGCGTTGCACCGGGCTTGTCCACCAGAAGCACACGCCGGCCCGTCACCGGCGCCGCGGCGGCCACCGTTGGCGCGGGCGCAGCTGCGCGCCGCCACCCACCAAGCGCCGCTGTGAGTGCCTTCTCCATCGCCTCGCTGTCGAAGTCACCCGCCACCGCGACGATGGTGCGATCGGCGCCGACGTGGTCCAGGAAATAGCGCCGCGCTGACTCCGGCGAAACCTGCCCGAGGCTGGCCTCACTGCCGTCGACCGCCCGGCCGTAGGGATGATCCTTAAAGAGCCACGCAGAACCGTACGTGCCGATCAGCGCGCGCGGGTCCGAATCGCGCGCCGCCCGAAGCAACTCGACCCGGCGGGTCCGCAATTTCTCGAACTCTTGCGTGTCAAGCACCGGCCTCATCAACGTGTCGGAAAGCAGTTCGATCATGAGCGCGCTGTCGCGCGCCACAAACTCGCCGCTGACCCGCAGACTCTCGAGGCTGCCACCGGCGGAAAAGGCGCCGCCGACGCCCTCCACCGCCGCCGCAAATTGCTGCGCATTGCGTTTGCCGGCACCCTTCTGCAACCACTCTGCCAGCAGCGACCCCGTGCCGGCAGCGCCGTCGGGATCGGCGATACTGCCGCCGCGAATCACAACGTCAAAGCCAATGAGCGGCACGTCGTGGCGCTCCATGAGCACCAGCTGCAGTCCGTTGTCCAGCGTCACCTGGCGATACTCGGGCAGGCGTACCGCGGGCACCTCGAGTGGCCTATCCGACGATTCAAGCAGCGTGAGCGACCGCGCCTTGCCCTCGTCTGCGTCCTCGCCCCCGTTCTGGCCCAGGTCCAGGGAGAAATCGTAGGTAGCGTTGCAACCCGCCAACAGCACGGCGGTCAGCAGTGCGCAAAGACGCGTGAGTGTGATCCCGCTCATGACCCGTCTCCGTTGCCGGCCTGCGCCGGGGGCTCGAGTGGCAGCAACACGCCGGTCGTGCGCCCGCTGTCGGTGAAGACCTGCCGCGCAACTGCCTGGATATCCTCCGCGCTGACCGCTTCATAGCGCGCGGGTGCGTTGAACAACTCGGCGTAGCCACCGTGGAACACCTCGAACTGGCCCAGCGCGCTGGCCTTGCCGTCAATCGTCGACAGGCCGCGCCAGAAGTCTGCGGACACGATATTGCGGGCCTTTTGCAGCTCGGCGTCTGTCACGCCACTCTGGGCCACTCTCGCAAGCTCATCGCGCAGCAGCTGTTCAGCGGCACCGACGTCACCACCCTGCGGCAGCGTCACGAAGAACCACGTCAGGCCCGGATCAAAGCCCTCGTGGCGAAAGCCACTAACCGCGACCGCCAGCTGCTGCTGATCAACCATGACCTGGTGAAGGCGCGACGAGTCGCCATCGATGAGTATGCTGAGCAAAAGGTCGAGAGCGGGGCCGGCGGCAGCACCGGCTTCGGGCGACTTGTACGCCAGCTGCAACAGCGGCGTCTGCGCCGCCTTGCGAAGCACGAGGCGCCGCTCACCGGTTTGCTCCGGCTCCGCCGTGCGCACGGCCGGCGGCGGCTCCTGGGCGGGGATTTCGCCGAACAGGCGCTCCACCATGGCAAAAACTGCGTCGGGCTGCACGTCACCGACGATGACCATGGTGCAGTTGTTGGGCGCGTAGTAGCGCTTGAAGAAGCTCTTCAGGTCGTCGAGTTCCCAGCTCTCGATGTCTGACGGCCAGCCAATCACGGGAAACTGGTAGGGGTGTGCTACGAACGCGGTGGCCTGAACCTGCTCGTACAGCAGGCCGGGATTGTTATTGTCCACCGAGGAACGCCGTTCCGAGGCCACCACGCCACGCTCGCTTTCCACCACTTCGGGCGCGAAGCTCAGGTTTGACAGCCGGTCGGCTTCCAGCTCGAGCACAATCTCGAGGGCAGACGCCGGAAACCAGTCCTGGTACACCGTGACGTCATTGCTCGTGTACGCATTGTTACGGCCGCCACTGGCTTCCATGATGCGGTCGAACTCGCCGGGCGCGAGTGTCGAGGTACCGTTGAACATCATGTGCTCGAAAAAGTGCGACAGGCCGGTGATGCCTGGCACCTCGTTGCGCCCTCCTGCGCGGACCCAGTTGTAGAACGCCACGTTGGGAATATCATGGTCGGGCCAGACGATAACGCGCAGGCCATTCGGCAGATCGCGCGACACAATCGAACTGGAATCCGGAAAGACCTGGGCGTCAGCATGGGGACTAACCGACGCCAGGCTTGCTGCGCCACAACACAGCGCAAGAAACACTCGAAATTTCATCGAAAAACTAACCGTCTGGGTCTGCCGGGACGCACCGATCATAGTCAAGGCGATAACATGCGGCAATGTTTCGTACTTTGCGCTGCCGGCATGCTTGCGGTCGCCATGATGAGTCAACTACCATCCAGTGAATCATGAGCACGCCCGACTTTGCCGCCTCCGGCGTCATTACCATTACCACCGACTTCGGCCACAAGGGTCCGTTTATCGGGGTCATGAAAGGGCGAATCCTGCAGGAGTTTGCCGGCGCCAACATCGTCGACCTCACGCATGAAACGCTGGCGCACTGGCCAGCCGAGGCCGGTTTCTGGGTCAGCCGTTCGTACCGGTTTTTTCCGGTGGGCACCGTGCACATTGCCGTGGTCGACCCCGGCGTTGGCACCGATCGCGAGATCATCGTGATTCTCCGCGACGGGCACGCCTTCATCGCACCGGACAACGGTCTGCTGGCAACGCTTGCCGAAACAGCGGCCAGCGATCCGTCCGACGTGCCGGTGTACCGCGTATCCGACCCGCTGCTTGCCAAGCTCGGCCTGCTGCAGCCAAGCGCGACCTTTCACGGCCGCGACGTACTGGCGCCGCTCGCTGCCTCGCTCGCATCCGGCCGCTTCGCGCCTGCCGACGTCGGCCCGCGAACCCATGACATTGTGCCGAGCTGGCTGGACGAACCCGAGAAGCACCACGGCGGCGTTTCCGGCGTCGTGGTTACAGTGGATGCCTTCGGCAATCTCATTACCAATATCGATCAGTCACTGATAGAGCAGATCGAAGAACCCGTCGCGGTCGCCGGCAACCACACGCTGCCATTCCGGCGCACGTACGCCGACGTTCGCCCGGGCGAACTCCTCGCCCTGGTCAACTCGTTCGGCGTCGTGGAGCTTGCCTGCGGTGAAGGCAGCGCGGCGGATGCGCTGGGCGCCGGCCGTGGCGCGCCGGTCAAAGTGACCGGAGCCGGCTGATGCCGGCCGCGCTGTTCACGCCATGAATCCCATGCAGGCAATTACCCGCCACACCGGCAAGCGCTCGGCGGGGTCGGCGTACGCCAACTGCAAGCTCTGGCGCAATCGCCTGCTGCAGCGCCCGGACGACCCGAACACGCTGTGCGGCCTTGCCGAAGCGCTGCTGGAATCAGGCCAGCGGGAGGAAGCTGAATTCACCGTGCGCTCGGCCCTGGCGCTCGAGCCGGACATGCCCGAAGCGCACTACGTGCTCGGCAAATTACTTCACGAGCGCGGCAGTTACCACGCTGCCGTTGCCCAGTACCGCCATGCCCTGACGTTCGGCGCTAACACCGGCGACATCTGGAATGACCTTGGCTGCTCGCTGGCAAGCCTCGACGACGCCGTTGGCGCGCGCGAGGCATTTCGCACAGCCCTTCGACTGGCGCCGCACCACGCGCAGGCACACAACCACTACGGTGAAAGTCTGCGTGCACAGGGCCAGCTGCGCGACGCGATGCAGAGTTTCGCCATGGCGCTGCGCCTCGAACCCGGGCTGACGGCCGCGGGCGTCAACCTGGCCACAGGCCTGGTGTCGATGAACCGTGCGGCCACTGCGATACCGTTGCTAAAACGCTGCGTGCGCGATGACCCCGCTTCGGCGCCAGCGCTGCTACAGCTTGGCCTGGCGCGGCAGCAGCTGGGCGATTATGCGCGTGCCGCCGAGTGCTTCGAGGGCGCGGCGGATCTGGCACCGTCGGCCGCTGCGT
This sequence comes from Pseudomonadota bacterium, assembly GCA_038533995.1. Classification (GTDB taxonomy): domain Bacteria; phylum Pseudomonadota; class Gammaproteobacteria; order Steroidobacterales; family JBCAXP01; genus JBCAXP01. The sequence goes on from JBCAXP010000265.1 coordinate 6,178, forward strand.
ATGGCGGACTGGGTACGTGCCTTGCGGCAACGGAGGATTACGTTGCCGCGGTGGCAGCGTATCGAGAGGCCACTAAGCTGGCGCCCGACGACACGCGCCTGCTGGAAGCCTTTGCTGCCGCCCTGCTGGCGGCCGGCATGACGGACAAGGCGGCCGACGTTGGTGAACAGCTTGTCGGCCGTCGGCCGGTGAGCACGCGCGCCCTTGCGGCGCACGCCGTCGCGGCTGCGCGCACGAGCGACGACCCGGCACTTCACAGCCTGCTGGACTTCGAACAGCTGGTGCACGGCGGCACGATCAGCGTGCCATCCGGCTACCCAACGCTGCAGGCATACAACGCCATACTCCACCAGTACGTAACCGCCCATCCAACGTTGTCGACGGTCGGAATCGGTGACGGGCTGCTACCAGGCCCGCAGACTGCGACGCGAAGCGTGACCGGCCCGCTGCTTAGCGGTGCTGTTCAACCGATCGCCGAGCTCGAGCGCCAGGTCAATGCGGCGGTGCGGGGCTACCTGCAACACTTCGCTCCCGAAAGCGGACATCCCTTGCTGGACCCGGTACCTGCCGGCTGGCAGATGACCGCCCACGGTGTCGTGCTCGAAGCCCGCAGCCCACAACCCCGGCATATCCGGCCCGGCGCGTGGCTGGCCGCTGTGTACTTCATCAAGCTCCCCTCCGCGGTAACTCACGGCAAAAACAACGACGGCTGCCTGCAGCTCGGCGGCGCACCGACTGCCATCGACCCTGAGCGGCGCGTGCCGGAGCGGG
>JBCAXP010000266.1:0-6941 GCA_038533995.1 Pseudomonadota bacterium
GCTCGCCCTGGAACACGAGCCAGTACGAGCGCAACGTTATCACCTGGTTTTCCAGTGTCCAGCTCGTGCTGGTTGGCGTTGTTGCCTATGGCAATTTTGAGCTAACCGGCGTGCTTCGCCGCGTAGGTGCAGTGGCGGGCCGGCGCTGGATCTGGCTGCTGTTTGGCTGCGCGTTTGTATTCCTGGCGATTGATGAGCGCTTCGAATTTCACGAGTTCGTGCGTGACCAGCTGCTGCGGCCGGCGGATGTCGCTGATGACCTGCCGGGAATTCGCTCAGGCGATATCACGATGTACGTCTACCTTGCCGTCGGCCTGGTAGCAGCGGGCTTTCTCGTCGAGGCGCTGCGGCGCAACCCGACGGCGTTGGTGCTGTTCGGCTCGGCGGTGATGCTGTCCGTTGCCTTTACGCTTGTTGATACCCTCGAGCATGACATTACCGCCGAGTGGATCTGGCCCAGGTTCTGGACCTCGGCCTTCGAGGAGACGGCGGAGATTTGGGCGCAGGGGCTCTTCGCGCTCTCGTTTCTTGCGGTGTTCCGTACCGACCTCCAATCCCTTCGGGAACAGGGAGCAGCGTCATGAGCGCCGTGCACGGTGCTGAGCGCGAGCAGCTTGCGATTCAGGGCGCGCGACGGCTGCTCATGCGGGTTGGCCTGGCAACTCTGCTCACCGGGCTTCTGCTGCCAGCGCTGACGGGGTGGATTTCCGTGCTGGAATACCGGCCTCACTGGGCTGCCTACCGCGGCGCTTTTGGCGCGACAGAGTGGTTCTCGAGCCTGCAGCTGCTCGTGACTGCGGCGATAGCATGGGTGATGTACGGCGTGCGTGGCGCCGGTGATTCCAGGAGCAGGCCACGCTGGATCTGGGCGGTGCTTGCGGTGGGCTTTGCCGTGCTCGCGCTGGACGAGCGCTTCGACTTGCACGAGGCCCTTCGCGACACCGTGCTTCGCCCGCTTGGCGTGTTCACAAACAGCGCGTGGATCAAGCCGGGAGACGTAGCGCTACTGCTTTTTGTTATCGCGGCCATCGCGCTGTCCCGCTGGGTACTCGTTGAACTCAAGCCTCACCGGGTCGCTGTGGGGCTGTACATCTCGGGTCTTGTTGTGGCGCTGGTGGCCGCGGTGCTCGATGTTGTGCCGGATGCGATCATTGCCACGTGGCCGGCGCCGGGCTTCTGGGATTACACCGCTGAAGAAGTCGGCGAAATCTGGGCTGAAATGCTGTTTCTCGGTGCGTTTCTGCTGGTGCTGGACAGGCGGCTGGCGGACCTCGTTGACGCGACTGACCGGACGGAATCGGCGACAGGGCCGTGAGCCTGCTGGCACACCTGCGTACCGCGGAGTACGGCGCGCGCGAGGCGCTGTGGTGGTCAGGCGGCGTTTTGAGCCACTCGAAGCTGCTGGGCGCCGCGGCTGCGCTGACAGACGCGCTCACTGCGCGGGGAGTCCGGCCAGGCGACCGCGTTATTGTTGCCTGTGAGCCGGGACCGGCAGCTATCGTCGCGCTGCTCGCCGTGCCCGCGATGGGCGCCATCAGCGTGCCGGTGGCTGTGCCGTGTGGCGAGGCGCGCTGGGAAGCGATTGCCAGCGCCACGACGCCGAAGGTCTGCCTGGCGAGCGCTCCGGACGTTCTGCCGCCGACGCTCAGGGCAAGCCACCTGGGCCTGGACCTTGCGTCACTGACAGCCGGGTCACAACTCAAGCAGCCTGAGGAGAACGCGGCCCCTGCGGCGATTCGCTTTACCTCCGGTTCCACCGGCGTTCCCAAGGGCGTTGTGTTGAGCCACGAAGCGATGCTGGCGAGCGCCCGCATGCTTGCCGGTGTTTTTTCGATGGACCGGGACCATCGCGATCTGCTGCTTGTGTCAGTGGCATCGTCTGGGGGCTGGCAGCGGGTCGCGGCGACGCTGTTTGCTGGCGGCTGCGTGTGCATCGCAGAGGTGCCCGTGACGCTGGCGGGATTGCTTGAGGACTTCGCGGCGTCGTCGGCCAACGCGTTCTTCTCGCCACCGCCGTTGATACGCATGCTGCTACAGGAAGACCCTGACAGGCTGGCGAAGGCCCTTGCGGGCTGCCGCAGTATCGAGATCGGCAGTGCGCCAATCGGCGCGGAGGAGGTTGGCCTGCTGCTGCAGCGACTGCCGGGTGCCCGGGTGTTTGTGCACTACGGTCTCACGGAGTGTTCGCGCGCCACGATGCTGGAAGCCAATCGTCACCCCGATCGCCTCGCAACCTGCGGCCAGGCGACGCCGGGCACTCAGGTTTCCGTGCGCGATCCAGGCGGCCGGGCGTTGCCGGCAGGCGGCCAGGGGCAGATAGCCGTTCGTGGGGCGCAAATGGCGAATGGCTACTGGCAGGCTGACGGCTTTGCAGACGCAGGCCTCGACGATGGCTGGCTGGCAACGGGCGATCACGGCTCGCTCGACAAGACCGGGTTTCTGACGGTTGCCGGTCGCGAAGACGACATGATTAACTGTGCCGGCCACAGCTTTTTTCCCGAAGAGGCCGAACGCGAACTGGGTCCTGTGGACGGTGTGCAGCAATACCTCGTGGCCGGACTGCCCGATCCGCGCGGCGTATTGCACCAGGTGCCGTGGGTGTTCGCCGTGCCGGTAGACGCGGCGACGTGGACGCCGGCGGACCTGCTGCGCGCAGCGCGAACGCGCCTGCCGCCGCACATGCGCCCGCGCCAGGTGGTGGCGGTGCCGTCGATACCGTTGACGCACTCGGGCAAGCCGGACCGGCGCGGCACGGTGGAGCAATTTAAGAACAAAGGCCAGCAGCAATGAACCAGCAAGCGATTTTCGACAGCCTCCGCCAGTATCTTCAGGACGAGTTCCCAAACCAGGGCATTGAACTCGCCGGTGATACGCGGCTGCTCGACGAGTGGTTTGTCGACTCCATGGGCATCATCGAAACGGTGATTTTCATCGAGCGCGAGTTCGGGGTCACGATGACGCGCGCCGACATCAACGGCGAGACGTTCCAGGACATCAACTCGCTGGTGGCCTTCATCGGAGCGCGCGCCGCCAGTTAATGCCGTCCCTGCTCAGCAATCAGCCGGTCACTGACGCCGAGCGCCGCGCCAACGACAAGCACCGCCATGCCATCGTGGCGCTCGCCCTGCTTGTTATCGGCGTCTACGTTTACTGCTTCACGCTTGTTTCTGCCCCGGTAGACCTGCTGCCTGCGCAGCTCGCCGAGCGTGCCGACCTGTCGCTCGAGCACGTGCTGGACAGCGACGGCAATATCGATTCCACGATCAGCATCCTGATGGCGCAGGAGTTCGGCAGCAACGACGACGAGCGCCTGGTGTTCTTCGGGATACTGGCGCTTGCTTTCCTGAGTTCCTACTACCTGCCGCTGGCCTGGAAGCAACCGGCGCTTGTGGCCTGGACTACCTTAGGGATTGCCACGCTCTACGGAGTGCCTGCCATGGCGGGCCTGCTGGCGGCGCACCTGTGCGTTTTCCTGGTGCTGCACCCCGGCCGGCGGCCAGGAGTGGCGGCGCTTGTCGGTGCGCTGGCGGTGGTGGTGATGCCGTCTTACCCGGAGGGTCCGCTGGCCACATGGCTGCTGCTGATTGGACTTTCGGTGGCCTGTGCCCTCGTGTACGTCTACGCGCTTGTGCCGTTGCTTGCGCGGCCGCGAGTTGCGCGCGTGCTGCAGTTCGCGACGGTGCATGCCGCGGTGGTTTTTATCGGCGTCAGCCTGGCGCTGGAAGCGTTCACCGGTGATGCGCTCGACCTGTCGCTCGCCGCGCTCCTGTTCTTCTGGCAGTGGGCGCGCCTTGCGATGTACCACGTTGATCACGCAGACGGGCAGGTGCCGGCAGATATCACGCCCGTGGGCTACCTGTCGGTGTTTGTGTCCCCAGGCGTCATCCCCAACTGGAGCTGGGGCGTGACCATCGGGCAGGGTTACGCCTACCTGCAGGGGAAGTTCCTGTGCGAGGACAAGAACCGCATCGTGCTCGCCGGCATCCGGCTCATGCTGATCGCGCTCTTGTATCTCGTACTGTGGCGGTGGGTGCACGCACTGCTCGTCAGTGCCGCGCAGTCGGGTGGAATCGAAGTGTTTGGGGGCTACACGCGGCGCATGGTGCGCGCCTTTTCCCGCGGTGTCGACGTCGGCACCGTTTCGGTACTGGCCACAACGTTACTCGACCTTGTGCGCTTCATGATGTTCCTGGCCGGCGTCATGCACTTCAAGGTGGCGATATGGCGACTGTGCGGGTACCACGTCGACCCGTACTACGACAAACCCTGGCTGGCCACCAACCTGATGGCGTTCTGGACTCGCTTTGCGTTTCACTACCGGGAGTTTCTGGTGCGGGTGTTCTACTACCCGGTGTTCTTCCGGGCGTTCCGCCGCCACCGGACGCTACGCATCGTGGCCGCGAGCATGGCAGCGGCCGCGCTCGGCAATTTTATCTGGCACGTGACCGAACGGTCGTTCTTTCGCGAACCGGATTTCGACGCGCTGCTCTACGTGTTTGGCACGTGGCCTTACTTTGTGCTGCTCGGCGCCGGCATTGCGGTGAGCCAGGTGTTCCTGTTGCAGCGCCGGCGTACGCGCAAGCCGTGGACGCGCGATCGGTGGTTTGTCGTCGACGTCGTGGCAGCCTACGTGACCATGCAGTACTTTGCGCTCATCCACATTTTCGCCCGCCCGTCTGGCGATGCTACCGTTGCCGATATGACGTGGCTGTTTCTGCGCGCGTTCGGCATTGAGGGAGGTGGAAGGTGAAGCACGCGACGCTGGAGGGTTCGAACGACACGGTGCTGATCGTAGAGCCGGACCAGGCTGGCGACGCTGCGCGGCTGGGCGAGTGGCTGCAGGAACAGTCCGGCTGGGTGCTCGACAGGCTTCACCAGCACGGCGCGCTGCTGCTTCGGGGCTTTCCGGTCGACAGCGCGGCAGGTTTCCAGGCGCTGTGTGCCAGGGTCAACGACACGCCGCTAGCCTACGTCGGCGGTGAGTCACCGCGTACCGCGGTGAGCGGCAATGTGTACACGTCCACCGAGTACCCGGCGAAGCTCGAAATCAGCCTGCACAACGAAATGTCATATGCAGCGAGCTGGCCGCGGCACCTGTTCTTTTGCTGCCTTGTGCCGCCGGAATCCGGTGGCCAGACGCCGCTGGCAGACAGCAGGAGAATTCTGCGTGATCTTGCGCCCGAGGTTCGCGAGCGCTTTGTCGAGCGGCAGGTGACGTACTTCAGCAACTACCACGACGGCTGGGGCCTGGGGAAATCCTGGCAGCAGACGTTCGAGACCGACGACCAGGCAATTGTGGAGCGCCACTGCGACGCGAACGGCATTGCCTGCGAATGGGTAGATGGGAATTTGAGAACCCGCCATACCCGGCCGGCAACCGCGGTGCATCCGGTCACCGGCGACGAGGTGTGGTTTAACCAGGCCGACCGCTGGCACGTGACAAGCCGGGGCGAGCGCCAGGCCGAGGCTATGCTGCGCACGCTCGGCGAGGAGGGCCTGCCGCGTCACGCGAGGTTTGGCGACGGTTCCGACATTACGACCGAAGACCTGGCGGCGGTGCACGACGCTTTTCGGCGCAATGAGATCCTGTTCGACTGGCAGCCAGGTGACGTGCTTGTGCTGGATAACCTGCTGGTGGCGCACGGCCGCAAGCCGTTTGCCGGCGAGCGGCGTATCGTGGTGACGATGGGCGGCTAGCTGCCCGTTCTATTAAGCCTCGGGCTAGCCGCCCGCAAAACCCTTGCGCCACGCCGCGATCGCCTCGCCGATTTCCTGCGGCGAGTCTTCCTGCACGTAGTGGATGCCCGGCACGGTGACCTCGGTCTGGTTGTGCCAGGCACGGCAGAACTCGCGTTGCGGGCCGGTAAGTATCGCGCCGGGCTCGGCGTTGATGAACAGCTTTGGCAGGTCGTTGCCGGCCATCCATTCGCTGTACGCTGCGGCGATCTCGTGCACGTCGGCGGGTTCGCCCTCGATCGGAATTTGCCGCGGCCACGTCAGCGTGGGGCGGCGGTCTTCCCCGGGCTTGAGATACGGCCGCCGGTACACCGTCATTTCCTCCTCAGTCAGCCCACGCAGCACGGAGCCGGGCAACACCCGCTCGATGAACACGTTTTTCTCCAGCACCATTCCCTCGCCGGCTGGCGATCGAAACGCCTGGAAAATATCGCGTGCAGCGTCCGGCCAGTCGGCCCACGTGACCGGCTTGACGATGGCCTCCATGTAGGCGATGCCGATGACGCGGTCCGGGTGTCGGTGCGCCCAGTGAAAGCCAAGCGCCGAACCCCAGTCGTGAATCACGAGCGTCACCCGCTCCTTGATGCCGAGCGCGTTCATCGCCGCGTCGAAGTAGCGGCTGTGATCGCTGAACGGGTAACTGTCGGGGCCCGGGTTGTCGAGCTTGTCGGAGTCGCCCATGCCCACCAGGTCGAGCGCGATGCAACGGCCCTGGGTTGCGAGCAGCGGCATGATGTTCCGCCACAGGTACGACGACGTCGGGTTACCGTGCTGGAACACGATCGGATCGCCACTGCCCATCTCCACGTAGGCCAGGCGTTTGTCGAGAACGTCGACGAATTTCTTGACGTGTTCTTGCGCTGAGATCATGACGGGCTCCCTCGATGAGACTGCTTGAATACTACCGGACTTGTGCCGGCCGCGTCGCATTGACCCGGCCTGCCGCCTTTGCCATCATCCGAGCCGCAAACGGCGCGAGCGCCCGGTGCTGGCTGCCGGACACGTGCGGGAACGACGCGGGTCTTGTCGGCTGATCGGCCCGCCAATTGGGGGAGAAAACCATGCTGCTGTTGTGGATCGGGCTTGCACTTTTCATCGGCGTGCATTTACTGCCGTCAACGCCACTCAAAAACGCGGTGCAAGGGGCCGTTGGTGACAAGCCGTACCGCCTGCTCTTTACGGCAGTCGCGCTGGTGGGACTTGTG
>JBCAXP010000267.1:0-6940 GCA_038533995.1 Pseudomonadota bacterium
CCGCCGTACGGCGGCTGGCTTCAGAAGCTCGTGATGAAGCTGTTCCTGCGGTGAAGCGTGGCACCTGATCCGCGGTCCGGCCCCGGGGACCTGCGGGAACAGCTGGCGAGCCTGGTCGCCCAGGCATCCGAAAACGAGCAAATACTCCGGCGAGCGCAGGCGCGGGAACTCATGCTTCTGCAGGCGGGCAGCCTTCCGGCTCTGCTCGAGGCCATGGTGAACGGGCTGGGCGAGTCTTTCGGTCTCGACCTTGTGACGCTCGTGCTGTGCGACCCCGAACACGAGGTGCGCCACCTGCTGATGAGCACCGGTGCCCAGGGGCCGCCGTCCGGCGTCGCCTTTGTCGATTCCATGGTGGGCATCACGCCGCTCTTCACGGGCGTGGTCAAGCCGTGGGTTGGTCCCTACGCCGCGGCCGATCATCAGCTGCTTTTCCCGGGACAGCCCACGCCCGCCAGCGTGGCCCTGCTGCCGTTGCAAAGGCAGGGCGTGCTGATTGGCAGTCTCAATTTCGGCAGCGCCGACAGGGCACGATTTACCCGCCGCCTGGCGACGGATTTCATGCAGCACCTGGCGGTGATTGCGGCTTTCTCCCTGGAAAACGAAGTGAACCGTGCGCGCCTCATTCGCAGTGGCTTCACCGACGTGCTGACCGGCTGCAACAATCGCCGTTACCTGCAGACGCGCTTGCTGGAAGAGCTGGCGCGTGCGCAGCGCAGCGGCCAGCCGCTGGCAGCGCTGGTGCTGGACCTCGACTGGTTCAAGCGCATCAACGATACGCACGGCCACCAGGGCGGAGATATCGTGCTTCGCGAAATCGCACGGCGGATCGAGTCAGAGGCTCGTGCCAGTGACGTGGTGGCGCGGGTCGGCGGCGAGGAATTTGTCGTGCTGCTGCCGGATACGGATGAGCGCAGCGCCGTCGCCATCGCCGAGCGCATTCGAGGCGCGGTGCGGGCCGACCCGGTTCAGCTGGACGCCGGCGCGGGAGTTACCGTGACCATGTCCGTAGGCGTTGCCTGCGGGGTACCGCCGCGTCGCAGCGCGCGGAAGCCGGTGGACCTCAAGGCGGTCGGCGAGGCGCTCCTTGCCAGCGCGGACCATGCGCTGTACCGCGCCAAGTCAGGCGGCCGCGACCGGGTGCAGGTTGCGGACACGCGGTGATGGCGTTACCGTCCGCTGAAATGCTAATGATTTTCATTTACGTCTTACCTTTTTCAGGAGGTTGTCTGACACCATGACCACACGATCACGCGTACGAGCGCTGCTTTTTCCACTGGCGGCGGTGCTGATCACCGCCTGCGGCGCCCCGGCCGAGGACGAACTGGTGGTGTATTCATCGCGCAACGAGCCGCTCATCAAGCCGTTGTTTGACCAGTACACCGCCGAGACCGGCGTGACCGTGCAGTTCATCACCGACAGCGCGGGGCCGCTCCTGCAGCGCTTGGAGGCGGAGGGTGCCAACTCGCCGGCCGATATTCTGCTGACAGTCGACGCCGGCAACCTCTGGCAGGCCGCACAGCAGGGGCTGTTGCAGCCGGTGTCTTCACCCGCGCTGTCCGCGAACGTGCCCGAGCACCTGCGCGACCCGGACAACGCCTGGTATGGCCTGTCCGTGCGTGCGCGCACCATCGTCTACCACGCTGACCGCGTCAGCGCCGAGAACTTAAGCACCTACGCCGCGCTGGCCGAGCCGCAGTGGCAGGGCCGGCTGTGTCTGCGCACCTCGAAGAAGGTGTACAACCAGTCGCTGATCGCGATGATGATCGCCGAGCGCGGCGAGGAGGCGACCGAGGAAGTGGTTCGGGGCTGGGTAGGCAACCTTGCCGCCGAGCCGTTTGCCAACGACACCGCCGTGCTCAAGGCGATTGCCGCCGGCCAGTGCGACGTCGGCATTGTGAACACGTACTACTACGGCCGCCTGCTGAAGGAAGATCCAGAGCTTGCGCTGCGGCTGTTCTGGCCTGACCAGGACGGCAACGGCGTGCACGTGAACATCTCCGGCGCCGGAGTGGTCGCGGCCGCGGACGACACCGGGCCGGCCGTGCGCTTCCTCGAGTGGCTGTCCTCGCCGGCGGCGCAGGCACAGTTTGCCGCGTCCAACATGGAGTACCCGGTGAGCGACGCGGTCGACGTCGACCCGCTGGTCGCCGCGTGGGGTGACTTTGTCGGCAACACCATCAACGTCAGCCAGGCCGGAGCGCTGCAGGCGGACGCCGTGCGGCTGATGGACCGGGCGGGGTATCGCTAATCTCCAGAAGCCGCCGCTGATGGCGTCAATGCGACGGTCGCTGCGGTCCGCCGGTGGTGGCCCGTGGACGGCTCTTGCAGTCGCCATTGCGGTGCCGACCCTGCTGCCGCTGCTCGTGATTGCGGGGTCCTTTTCCGACATCGACCCTGCCTTCTGGTCGCACCTGCGCCAGTACGTTCTGGTGCCGGTGGTCGAGAATTCCCTGTGGCTTGTTGCCGGGGTCGCGGTGCTGGCAACGGCGCTTGGCACCACGCTCGCGTGGCTGACGGCGGCCTGCGAATTTCCCGGTCGCCGGGTGTTCCAGTGGGCGCTGCTTCTGCCGATGGCAATGCCGGGGTACGTGACCGCGTTCGTGGCCATCGGCACGCTGGAGTACGCCGGTCCGGTGCAGACAGCCCTGCGCGAGCTCGCCGGCGGCGAGATCTGGTTTCCCGCCATTCGTTCGCGCGGCGGCGTGATTGCCGTGATGTCGCTGGCGCTCTACCCGTACGTCTACTTGCTCGCTCGCAACGCGTTCCTGACGCAGGGCCGCGAGGCGCTGGAGGCGGCGCAGGTGCTCGGCATGAATCGCAGGCGCGGTTTCTTTCGTGTCGCGCTGCCGATGGCGCGTCCGTGGATCGCCGCCGGGGCCATGCTGGTGGTCATGGAGACGCTTGCGGACTTCGGCACGGTGGCGGCGTTTAACTACGACACCTTCACCACCGCGATCTACGAAACCTGGTTCGGGGAACAGTCGGTCAATTCGGCGCTGCAGCTGTCGGCCTGTCTTCTCGCGGTCGTGCTGCTGGCAGCCGTTGCCGAGCGGCGGCTGCGCGGTGGCCGGGCATTTACCGGCGGTAAAGCAGGTGGACGGCGCATTGTGCTTGGCCGGGGTCGCTGGGCGGCCGCGGTGCTGGCGGGCACGGTGCTGACGCTTGGCTTTGTAGCGCCGTTCGTGCAGCTGGTGCTCTGGTCCGCGCAGACGTGGAGCGAGGAGTTTTCCAGCCGTTACCTTGGCTTCGCAGGACACTCGCTGCTGCTCGCGGGCAGTGCCGCGCTCCTGGTGACAACTGTTGCGCTGCTGCTGGGTTATGCGCGGCGCAACGCGTCCGGCGGTCCCGCGAATATTTTGGCAAGTCTCGCGACACGAATTGCCACCCTTGGCTATGCCTTGCCCGGCACCGTGCTCGCCGTCGGCATTTTCGCGCCTCTCGCGGCGCTCAACGGACTGCTGAACACGGCCGCCAGGGCAGTGACCGGCACCGATCCTGGCTGGCTGGTCCAGGCGACACTTGCGACCATGCTCATCGCCTATGCGGTACGCTTTCTTGCCGTTGCCCACGCGCCGGTCGACAGCAACCTGCTGCGAATTACCGAGGACATCGACCGCGCGTCCAAGAGCCTTGGCGTGGCCGGCTGGTCCATGCTGCGCCGGGTGCACGCGCCGATGCTTCGCGGCGGCCTGGCTACCGCCCTCGTGCTGGTGTTCGTTGACGTGATGAAGGAAATGCCGATCACACTGATGACCCGTCCGTTCGGCTGGCAGACGCTCGCCACCCGGGTGTTCGAGATGACCTCGGAAGGCTTGTGGGAGCGCGCCGCGTTGCCAGCAATCGCGATTGTGCTAGTCGGGCTGGTGCCGGTGATACTGATCAGCAGGCGAACAACCAATGCATTTTGAGTTAAGCAACGTCAGCCAGCGCTACGGCGACCAGGCGGTTCTTCACGACGTGAGCTTTACCCTGGGTGAAGGCAACATCGGCTGCCTGCTGGGACCGAGCGGCAGCGGCAAGACCACCGTGCTTCGCTGCATTGCCGGCTTCGAGCCGGTCAGCGCGGGTTCCATTCACATCGGTGGCAAGGGCCTGAGCGAGCCCGGGCGCACGGTGCCGCCGGAGTCTCGCGGCGTCGGCATGGTGTTCCAGGATTACGCGCTCTTTCCGCATCTGAGCGTGGTGGACAACGTCGCCTTCGGACTCGGCGCATTGGACGCCGCCGCACGAAGCGACCGCGTGACCGAACTGCTGACGCTGGTGGGCCTCGAAGACCTGGCAGCGCGGTTTCCGCACGAGCTGTCCGGCGGCCAGCAGCAGCGCATTGCCATTGCGCGGGCGGTCGCGCCGCGCCCGGCGGTGCTGCTGCTGGACGAACCGTTTTCGAACCTGGACGTCAGCCTGCGTGAGCGCCTCGGCTCGGAGCTGCGCGACATCCTTAAAAAGCTGTCGATGACCGCGCTGCTCGTGACCCACGATCAGCACGAGGCGTTCACGATGGCGGACGAGGTGGGTGTCATCGACGACGGCGTTCTGCAGCAGTGGGGTACACCGTGGTCGCTGTATCACTGCCCGGCAAACCGCTTCGTGGCGGGCTTCGTAGGGCGCGGCGGCTGGCTGACTGGCACTGTGAGCGCGGTGGATGAAGTGACGACCCCGGTAGCATCGCTCAAGGGCAGCCTCGTCCATGACCTGCCGGTCGGCAGCGAAGTCGATGTGCTGCTCCGGCCGGATGACGTTGTCATCGACCCGGCCGGCGCCGTGAAGGCGACGGTGACCCGGCGGGCGTTTTTCGGCGCCGATGTGCTGTACACGCTTCGCTTTTCTGGCGGCGAGACCGCGCTGTCGCTGATGCCGAGTCACCATGACCACGCAACCGGGGAGACGGTGCCGGTGCGTTTCGATACGCGCCATATCGTCGCTTTTAAGAGCCAGTCGCGGTAGCCACGCCCGCACAATTGTGGAAAAATCGAAAGCAGTTACGGTTTTTTTACATTCTGATGACAGACTTTATCGATGCCGCTGGCTATCGGGCCAACGTCGGCATGATCGTGAGCAACAAGGACCGGCAGGTGCTGTGGGCAGGCCGCAAGGGCCGCAGCGGGTGGCAGTTTCCCCAGGGTGGCATCGGGCCGGACGAGACGCCGGAAGAGGCGATGTACCGCGAGCTGCTGGAGGAAGTAGGTCTGCGGGGCAGTGACGTCGAGGTGCTGGGATGCACCGAGGGCTGGCTGCGCTACGATTTGCCCAAACGCTTTCGGCGGCGCGGCGCCAACCCGGTGTGTATCGGCCAGAAGCAGCGGTGGTTCCTGCTCCGCATGGTGGCCGATGAGGACCGAGTCCAGCTGGACTGTGCCGATCAGCCGGAATTCGACCGCTGGCGCTGGGTGGATTTCTGGCACCCGGTAGGCTCGGTAATCTGGTTCAAGCGCAAGGTGTATGAGTCGGCGCTCAATGAGCTGGCGCCGCTGCTCTTTCCTGAAGGCCCGCCACCCCGACCGCGTTAGCAATCGCGGCTGGTCAGAACGGCCTTGGTCAGAACGGCTTGACGATTGCGAGGACCACGATCGCGATCAGCCCCAGCGCGGGCACCTCGTTAAAAAACCGGTACCACTTCTCACTGCGCCGGTTGTTGCCGTCGCGGAAATCCCGGGCCAGCTTCGCGCAGTACACGTGGTAGGCAATCAGGGCGAGAACCAGCCCGAGCTTCGCGTGCATCCAGCCGAGCTTCAGCAGCGGCGGCGCCAGTACGAGCATCCAGACGCCGAACACAGCGGTCAGCGTGGCGCCGAGCGTCATCATGTACAGCAGCTTGCGCTCCATGACGACGAAGCGCTCGTGCCCTTCTTCGTCGGTGACCATCGTGTGGTAGACGAACAGCCGTGGCAGGTAAAAAAGGCCAGCGAACCAGGTCACCATGAAGATGATGTGAAAGGCTTTGATCCATAACATAATTTTTGGGTGCCTCTCGTTTGATGCTATGGGGGATAGGCTGCTACGGCCGCGCTTGCGCCGGGAATAATAATGTACTCTTGCCGCAAATTGGCGACATCTTTCGTTTTTTCGCCGCGGCGCGTACCATGTCGGGCTGATTTATACCGCCGCCCTCTGCAGCTTCCCGATGGCCGAATCCCGCCTCGTTGTCAAAACGCACCAGCCGCGCCGTGCCCGGCTGATGAAAATAGCGCTCGCCGTCGTCGTGCTGGCCGGTGGCTACGGCCTTTTTTCGTGGGGCCAGGTGCGCGGCGGCTACAACTGGCTGGATTCCCGCCAGCAGGTCGAGGCACTTACCGCTGAGCTCGATGCGCTCAAAGCCCGCAATACCGAGCTCCGGGAGCAGATTGCACTGCTCGAGACCACTCGGGAAATCGACCGGCAGGCCTATGCCGAAGTCGAGGCGTCGCTGGGTAGCCTGCAGGCCGAAATCCAGAAAAACCGCGAGGAACTGACGTTTTACCAGGGCATCGTGTCGCCGGAGGAGGGCGCGAGCGGCCTGCGCATCCAGAATCTGGAGATCGAGCGCTACCCGGGGCGGAGCCTGTACCGCCTGCGCCTGGTTCTCGTGCAGCAAAGCCGGCATGATCGGCGCGTCACAGGTGTAGTAACATTGTCTGTGGACGGAGCGAGCGAGGGTGCGCCGGTCAGCTACACGCTGGCAGACCTGCTTCCCGAGGCCGGCGGCGAGTCAGACATGAAGTTTTCCCTGAAATTCTTTCAGGACTTCGAGCGCGACGTCATTTTGCCGGACAACTTCGTGCCGGATCGCGTCACGGTCGAGATCAACCCGAAGGGCCGGCGCGCCGAGATTGTTCGCCAGTCCTTCGACTGGACAGTCAGCAGCGGCTAGCCTCAAGTTTCGGGAGGCCCTGCCGCAGGTTTGCCATATACCGGCGATCGCAGTAGCGTAAGCCCGACAACCGGGACAGCCGCGGCGCTG
>JBCAXP010000268.1:0-6939 GCA_038533995.1 Pseudomonadota bacterium
GGCTTCGGGTCGGGGCGCAGGCCTCCGTTATCGTGTACGCGGGCGACAGCGGGCTGCTGAACGGGCTCGGCCGGCTGTACATGCGCGTCAGCAGCTACCTCTCGTATGCCTACTGACAGCGAAGCTGTCGCCGCCCGCCGCATTCTCCGCCTGGCCCTTGGCACCGCGATGGCGCTGGCATTCTCACAGGCCATTGCCTGGCCACTGTCATTTATTGCACCGGTTCTCGCAATCGGGCTTCTGGGCGTCCCGCTCCCGCGCTTTCCATTCGCCAATGCGGTGAAGTTCGCGCTGGCGATGATCGTTCCGCTGTACCTGGCCCTTGGGCTTTTGCCCGTTCTGCTGGACTACCCCCTTGCGGGTGTACTGCTTCTGACGCTGGCCCTGTTTCACTGCTTCTTTGTCGCTTCCTCGGGCGGCGCAGCAATGCTGTCGACCATGGCGACCATGGGCATCACGGTCACCGTGGCGGTGGGGTCAGTCTCAATCGATGCGGTGCTGGCCGTCGCCAACGGCGTTGCCATTGGCGCAGTCGTTGGCCTGGGTTTTGTGTGGCTGGCGCATCGCTTGCTACCTGACCTGGCGCCGCCTCCCGCGCAGGCGCCGGCCAAGCCGGAGCCCCCACCGCGGCACGTAGCCGTACGCAGCGCGCTTCGATCCGTCGCGATCGTGCTGCCCGTTGCGCTTTGGTTTTTGCTGTCGAGCGCCAGTGCCAGCTACGTGGCGGTAATGATCAAGGTGGCTTCCATGGGGCAGGAAGTGTCGCGCAGCGGCACGCGCGCCGCCGGGCGCTCGCTGCTGGCCTCAACCGCTGCCGGCGGCATCGCCGCCGTCGTCGGCTGGCAGGTACTGCGTATCTGGCCGTCGTTGTTTGTGTACGTGGCGTTTGTCGCGGTGGCTGCCCTGGTGTTCGGCCGCCACACCTTCAGCGGCCTGGGGCTGACCAAACACGGCGCCACCTGGTCCTACGGCCTGCTGACGATGCTCATCATCCTGGCACCGGCTGTAACCGACTCGATGTCTGGTGCGCCGGCCGGCGCGAAGTTCTTCGACCGCCTGTGGATGCTCGCAGGCGCCACTGTTTACGCGGTGGCCGCCGTGTTTGCGTTTGATGCTGTTTGGCCGGCGCGCGCCGGCGACGATCAGAAGCCGAATTTGAACGAGAGTACAGCGCCGCCGTAACCCCACACGAGATCGGCCTGCAGTGATCGTCTGCCTGCTTCGACGTCCAGCTCAACGTCGTTATACGCAACTGACACCGCGAAGCGATCAGACAGCTGGTACTCAATACCCACAAGAATGTCGCGGAGCGTGCCTTCAATATTGTCGAACTCTGCGAAAAAGAGCCCCGCATTGGCAAGAACCGACCAGCGGTCATTCAGCGCGTAAGCACCACGCAGCCCAAGCAACGGCAGGGGCGCCGTGAGGTCGCTTGTCTCGGCAGTGAGCTCGTCGTCGACGAGTTCGAGTCCAATACCCACATCCATGGTGTACAGGCCCAGGGTCGCGCCGAGGTAGCCTTTTTCATTCTGCAAAAACTCGTACGTGTACGCGAGGTTGTAGACCGTAAAGTCGAGATTAGTGGCGAGATCCGCCGAGACCGGGAAAATCGTGTCCTGCCACTCGATCTCTCCTTCCAGGGTGACAACGGCATCACGCGACAGGTCGAAAATGCTCAGGCTAAGGGTGTGGCGGTTCGCGAACCGGTGGTAGCCATCAAACCGAAAAACCGACAGGTCCGGATCGAGACCAAGATCGTCCTCGAAGCTGATGTCCGTGCCGTCGCCAATGTTCGAGTTAAACCGCGTCTCCGTGTCCTGATCGGTAAAAAACACGCCCAGGCTAATCTGAGTATTTTTTCTAAAAAAGGGTTCAGCCTGCGCGGCTGGCGCAATCAGCGCCGCGAGGCCAAGTACCAGGGGAATTTTGGACGACATGATCATGCTCTTGAGTGTGCCCGAACGAGAATCGCAGTTCCTTCGCCAGCGCAAATGCTGCGCCTACATCCGCGGCATTCGCATCGGGCGGGCCGGGCCGAGCGGTTGAATGGTCGGCCCACTGGGCGGCAGCGGCTGAACCGCCGGCGGACGCGGCCGCATCGGCGGCCGGGGACGCGGCCGCAAGGGTCGATTCCAGCCGTAGCCCCAGCCTCGGCCGTAGCCGACGCTGTGATGGTGGATCGTCACCCGGGGACTGCTGCCGTAGAGGTAGTCTTCGTAGCCTCCGTGCGACGTACAGGACGACAGCATCAGCGGTACGGAGGCAACAGCCAGAATCAGCGCAAGGCGCGACAACAGGCTTTTCATGGCGTCACCTCGTCGAGCTCAAACACAAAAAACGCCGCGCCGGCCGGATCGCCCAGCAGGGCCACTCGCTCGTCACCCGCGGCTGCGACCTCTGGCGTGAGATAAACCCGTCCGCCGAGGCTCTCTGCCTTCGCCAGCGTGGCGCGCAGGTCGGCAACGCCGATGTACGGCGCCCAGCCGGCTTCTACGTCCTCGAACGGAATGAGCACAATGCCCGCCTTGGGTTCGCCGTCATGCTCAAAGAGCGGATAGCGCCGGTCTCCCTCGGTGTACACCGTCTTTTCCAGTCCCGCGACTTCGCCATGGAACTTCGCCGCCTTGTCGACGTCGTCAGTCCAGAACTCTGCCCAGACCCAAAAGCCCGGCCCTTCGTTTCCGCCAATCTCCCGCTCGGTATCTACCAGTGACAGCGTGGCAGACTCCGGGTCGCTAATGACCGCGTACGTCAGCCAGCCTGCATCCCGGGTTACAGGCTTCTCCACCGTAGCGCCGTGCTTTTCGGCAGCCGCCAGCGCCGTGGCAACATCTTCCACCTCAAGCGCCGGCACCCATTGCGATTCGCTAATGTCGGCGGAGGTACCGTCAATGCCGCTGATACCGCCAATCGGAAGGCCTTTGTGGGTAATGAGGTTGCTGCGCGGAGAGATTTTTTCGATAGTCCACCCGAACAGTTCCCGGTAGAAGGCAATGGCCGCTGCCTCGTCTTCGGTAACGAGGTCAAACCAGGGAATGTCTCCCGGCTCATTCGCGTGAGCCGGCACAGACCAGGCCAGCGCGGCAAGCACACAACCCGGCAGCCAGCGCAAAAAAGAAGAAGTATTCATTGAAAGGCGATTCCTTTGATCGTGGGGCCAGCCAGGCTTTGGCCGACGGAAAAGTGTGCAGGGCTTACCAGGGATGACCAACCTGGATGTACCAGGCGTAGTCCTCGGGTCCGCGCGCGATGTCCAGGCCCACCCACACGTTCTGCTGCTTGATGGCCTTGAAGCGTATACCTAATCCACCGGCAAGGATGTCGTCCTGCGTTTCCTGCAGTTCATTGCCGGTGTTCGTGAAACCGCCGCCCACGAAGGCGATAGCCGCCCATCGCTTGCTGAACTGGTAGCGCGCCTCGGTCTCCACGACCCCTGCCGTTTTTCCCTGGTAACGCAGCGCTGGAATGCCGCGTAGCGAGACATAGGGCACCGCGAAAAACGGCGGCTCGCCGCCTACGGTGGAAACGTCCAGGCGAAAGCCCATCACGAAACGGTCGTGCCACTGGTGAAACGAGTGGGCCTTCAGCCGCGTCGTAGTGTACTCAAAGTCGCTGCCGAATGCGTCATCGTAGCGCCAGGTTGTGAGGTCAACGAGCTGTCCCGAAGAGGGCATCATGGTGTCGTCCCGCCCGTCGTAAATTGCGCTCAGTGCAAGGCCGTAATTCTGGAAGTCAAAGCCGAACAGGCTGGGAGGCGGCACTTCGTCACCGAGGTCGAGCCGAAAATCAACCGCCGCGTCGATTGCCAGCGCCGACAGGCCGATGAACACCTGGCTGTCGCCGAAGCGCCGCTTGATGCTGGCATAGCCCATCGCTCCCTTGAGCTGGAACTCGAAGGGAACATCCGAGGCGAACGTCTCTGTAATAACCTTCAGATCCGCTGCCGCAGCGACCAGCCTGTACTTGTCTTCGCGCATGGTGCGCGCGTGGCCGATGCCGGCGCCCTGCGTGCCGTTGTTGGTGTAGGCCGCGAAGATGCCGGTGGCAGTTGGTGGCGGTTTGGAGCGGCGCGCCGTTTCCGTAACCGTTTCTGCAGTTAGCAGTTTGGGTTTTTCGGCAGGTGGCTTGTGAAAGTAAACAAGCGCCGCGCCCAGGCCTTCGCCGATGGCAGGCTCGGTCACAAAGATTGGCACTGGTAGAATCTTGCCAAAGCGGCCCTCTTTCTTCGACGCCTCCGCTTTCTCGCCGCCTGCATCTGCCGTTGAAACGTCATCGACCGGCTCAGCCGGCGCGCTCTGTGCCATAACCGACTGGCTACCCGCGCCTGCCAGCAAGGCGGCGGCGACGAAGCGATGGAGCAGGGCTTGCGGCATGAGGAACTCGGGTGGGGCGGGTGAACGAGGCGAGCCCCGATAACTAGGTTAACGCACCACCGTCCAATAGCAAGGCCGCTTTCCGACAACTTGGGGAAACTTGCTGGCACTGGCCAGCGTGACGCAGTAGATTATCCGGCGGACGGCAGTCACACACTGCCGTCCGCCCACCTGCACTTCGGGAGAATTAAATGATGAAGAATCGACTCTGGACAGGCATTTCTTGCGCGCTGGGTGTAGCTGCCTTGCTTGGCAGCCAGCTTTCCGTAGCCGCGGCGCCCGACATCAAGTGGGAACTCGACGACGCCATTCGGCAGATTGAACGCCAGGCAGATGACTTCTCCACTGCCATGGCGCAGACGGAAATCGTCAAGGTTGACGGGGACGGCAGTGAACTCGAGCGCACTACCGGCACGAAATTTATCCGCTCCGATGGCCGTATGCGCTATCGAATCGACGGCAGTGACCGGATCATCCTGACCGACAAGCGGATTGTCGAAGACTACGACGGGGCGGCGAAAACGGTCACCGAATACCGTTTGTCGAAGCACAAGGACCGCCTCGAGCCCTTTATGCGGCTCGGCTTCAGCGCCACTGGCAAAGACCTGAAAGATGACTTTCTCATCACGATTATCGGTGAGGAAACCCTGGGCGACGCGCGTACGCTGGTGCTCGAGCTCACGCCCAAGCGAGACGGAGTGCGCGCATCGGTCAGCAAGGCACGGTTGTGGATTGACCAGGCGTCCTGGATGCCGCGTCGGCAGGAGTTCAACTCCCCCGCGGATGGCAGCACGACCACGATCAACTACTCGGGCATGGCACGCAACCTGAAGCTGAACCCGGACCTGTTCGATGGCAATTGGCCACGGGGAACAGAGAAGATTGACCCGTAAACGGCGAGCGCCGTGGCCCCGGGATAACTCAGAGCTGACTTCGAATTGGCAGCAGACGCATCAAGCCGGCCATGAGACGCTGGTACCAGGAGGTCTCCGGCTCCTTGTGGAGAATGTCGTCGGTGCCGTCGCGGCGGCTGCGCCAGCGCAGCCTGCCGTCTTCGTTAAGGAAGAGCTCGTAGGTTTCCTGCTCAAGCCCTGACCTGACATCCTGCTCGAAATGTCGCGCAAGTTCCGGCGAGCGGATAATTACGCCGGATTCGGTGTTGATGTTCGCTGACCGCGGATCGAAGTTGAACGAGCCGATGAACACCTCCCGGTCGTCCACGAGGAAGGCCTTGGTATGCAGCGTGGCCTTGGCGCCGCTCGCGGCCACCACTTCGGAACCGGAAACGTCTGCATCAGGGCGCACCTCGAAAAGCTCCACCCCGCCCTCCAGCAGGGGCTTTCTCGACGGTGCATAGCCGCCATGCACGCTGAACTGGTTATTGGCGGCCAGGGAATTCGTGATGATCGTTACACGCACGCCCCGCTCCACCATGCCCACCAGGGCCTCGACGCCGGATTTCCTCGGCACGAAATACGGAGAAATTACGATGACCTCCGTCGTTGCCGACTTCAGCGACTGGGCAAGCGGCGTCACAATAGAGTCTGCCTCGCCCGCTTTTGACTTGATGCCCTTATCCGGGGAGTCGTAGACGAGCTCGTAGGGCGCCCACAAAAACGCGTCCGAACTGGTGTTCAGCAGGTCTGCAATGTGCTGGCGCACGGCATCGGCATACCTCGATTGGGCAATCTCGGCGCGGTCCTGTTTCAAGACCTCGCGCACACGCTCCAGCTCCGCGGCCGGGTCTTCGGGGAGTTCTGCGAAGGCACCAAGCGGAAGCGCCGTTGAGTGGTTCCAGTAGCTGTCGAACATCGTGGAGACGTCCTGCACAACGGGCCCGACGCCAACCACGTCAAGATCGCCAAACTTGGCATCTTCCCGCGCGCCGAAATACTCATCGGCGATGTTGCGCCCGCCGACCATCGTCACCATGTTGTCAACGGTGAAAGACTTGTTGTGCATACGCCGGTTGATGCGCCCGAAGTCTGTCAGGCCGCTGCGAAACTTACCGGCAAAGCCCCGGTAGAAGGGGTTAAAAATTCGAATTTCAAAGTTGGGATGGGAATCAATGGCGGCCATGCCAGTGTCATAGCCTTTGGTAAAGATATCGTCCAGCAGCAACCTGACCCGCACGCCCCGATCGGCGGCTTTCAACAGTGCGTCGAAAAGGGCGCTGCCGCTCAGGTCGTTCTTGATGAGGTAGTACTGTAAATCAATGCTGCGCTCGGCCCGTTCGGCCATCATCAGGCGGACCGCCAGGGAATCGATACCGTCGACAACGGGAAAAAAACCCGACTGCTCAGGAGGCCGCCCCGCAACGAGTTCTCCGATGCTCCCACCGTAGTGCGTGTCCTGGGTGTCGGTGTAGGCAGAAGAAGGCGTTCGCGGATAGTCAAAGTCGATGCTGGCGCAGCCGCCCGCCGCGAGCGCGGCAAAAACCAGGGCGCAAGACGCAATCGATTTTCTGGTCAAGTGAATTTCGGGCACGTTGGGTTAACTCTTGGACGTTGCGCTGGAGTCTGATGACCCAGGTCAGGAAGCCGACAGCGCAACGTCCAAGAGTTAA
>JBCAXP010000269.1:0-6923 GCA_038533995.1 Pseudomonadota bacterium
TGAAGCTGCTCGCCCTGCTGAGAGCATCGCGCACCGACTCACCGGAGCAGATTCGCCTGCGGGCAAAGGCACTGAGGCAGGAGGACCCGTCAAGCCTGCATGCGATGCTGACGCTCGCCGAGGTAAGCCACCGCGAGAACAAGCCGGAGCTTGCCATCGAATGGCTGGAACTGGCGCTGTATCGCAATCCCACATCACTGGAAGCGGGCCTGCTGCTTGTGCGCAGCCTGCAGCAGGCGGGCGACCATCAGAAGGCGCGGGAAGCCGCCCTGGCAACGGCGCGCCAGCATCCGAACAACGCCGCGGCACTCGCGGCCCTCGCGCAGGCGCACCTGGCCATCGACGACCGCGGCAGCGCGCTGCGCGCCGCACGCGCCGCAACACGTCTTGCACCCGATGTTGCCGACGGCTACCTGGTGCTCGGCGAGATTCAGCTCAGGGTCGGAGACTTCTGGGAAGCGCAGCAGAGTTTCCTGCGCGCGCTAACGCTCGACGAAACCACGCGCGGCGCGATCGCCAGGCTAGCCCTTGCTTGGTCCCAGCAGGGCCACAACGAACAGGGCCTGGCCCTCGCGCAACAGCTGCAAAGCGAGTTTCCCTCCGATCCTGAAGGGTTTGCCGTGCAGGGCGACATCCTGATGGCCTCCGGCAAGTTCACGAAAGCCGCAAAGGCTTACGAATACACGGCGGCACTGTCTAACGACCGGGTGTATGCCCTCAAGGCATTCACGGCGAGGTGGCAGGCCGGCGAGCGCGACGCCGCGGCGCCGCTGCGTGCATGGCTGCAGGAACACCCGGGCGATGAGCGCATGAACCGGGTGCTGGTAAACTCGGCCCGCGTCCTGTGACGCTGTCCTGATACGCGGTGAGCGGACTCCTCGCGCTGCTGGACGACGTTGCGGCAATCGCAAAGGTTGCCGCTGCTTCCATTGACGATGTCGCCGCGCAAGCGGTCAAGGCCGGCAGCAAGGCGGCCGGTGCCGTCATCGATGACGCCGCCGTTACGCCACGCTACGTCCAGGGCTTCGAGGCAAGCCGCGAACTGCCCATCGTTTGGCGAATTGCGCGCGGCTCCATACGCAACAAGCTGCTCATACTCCTTCCCATCGCCCTGGCACTGTCGGCCTTTGCGCCGGCCGCCATCTATCCGCTGCTGATGCTCGGAGGCGCCTACCTTTGCTTTGAGGGAGCTGAGAAGGTGGTACACGTGCTATTCCCGCACGCCGACGAGCACGTGACCGAAGACATGGCGCCTGGCGATCCAATGCACCTGGAGGAAAAGCGTGTTGCCGGCGCGATCAAGACAGACTTCATCCTGTCCGCCGAAATCATGACGATCGCCCTGGCCGCGCTACCCGACAGCAGCCTGATTATGGAGGCCGTTACGCTCGCGGTGGTAGCGGTGGGAATCACGGCAGCGGTCTACGGCGGTGTCGCCCTGATCGTCAAGGCTGACGACATTGGCCTTTATATGAGCCAGAGCGGCCGTTTCGGCGTAACCCGGTCGGTCGGTGGCGCCATCGTTCGGGGTATGCCGCCATTCCTGAAAATTCTCGCCGCGGTCGGCACGGCGGCGATGCTGTGGGTAGGTGGCTCCATCGTGATCCACGGCATGGAGCAGCTGGGTTCCGGGTGGCTTGCCCATCACATTCATGACATTGCGGCCGCCGCCGGAAGCGCGGCGCCCGCTGCCCTCAGTGGCACCCTGGCGTGGGTGGTAACCGCGAGCCTCGATGCGGTGTTCGGACTCGCCCTCGGGTTGTTGCTGGTTCCGCTGGTGACGCGCGTCGCCGCGCCGCTCTGGAACCGTCTTACCGGGAGTGTGGCCGGGGGTCCGGCCGAGGGCTAGAGCTGCTCCAGCAACGCGAGCGCATCAGTTCGCGAACCAAACTCTGTTGTATCAGCCAGGATTTCCGCAAGAATGCGCCTGGCCTGCTCCGACTTGCCAGACTGGTGCAGCGCCGACGCCAGGTGGTACTGAATGTCGCGGTCACCCGCCGCCTGTGCGGCTGCCTGCTGCAGCAGTTCGAGGCCTCGATCCAGCTGGCCGTCCTGCACCAGGAGCCAGCCGAGCGTATCAGAGATGGGTCCCGTGTCCGGCATCGCCGCGTGCGCCTTTTCCGCCGCATCGATGGCCTTGGCGCGCTGGCCCGGCGAGCCGTCCTGCGCATACAGCCAGGCGAGGTTATTCAGTGCCACCGCGTTTTGCGGCTGCGACTCCACGATGACTTCGTACTGTTCGATTGCGTTCGAATCCTCGCCGACGCGCTGGTACGACTGCGCCAGTATCATGCGGCCGGAGAAATCATCCGGGTTGTCCGTGACCCAGGAGCTCAACGGGTCGATGGCGCCATCGGCACCGGAACGGCGACGCGCTTCGAAGAGCTTCGTGGCAAGCGCACGGCTGGCGCCGATTTCCCAGGCGCGCGTGTATGCAGCGTCGGCAACCTCGGGATTGTTGGCGGCAAGCTGCACGTCGCCTTCAAGCACGAACGGCGCGCCGGAACCCGGGTAGTCGTTCTTGAGCAACTGCACCAGCGAGAGCGCACGCCCGGTGTTGCCAGCGCGGCTTTCCAGCGTCACCAGTGCCGTAGTGGCCCGAAGATGCCCTGGCTGGCGCTCGAGTACGGCCTCAAGCGATTTCCTCGCCTCGTCCTCGTCGCCGAGCGCCACCTGGGCGCGCGCCAGGTGGAAATAGCTGTTCGCATCATTCGGATTGAGCTTGAGCGCAGCTTCGAAAAAGCGCAGCGCCTCCTGGTGCCGCCCCTGTGCCAGCCGCAGCTGGCCTCCCAGTTCCTGCGCTACGGCAATCTCCGGATGATCCTGCACGGCACGCTCAACCAGTGGCTCGGCAGAGGCAACGTCGCCTCGCGAAAGGTGGTAGCGGCCAAGTATCAGGCGCGGCTGGGGAGCGCCCGGATTAGCCTCCATGGCCTGTTCCAGCAGGCTCCTCGCGCGCTCCATGTCACCCGTTTTCTCCGCCAGCTGGGACCGGGTCATAAGCGCAGCCAGGTTGCCGGGGTTGGCCTTTTCGAAATCGGCGAGCAGCTTGTCGGCTACGTCGGGCTTTTGTGCATCGACTTCGAGGCGGGCGAGGTTTATGAGCGCGGGCACGTTGTCCGGCCGCAGCTCCAGCGCGCGCCCGAGGTGAAAGCGCGCCTTGTCCGGGTCGGCCGCAGCAAGGTAGAAGCCACCGGCGAGGTTATGCACCTGCCAGGCGTCAGGATCGCCTTCAACGAGCGCTGTGACACGCTGACGGCCGGCTTCGTAGTCCTGTTTCTCCAGCAGCGCCATTACCTCGAGCATTTCGCGGCGATAGGCCTGGCCCGCATCGTCCTCGGGGATTTCGCTGAGCACCTCGAGCGCCTGCTCGCTGTCACCGGCCGCGATGTAGCCCGCCGCAAGATCGAGTCGCAGGTCGGGGTTTTCCGGATCCGCCTCGATACTCTCGGCAAACCACGACAGGCCGCTGGACTGATCGCCGCTACGCAGACTTGCGCGTGCCATCAGACCGAAGAGCTCGGTGTCGCCGCCGCTGCTGTTCAGCACTGGCCGCAGCGTCTCCATGGCCTCGCCAGGCCTGTTCTGGCGCATGCGCGTCTGGGCGAGAAGTTTGCGCGCACGCACGTTGTCAGGCTGCGCGGCAAGCACGGCAGACAGGTGCATGTCGGCCTGTTCGAATTCGCCGCGGGCGATGTTTGAAGCGCCCAGAAGCAGCTGGGCGGCGAGGTAGTCGGGGGCCTGCGACAACGCCTTCTGGAGGTTCTCAACGGCGCCTTCGAAGTCTTCCTGGTCGTACGCAACACGACCCGCAAGAAACGCGCCCATCGGATGACCAGGCGCCATACCCTGCATGCGGTTCACGAGCTTGCCAGCCTCATCGAGCTTGGCCAGCCCGAGGGCTGCTTCGGTACGTCCGGCCAGAATCAGGAACAGTTCCTGCACCGTAACCTTGCCGTCGGCCGCTGTTTCCGCCTGCTTGAAACTCTCCTCCGCGAGGCTGAACTGTGATGCTTCGAGCTGCATTCGACCGAGCGCGCTCAGCGCCCGCATCGACTGGCCGTCGTTAGCAAGCGCGCGATCAACGTACTGCCGCGCTGCCTCCGCGTTGCCGTTGCGGCGCGCCAGCTCCGCCTGGCCGAGCAGCGCCGTTTCCGAGCGCTCGTCTATGGACAGCGCCATCGCAAACGCTTCGGACGCCGGCTGGTTCTGGCCGCTGCCCAGCCACGCACTGCCCTGCAGCGCGATCAGTTCGGCGCGATCCGCATCGCTCCCTGCTACGGACGGGTCAATGTCGTTGATGACCTGCTCGAACTTGTTCTGGAAAAGGAGCGCGCGTGCCAACGGCACGGCAACCTCGCCGGCGGAAATGCCAAGCTCACGCGCCCGCACCAGCTCCTTCTCGGCCGTCGGCATATCACCCATGGCCGCGGCGGAGGTACCCAGCAGGAACCGCGCCTGGATGTTTTCCGGATCGCTGCGCAGCACGTTCTTTAACTCGATGGCCGCTGCACGGTACTCATGGTCTGCCATGTACTGCCGAGCATTCTCCATGCGGGTTGCGTCATCGACGCCAAGACCGCAGCCAACCAGCAGGCTGGCAGCGACCGCCCCCAGTAGCGCGGATGCGCCGCGCCGGCGATGCGAACTCGTGATACGCAGTTGTCTCATCTGAATTGCTTCCTCTGGTGTGGCTGTCCGACGCGCAACGCGTCAGCTTGCCTCACCGATTTCGTGTTTTTGCATCAGGTCGTAGAAGGTCGGACGGGTAATCCCCAGGAGCCCTGCCGCCTTGGAAATATTGCCATCGGTCAGCTGCAGCACCTTTTGCAGTGCCTTGCGCTCGGCAGCCTGCCGAACGGCCCGCAGGTTCATCGGCGCGGGTTCTCCGGCCACCATCTCCAGCCCAAGGTCTTCCGCCGTGATCTGCTTGCCATCAGCCATGATAACCGCCCGGTTAACCTTGTTCTCCATTTCACGGACGTTGCCGGGCCACTTGTACGCCTCGATCGCATGCAGCGCCTCGGTCGTGTAGCCGCGCAGCGAACGGGAGTGCTGCTTGGCAAACTTTGTGAGAAAGGCCTTCGCCAGCATGATGTGATCACCATCCCTATCGCGCAGCGGGGGAATGTCGGCGGTAATCTCGCTGATGCGGAAGAACAGGTCCTCGCGGAACGAGCCCTCCTCGATCAACGCGGACAGGTCCTGGTTGGTGGCGCATACAACGCGCACGTCAACTTTGACCGGCTGGTGCGAGCCAATGCGCTCGACGACGCGTTCCTGCAGGAAGCGCAGCAGCTTGGCCTGCAGCTGCATCGGCATGTCACCGATCTCGTCGAGAAACAGCGTGCCGCCATCGGCGTACCAGATCTTGCCGTGCGTCTGCTTGGTGGCGCCGGTGAACGCGCCTTTCTCGTAGCCAAACAGCTCACTCTCGAGCAGGGAATCGGGGATGGCCGCGCAGTTGATCGCAATGAACTTCTTATCGGCCCTCGGGCTTAAGGAATGCACCGCCTTCGCCAGCAGTTCCTTGCCGGTGCCGCTCTCGCCGAGCAGCAACACGGTGGCATCCGTTGGCGCCACGCGCTCAATCATCCGGCACAGCTTCAGCATCGGCGGACTGCTGGCAATAATGCCGTCGAGTGCCGACGAGGCATTACGCTCGCGAAGCTTGCGATTTTGCTCTTCGAGCGCATGCATTTGTGCCGCCCGTTGCACAATCATCAGCAGCACATCGGTATCGATGGGCTTCTGGTAAAAATCGTAGGCGCCAAGACCGACCGCTTTTACCGCGTTGTCTCGATCACCATTGCCGGTGACCACGATGACCTTGGTGTGCGGCGCTAGCTCGAGAATCTCCGTCAGCGTGGCGAGCCCTTCCGACACGCCTTCCGCATCCGGCGGCAGCCCGAGATCCTGCAGCACCACCGGCGGCTCGTGCTTGCGCAGTTCGGCAATGGCCGACTTGCGATCGCCTGCGACCACGACCTCGTAATCCTCAAAACACCAGCGCAGCTGGCTTTGCAGGCCGGGATCGTCTTCAACGACGAGCAGCGTCATCTTTTTGTCTGTCACATCAATAACCCCTGCTGGGAACTCAAACTTTGTATTGCGCATCGCATCGACAGGCTCCTCATGCCTCTGCGGCGGATGGCGAACTGGCCACGGGCGGCGCAGCTTCTTCGACCAGCGGCAAGCGAATGCGGAACACGGTGCCCTCGCCTTCCGCGCTGTCCACCTCGACATCACCGCCAGCCTCGCGAACGAACTGGCGTGTCTGGTGTGCGCCAATGCCCATGCCCTTGCTGCCCTTGGTCGAGTAGAAGGGACGGAACAGCCGATCGCGAACGAACTCCTCGCTCATCCCGGTGCCGTTGTCGATAACTTCAAGCACACCGAACGCGCCAGCGCGCCCGAGGCGCAGCGTAACGGTTCCATCGCGCGTCGCGGCGTCCTGTGCATTGCGCACAACATGACCGAGCACCATCGCAAAGCGCTCGCGGCCGACTCTCACCGCCAGCTCGCCCGCGTCATTGGCAACTTCGAGGACAGGCGCCGGACCACGCTGGCGGCATTGCTCAATGACGTCCCTGGCGAGGGCCTCGAGCGGTACACGCCGCGGGGCGCCTTTTTGCGCGCCGGCCTGCAACTGTTCGAGCAAGCGGCTCATGCGCTGTACCGAGTTATCGACCGTGGCAATAGCGTCTTCAATGAACGCCGGGTTGTCCTTGTGCCGCGCCGCGTTCTTCACCACCAGCGACTGCTGCGCGAGAATGTTCTTAAGATCGTGCATGATGAACGCGGTGAGCTGATTGAACGCCTGGAACTGGCGCCCCTCCGACAGCTCCTGCGCCGCCTCGTCCAGGGCAAGATACCCGGTGATCTGACGGCCGGCGGCCTTCAGCAGGTCGCGGTCTTCCCAG
>JBCAXP010000270.1:0-6871 GCA_038533995.1 Pseudomonadota bacterium
CAAGGATGCCCACAACCAGGGCCTGGTGTGCGTCAAGGGCCTGGTAAACCGCGACATCCTGTACGCGCGCGATCGCCTCTTGCATCCGCAGATCCGTCGCAACGGCGAACTCCAGCAAGCAACCTGGGACGAGGCGATGTCGCTTGTCGCCGAGCGCTTCGGTGAGGCAATTGCGAACAAGGGGCCGCAGTCGGTGGCTTACTACGGCAGCGGCCAGCTGCTGACCCAGGAAACCTACTCTGCAAACAAGCTGTTCAAGGCGGGCGTCCGCTCGAACAACGTGGAAGGAAACCCGAGGCTGTGCATGGCATCGGCAGTCACGGGTTACATTTCGGTTTATGGCAAGGACGAGCCGCCCGGCGCGTATGACGACATCGATCACGCGAGCTGCTTTTTCCTGACCGGCTCGAACACGCTCGAGTGCCACCCTGTTCTGTGGGAGCGCCTGAAGGGTCGTCGCCGCGGCCACCCCGACACCAAGGTCATCCTTGTCGATCCACGCAGAACGCCAACGGCGGCATACGCCGACATCCACCTTGCGATTCGACCCGGCACTGACGTCGCGCTCTACAACGCCATGATGTATGAGTTCGTTCGCAACGATTTCATCGACGAGGACATGGTCGAGAACCACCTGACCTTTAAGCAAGGGGACGAGGCTCGGGACTTCGACGCGTTTGTGGCACATCTTGAAAACTACCGGCCCGCGACCGCAGCGGAAATCTGCGGTGTGGAATCACGGGCTATCGAGGAGGCGGCCTGGGTTTTCGCCAGCTCCGCGGCCACGACGTCCATGTGGACCATGGGCCTCAACCAGCAGGTCCAGGCGACGTCCGCCAATCGCCTTGTCAATGCGATGCACCTCGTGACGGGTCAGATCGGGCGTCCGGGCGCCACGCCGCTGTCCCTGACCGGGCAGCCGAATGCCTGCGGGGGTGTGCGCGACACCGGCTCGCTGTCTCACGCGCTGCCGGCAGGCCGCGTGGTGGCGAACGCTCAGCACAGGGCGGAGATGGAAGCGGCGTGGAGCGTCGAGCCGGGCACCATTCAACCGGCCCCCGGCCACCACACCGTGGCGCTGTTTGAAGCGATGGGGCAGGGCGACGTTGACTGTTGCCTGATCATGTGCACGAACCCCATGCACTCGATGCCCAACCTCAACGAGGTTCGCAAGGGCATGGAGCGTGCGTTCGTTGTCGTCGCCGATTCCTTCCACCCCACGCCAACCACCGAGCTCGCCGACGTGGTGCTCCCGGCAGCAATGTGGGTTGAGAAAGAAGGCGTGATGGGCAATACGGAACGCCGCTATCACCTCAGTCCCAAGCTGGTCGAGCCGCCGGGTGAAGCGCGAAGCGACCTGGAGATTTTGCTCGATCTCGCCGATCGCCTCGGGCATGGCGATCTGCTGTCAGCGCGCACGCCCGAGGCTATCTGGGACGAGTGGCGAAAGATCTCCGCTGATACGACCTACAACTTCGAGGGCATTACGATGGAACGCCTGCGCGCTGAGCGTGGTGTTCGCTGGCCGTGCCCGACGGAGGATCACGCGGGAACGATCAGGCGCTACGTACCCGGCGACGATCCACTGGCGAAGGGCAGCGGCAGAATCGACTTCTACGGACGGCC
Source organism: Pseudomonadota bacterium (assembly GCA_038533995.1). GTDB lineage: Bacteria > Pseudomonadota > Gammaproteobacteria > Steroidobacterales > JBCAXP01 > JBCAXP01. Next base: position 1,627 of record JBCAXP010000270.1, read on the forward strand.
GGACCGCCGCGCGGTGGTGTGGCTCGAGTCACAAGAGCCGGACGTAGACCCGCTGACCGAGGAGTATCCGCTGACCCTGACGACCGGCCGCGTTCTCGAACACTGGCACACGATGACGATGACCGGGCGGGTGCCGGACCTTGAAAACATCCATCCGGACTACCTCGAGATTCACGCCACCGACGCGCGGCAGCGAGGCATCAGCCACGGTGACCCGATCGTGGTGCGCAGCCGCCGCGGCGAAGTGGAGCTGAAGGCGCACATCAGCGACCGTGCGCGGCCGGGGCTCGTGTTCGCCACCATGCACTCGCCCACCTGGCTGACCAACCTCGTGACCGACGATGCGCACGACCCGGTATCGAAGGAACCGGCCTACAAGCGCTGCGCCGTGGCCGTCGAGCGGAGAATGGCATGAAGCTTCGCACACGCATTTTCATGCTTGGCCTCTGGGCCACGCTCCTTGCCGCTCCCGTGCTCGCCCGGCCGGCTGTCGAGGCTGGCGGATTTTCGCTGATGCGCGGCATTGGCGTGGCCGCCTGCGTTTTGGGAATCGCCGGCATCCTCATTGTTCGATACCTCGGCGAGCGCGGGCGTCTTCCTCGCGGCACGTACAACATGCTGCTGCTCCTGGTCCTGCTCGTGCTGCCTTCAGTTGCACTGGTTGCGACCACCCAGACGGTATTCGTCGGCATGAAGGCGCCTACCGCGTGCGCTTCGTGCCACGTGATGGAGCCCTATCTCGAGGACATGCAAGACCCGGCGAGCGCCTCTCTTTCTGCCGCGCATTTTCGTAACGGCTGGATTCCGCGCGACCAGTGCTACAGCTGCCACGTTACCTACGGCGCGACTGGCAGTCTGGAAGGCAAGCGCGACGGCGCCCGTCACTGGATTCTCTACGTGACCGGCACCCACGCCGATCCGATTCGCTATACCGGCAGCTACCCCAACATCAACTGTCTCGGCTGTCACGACGGTACGCCCGGTTTTTCGCGCGTGCTGAGCCACCAGGCCATCAATGAGCACCTGCGCTCGGACGAAATGTCCTGTGTCAGCTGCCACGGCCCGCCCCATCCCCGGGGCGAAGCCGGACACTTGAACCAGTGAGGACGAAACCGTGAACGATTCCGATCTTCACTTCAGCAAATGGGTTAATCGCGTGATTTCGCTCGCGTCGATCATGGTTGTCGCCGGGTTGATCTGCGTGATGATCTTCCTGATCAAGGGCTTTGGCGCGGTGTCGATGGGCCTTGGCATGTTCATCGGGATGCCCGTGGTTGGCGCCGGGGTTCTCCTCTACCTCGCTGCCGTGGTGCAGGATCTGCGCCGGCGCGGAGCGCTTTAGCGCTCAGCGCTGCTTCACGCAGCGATCGCAATTCGCGAAGTAGTATCTCGCGGTCGAAGCCCCTGTATTCCTCGCCGCTGTCCTCCCGGATTTCCAGCCTAGCGATTGACGAATAGTCGTCCATAGCCGCCACGAACTTTCCCTTCCCGTCCAGAACCAGTATCTGAGGGACGACGCGCACGGACGCTGCATCAAAGCCGGTCGCCGAAAGCACCGCCTCACCGTTCGGGGAGTGATAGGACTCGAGGTGCAAGATGACAAAATTTGCGGCAACGTACTCATTGAGTCTGCGCGCCTGTTCCTCTGCCGCGCGGTTTTCCCGCTCACGCATTTGCCACCGCTGGTCGACGCCATCGTGGTACTGCCACTCGTAGTCAAAGCGCCTGCTTTGCCCCTTGACGTATTTGTCGAACACGTGACACCAGATGCACCACTCCGCGCCGTAGAGCACGAGGACGGTCTTGTCCGCGGCGTCTGCGAGTTCCAGGGCTTCTTCGAGGAGTGCCGACTGGTCTGAGCACTCGTCATAGAGTTGCGCGACGCCGCCTCGGCAGTCCGCCGAGATCGCCGACGGCACCGACGTGACGGGGAGGCCTGCGGCGGATTCACCGTTCGTGCACGCTGCCGAGCCGATCAGGCCGAGGGCGACAATTTGCGCCGCAATGACGAAGGTACCGGATTTCAACACACTGCCCCCTAAATTTGCGCAGAACCAGCCAGCGCCACGCTCACGAAGAGTCTGAGCCCCAGGGCCCAATAATGGCAAATCCGGAAGCTACGTATTGGATAACGGCGCCCGGACGCCTAGAATTGCAGTCTCCGCGTCGCTTGTGCGGCTGTCATCCAAGGACTCCAGAAATATGTACGAAGGACAATCCATTCGCTGTGCAAAGCTGGCCGGCGACGTCGCAGAGCTTTGCTTTGACCGCCAGGACGCACCGATCAACAAGTTTGACCGCCAAACGTTGACGGAAATGGCCGACGCGGCAAAAGCGCTCGCAGCAGACGGCTCGATCAAGGGCCTTATCGTCACCAGCGCAAAGGACGGCTTCATCGTCGGCGCGGATATCCATGAATTTGGCGCAGTTTTTGCCCAACCCGAGGAGCAGGTCACGCAGTGGGTGGCCGAGGCAAGCGCGATTTTCAGCGCTGTCGAAGAACTGCCGTTTCCGAGCGTGACGGCGATCAACGGCATCGCGCTGGGTGGCGGGCTGGAGATGTGCCTGGCGACTGACTACCGCGTCATGGCCGAAAAGGCGCAGATCGGCCTGCCTGAGGTGAAGCTCGGGCTTTACCCCGGCTTTGGCGGCACCGTGCGGCTGCCGCGGCTGATCGGCGCAGACAACGCGATTGAATGGATCGCCGGCGGCGCGCCGAACAAGGCGGAGGCCGCCTTCAAGGCAGGCGCCGTAGACGCCGTTGTCGCGGCCGACAAGCTGCGCGACGCGGCGCTCAGGGTTATCGAGCTGGCGAACAGCGGCCGGTACGACTGGCAGGCGCGCCGCGCCCAGAAGAAAGGCCCGTTGAGGCTCAACCAGGTCGAGTCGCTGATGGTGTTCGAAACTGCCAAAGGCTTTATCGCGGGCAAGGCAGGCAAGCACTACCCAGCCCCCATCGCGGCCGTCACCGACATCCAGAAAGCAGCAACCATGGACCGCGATGGCGCACTCAAGATCGAGGCGGCCGGCTTTGCGAGGCTCGCCAAGACGCAGGTGGCGAACTCGCTGATCGGTCTGTTCCTGAACGACCAACTGCTGAAGAAGAAAGCAAAGAAAGCCCAAAAGCTTGGCAAGCCGGTCAAACAGGCCGCCGTGCTCGGCGCCGGCATCATGGGTGGCGGCATCGCCTACCAGAGCGCCAGCAAGGGCACGCCGATTATCATGAAAGACATCCGCGACGAGCAGCTCGACCTTGGCATGGGCGAAGCCAACAAGCTGCTCGGCAAGCTGGTCAAGCGCGAGAAGATCACGAGCGCAAAGGCCGGTGCGATTCTGTCCGACATTCGCCCCACGCTGAACTACGGTGACTTTGGTGGCGTCGATATCGTCGTCGAGGCAGTGGTCGAAAACCCGGCCGTCAAGAAGGCGGTGCTGGCGGAAGTCGAAGCGAGTGTGAAGGAGGGCACGGTCATCGCGTCGAACACCTCTTCGATCTCGATCGATGAGCTCGCCACCGCGCTCAAGGTTCCTGAGAACTTCCTCGGCATGCATTTCTTCAACCCGGTGCATCGCATGCCGCTGGTTGAAGTGATTCGCGGCGAAAAAACGTCCGAGGAGGCGATTGCGACAACCGTCGCCTATGCCACGGCGATGGGCAAAAACGCGATTGTGGTGAACAACTGCCCCGGCTTCCTCGTTAACAGGATTCTGTTCCCGTATTTCGGTGGCAACATGGCGCTGCTCCGGGACGGTGCGGACTTCGCGAAAGTCGACAAGGTCATGGAGGGTTTCGGCTGGCCGATGGGTCCGGCGTACCTGCAGGACGTCGTCGGCATGGACACGTCCCATCACGTCGGTGACGTGCTGGCGGAGGGTTACCCCGATCGCATGGGCAAGACGTTCGAATCTGCCCTGGACGCGATGTTCAAGGCCGAGCGCTTTGGCCAGAAGAACGGCGTCGGCTTCTACAAGTACACGATTGATCGCAAGGGTAAGCCGAAGAAGGAGCGCGACGAAGACGCCTACAAGCTGGTGGCGAGCGTCCAGCCCGACGGGCAGAAGGACTTCTCGACCGAGGAGATCATCGACCGGCACATGCTGCCGATGATCATTGAAACTGCCCGCTGCCTCGAAGACGGCATCGTCGAGACGCCGAATGAAGCGGACATGGGCCTGATTCTGGGAATCGGCTTCCCGCCCCATCACGGTGGTGCGCTCAAATACGCGGATACGCTGGGCATGCAGACCGTGCTCGACAAGTGCGCGAAATACGCTCGCCTTGGCAAACTGTACGAGCCGACGGACCGCATGAAGGAAATGGCGGCGAACGGCGAGAGCTACTACGGAACTTAAGCGACGGCTAAACGGAGAATTGAAAGATGACTGATGTAGTAATTGTTGATGCCGTTCGCACACCCATGGGACGTTCGAAGGGCGGCGTGTTTCGCAATGTGCGTGCCGAGGATCTGTCGGCGGAACTGGTGAAGGCGCTGCTTGAACGCAACCCCGCCGTCGACCCGAACGCAATCGAAGACGTGATCTGGGGCTGCGTGCAGCAAACGCTGGAGCAGGGCTTCAATATCGCGCGCCAGGTGTCGCTGCGTGCCGGCCTGCCGCACTCGGTGTCGGGCCAGACTGTGAACCGGCTGTGCGGTTCTTCGATGACCGCGATTCACACTGCCACCGGCGCCATCAAGTCCGGTATCGGCGACATCTACCTGTGCGGCGGCGTCGAGCATATGGGGCACGTGCCGATGACGCACGGTTACGACGGCCATCCCGGCCTGTCGCTGAACGTCGCGAAGGCCTCGGCAATGATGGGGCTCACGGCGGAGATGCTCGCCACCATGTTCAAGATTTCGCGGGAAGCGCAGGACACGTTTGCGTCGGCCTCGCATCAGCGTGCTGGCGCGGCGCTCGCGAGCGGCGGCTTCAAGAACGAGATGGTTCCGCTCGCCGGCCACGACGCCGACGGCCTGCCCATCCTTGTGGACTTCGACGAAGTTGTCCGGCCCGACACCACCGTCGACACGCTGAGCGGCCTGCGTCCGGCGTTCAACCCACAGGGCTCAGTCACCGCCGGCAACAGCTCCGCCATCTCCGACGGCGCTTCAGCCGTGCTGGTGATGTCGGCCGACAAGGCGAAGGACCTGGGTCTGCAGCCGATGGCGCGCATTGTGTCGATGGCCTCGGCGGGCTGCGATCCGTCGACCATGGGCCGCGGCCCCGTGCCGGCATCGAAGAA
>JBCAXP010000271.1:0-6866 GCA_038533995.1 Pseudomonadota bacterium
GACGCGCGCCAGTGCGGGCTCGAGCCCCTCACTGTCGTGCGCTTCGACGAGCTGCCAGAAAATGCGGTCCAGCAAAACCTGGTTGGTCTTGTAGCCCGCAAGCAGAAACTCACGTACGAAACGCGGCAAACGCATCGGCTTGTAGGTCAACAACCCGAGGAGTTGCTTCAGTCCAGCATCATCAGCGGCAACCAACGGGTTGTCGCCAGACTCCGCCACGGTTTGTACGACCGACGGATTCGCACCGTAGAGCCCGGCAGCATTCATGAGCGTCAACGTGCGCACGAGATCGGCGCGATCGACGGCGAGCCAGGCACTGATGAATCCCCCCATGGAGCTCCCGACCACGTGTGCGTCCTTGATCCGCAGCGCGTCGCAGAACGCGGCAAGACGGCGCGCCTGGGCCCGGGGCGAATAGTCGCGTTCAGGGTCGCGCGTGGCTTCGCCAAAGCCGGGGAGATCGGGCGAGATCACCTGGTAACGCCTGGAGAACAAACGCGAGTAGGACAGCCACATGTCCTTGTCGGCGCCGTAGCCGTGCACGAACAGGATGACGGGCGCCGAGCTCGGGCCGCCCTCGAGGTACACCCAGGGCTCGCCGGCAACACGCACCCTTCGGTAGCGCATGCCCAAGGCGCGACGCGCCACGCGCAGAAGTAACTGCACCGACGGTACCGGCCGCAGACGCAGTCCAGCCCAGAGGCTAACCAACGCCCCAATGACGACGACAAGCGCTGTGGTCATTCCTAAGCCTGAGGACTCAAGCCGAGCGGTCGAGCATGATTTGCTGCTTCTGAGCGATCGTGACAAGACGGTCTTCGAATCGCTCCAGGATGCCGTCTAGCGCTCGACTGATGCGTGTCTGGGTCCGGATTTTCTCGATCGCGGGCCAGGTCGCGCGCTCGCCCATGCGAATCAGGTCGAGTATTTCACGCTTGGTACGCGGCGACAGCAGGTGGAAAGGGTTGAAGCTGCGCGACGCGGGCAGAATATTGATGTCACCTGTATAGGTCTGCGAAATCACAGAGCCATAGGTGTTGATCCAGCGGCTGATTGTGAGCTCACGACCCAGCGGCTTTTGGATCAACTGCGCTGCCGCCAACGACCAGTCCTTGGCCGTGCGCAGCCCCGTGTCACGCACGATGTCCCAGACCGTAGCCCGGTTCTTAAACTCACTGATGAACGGCAACACAAGGGGGTTGGTCTGGCTCACGACCGAGTGGTTGACGCCGTAAAGACGGGAGAGTCGCTTAAGCGGCAGGTCTTGCGCCACCGATCCGTCGACCCACTTTCGGTTCGCGAGGTAAGGCTGACGGCGGCCCTTGGAATTTCGAGCCGCCAGCGTCACAGGCGGGTAGACCGCCGGTACGGCGCAAGACGCCAGCACGGCCTCACGCACCATCACATTGGGTGAAGTGATCGCGTTGAGCAACCGCGATGCTTGGTGGTGCTCTACGGGCGCCACAGAAATGTTGATGTGCAGCTTGCTGTGCTCATAGGCCTCTTGGAACGTCATGTCCGGGACCAGGCGCTCGATCACTTCCCAAATCTCATCAGCCGACATGCGGGAGCGCGAGAACGGGAACAGCTGTCGGACGAAGCTGCCCTCCTCGGCTGCCTCGGCCTCAAGGAAATCGTCGTCGAACAACTCGTCGAGCTCCGAGTCACTTCGGGTGCCTACAAGGCCTGCAATAAAGGCACCGCCACTCGAACCCGACAGAATGCTGGGCAGCACGCCCTGCTCCCAGAGCGCTTTGATCACACCCAAGTGGTAGTAGAGCAAGCTGCCGGCACCACTCATCAGTAAGGCAGAGCGGCCGTAGCAGTGACTCGCGCGCTGGAAAAAGTCGAGCTTGTCGTCGAGATCGATGTTGCGCACCCGACCGCTGGCGAGGTGCTCCAGCGCCGCAACGACTTCCTCGGTGTAGTCGATGATGAGCTTCTTGGTGCCGAATTTGGCCTTGCGGTAGAGCGAAGGCCGACCCATACCGCCCAGGTTCCCGTGGATGCCCTCGTTCAGCGTAAACAGCAGGGCCTGGTTGTCCTTTCGGGCGCGCAGCTCGCGCAGCTGCTCCAGGCGCGCTCGGATTTCTACGAAGTCGTAGTCCTCGGACCGATCGTCCCGCTTCCAGCGGTCGAGCTTGAACCGTCGGTCATAACGTTGGGCCGCCCGCTTCCATTGCTGGTAGGTGTCGGCACGACGCATTTGTTGTTCTTCTGTCGTCGGGAGTTGCAGCAGCACGCGCGCTCCAGTCTGTTCTGCAGCGGGGCGCCGGCATACGAGCACGGCCTTACAAGACCATGCGCCGAGCCCCCCGTCTGTTGTGTCGGCGACGCCCAATGGACGCGCCGGAAACCCAGAGGATACCGGTCACAGCCCATGCAAACCAGTGCATGGCACGCAAAAGTGCTTTATTAGGAAAGCATTCTATATCACTGACTTTATTATATAAACTACCTGATACTGCATTGGCAGTCAGTGCGCCCGGCGACATTTTTTTGTGCGCCGCAGCAGAAACGTCAGGCGGCGCCCGCGGCCAGTCGCTGTGCCGTCCGCTCAATCAGGTTCAACAAGGCGTCGATATGTGCCGCCTGCGTGAACGGATTCATGACCGTCAGCCGAAGCCAGCGCTTACCGCCGACCTCCGCCGAAGTGATGTGGGCCTCACCGCGACGCACCATGGCGTCTCTAATGCCGACCATGAGCGCATCGTCATCACCAAACCGGAACATGAGGATGTTGCTCTCAGGCTCAAAGGGCACCTCAAAACCCGGTCGTGCGGCAATCTGGTGCCCGAATGCTCGCGCCGCGGCGTAACGCGCGTGCACGAAGTCGCCCAGTGCGGCCTCCCCGCGCCAGGCGAGATTCATAAACAGCTTGAGGGCCAGCGACGACTTGGTGCACTCAACGGCGCGTGGCAACGATTCGTAGCTATCGACGTCTTCACCATAGGCCAGGTAGCTCGCGGCCTGCTGAAACGCTGCGGCACTGTGCGTGTCATCGCGAAACAGCGCTGCGGCGCAGAGCGCCGGCACCTGGAGCATCTTGTGGGCGTCCCAGACGACGGAGTCCGCAAGCTCAATACCGTCGACGAGACCTGCCAATCGGGCGTCGAGCAACGCGCTGGCGCCGTGACAGCCGTCCACATGGAACCAGGTGCCCGTCTCCCGGCACACCACGCCAATCTCGCGTAACGGGTCATGCAGGCCCGTCGCCGTCGCACAGGCATTGGCGATCACCGCCATGCACCGCCGCCCTTCGGCCTCGACAGCTCCGATCGCTGCCCGGACGCCCTCGGGGTCGACAACACCGTGCGCCGCGGCGGGCAACGGCCTTACGGCGTCCGCACCAAGCCCCAGAATGGCCACGGCACGTTCCACCGAGTAATGCGACAGCGTCGGCGCCAGCACGACGAGATCACGCGGGGTGCCTCCACGCCAGGCTTCCGGCGCAATGTTGGCGCGTGCCGCGAGCAGGCACGTGAGGTTCGCCAACGAACCACCATGTGTCAGAACACCGCCTCCGTGGCTCGCCTTGCCCACTTTGAGGGGGCGCGGTTGCCAACCGATCTTCTCGACCATCCAGTTGACGATGACAAACTCGAGTGCGGCCGCCGACGGACCCATTTCGTAAACGGCCATGGGGTTGTTCATGAACCCCGTGATCATCTCGGCCAATGCCGCAGGAAAGTCAGGCACAGCCACCTGATGGGCAATGTGCATGGGATGGTGCAGCTGTACCGAATGCTTGAGGTAGTTGTCGAGAAACCCGGAGAACGTCGCCCGGTCCATGCCGCCGTCGCGGATCCAGCGCTGCGCGTCGAGTGCTTCGAGGATGTCGCGCAAGGGCGCATAACCGCTGGCCGGTGTCTCGGCGCGCTGCTGCGCCGAGATATGCGCCGTGATGCGAGCCACGGCGTCGTTAAAAACGGGCTCGAAGTCTTGAATGTCCTGGGTCATGACCCGCTCCAACGGGTAGCACATGGCATCCGCGATCTTAGTGCGTTTCGCTGGGCGCCGACACCACGCGCCAAAGAAAAAGGGCCCGATGACTGTTGCCATCGGGCCCCGATGCTACGACGAGGTCATTGCGACCGCGTCTTCATGCGCTATCAGTTGAAGTTGTACTTGTAGCGCAGGTAGTAGAAACCACCGTTGAAGCCGAACGGCGAGAACTGGCTGTAGAGGTTACCCACACCAGCTGCCGCACCCGGATTGGCTTCCGGGTAGGTGTCGAAGATGTTCTGGGCGCCCAGAACGATCGTCGAGTGATCGGCGATGCTGTAACCCACTTCGGCGTCAAACAGGATGGCATTGCCGTAGTCCTGGTTGTCTTCCGAATCGAACCAGCCGTCGTAGAAGCTACCGCGTACGAGGAACCGGAAGTTTCCGTAGTTCGTCGTACCAGACAGCGCCCAACGGGATTCCGGCAGACCCGTCTCGAGCTCACGAATACGCGTCGCGTCGAGCGTGACCGGGTTGAACTCGTCCACTTCCGTCTTGGTGCGGTTGTAGGTGAAGCTCAGATCAGTCGTCGAGTTGTCCGACTCAAGCGTCGTCGTGGCGACGATGTCGACACCAGACGTCTTCGTATCGAAGTCGTTGGTGAAGAAGCGGAAGTTCTGCAGGTTCTGCGCACTCGTCACACCGGCATCGATCAGGTCCTGCAGCTCCTGGGCTGACAGGTCGTTGATCGAGAACAGCTGCGACGGTGTGATGCGGTCTTCAAGATCGATCTGAAAGAAGTCCACTGTGATGGTCAGCGCATCCTGCTCGAGGATGAAACCGGCCGTCGCGTTAAGCGACTCTTCAGGATCGAGCGGCTGGCCGCCGAACAGAACAGCAACGGGGTTCGTCGACGGGATCGTACCGTTGTTGACGAGATCGTTGAGTGTCGTATCGAACTCGGTCGAGACGTTGAACGCGTTCGACTGACCCGGCGTCGGTGCACGGAAGCCCGAGCTCAACGAACCGCGGACTGCGAAGTTGTCGTTGATCCGGTAATTCGTAGACACCTTGAAGTTGGTCGTTGAACCAAAGTCACTGAAGTCCTCGAAGCGCAATGCACCCGTGAGCAGCCAGTTGTCGACCGGGTAGATCTCGACGTCGATGTAGGCAGCGACGTTGTCACGCGACCAGCTACCGGCCGCAATGTCACCAAAGCCCGGGAAACCGTTGGACGCCGCACTGAAGCCCTGGTCGGCCAGCGGACCGATGGCGAACGACTCAGGCTGGCCGATGCCGATTTCGAATTCCTCATCGCGATACTCAACACCGGCAGCGACGTTGACCTGGTCGTTAACGGCGTAGCTGACATCAAAGTTAAAGTTGAGGTCAGTCTGCGCGTAGAGACCTGGGTCAAATGCGGTCGGCGTGGCCGGCCCCAACGACGCGTTGACGGTGTTGTTGATGAAGAAGTCGACTTCGTTGAAGCCGTAGCCGAAGCTCGCGTCCCAGCGCAGGCCGTTGTCGAGTTCGCCGCGGAGACCACCAACGATCGAGTAGTCGACCACGTCACCCCCGAAGCGCGGCGTGAAGCCACCCGGGAAGATTTCCTGGAACGAGAAGCAGTTCGGGTCGTTGGAGACCTGGCCCAGCGCCGTCGGGTCCGGAACGTTGTCCGTAATCGTGACCGTCGGGCAGCCCACGCCGTCGTTCGGCGTCAAGTCGCCGATGAGCAGCGTCGCACCGCCGTCACTCGAGTACACGCTGCCGCGCGTGTTCGGGTTACGGAAGTAGAAGCCACCGTCGACCGTCTTGCCAGCGTAGTTGGCGTGGCCGTAGAACTCAGCAGAGTCGCTGATGTCGGCGCCGAAGTTGGCCCAGAGCTTGATGTCGTCGGTGACCTCGGGCGAACCCCAGATCTGCGCCGGGTTGGCGACCGCTGTGTTGCCGGCTGCGATCAGGCCTGCGGCATCGTCACGCTGAATGGCGCGGTCCGTTGCGTCCGTCTCGCCGTACTCAAGGCTTAGGTTGACGAACCCGTCAGCGCCGAGTGGCAGACCCAGGTTGCCAGACAGCGTTACCTGGTCGCCGTCGCCCTCGTAGAACGTGCCATAGCGCAGCTCAACCGAGCCGCCTTCGGCGTCGTCCTTAAGCACGAAGTTCATGACACCGGCGATGGCGTCCGAGCCGTACTGCGCCGAGGCGCCGTCACGGAGGACTTCGACCTGCTTCAGAGCAATCGAAGGAATTGCCGAAAGGTCAGGACCCTGCGCACCGTCAGAGACACCATTGCCGAGCCAATAAATGACTGCAGCGCGGTGACGGCGCTTGCCGTTAACGAGTACCAGCGTGTGGTCAGGTGCAAGGCCACGCAGGTTGGCCGGACGAACAATCGTGGCCGCATCGGAGATGGGCTGCGTGTTCACGTTATAAGACGGCACGATGTTACGGATCAGGTTCGAGAGGTCCGTGTCACCCTGGTTGACGAAGTCGTCAGCCGAGATGACGTCGACAGGTACTGCCGATTCGGTGACCGAGCGCGGGCGCGACCGACTACCGACGACAACCACCTCTTCGATGGCCTCGCTGTCCTGGGCAAGCACGGGTGCTGAATAGCTCAGCGTACCCAATGCACTGGCGACGGCTGTTGCCAGCAACGTGCGCCCGAAAGGTTTCTTCTGCATGGTGTTTCGATTCCCCCAAAGGACGGTTACTACGGGCCGCAAAACGGCACCGTGCGCCCGAAAATTAGACGCAGTTCACATCGGTGCAGCCATTACAGTTGCTTTCGGCACACACCCGACAGCGTAGTGATACACCAAACTGCCAGATGTCACAAGGCAAAAAAGGCGTAGACACTTGATAAATGGCCGGGTTTGCGCGGTGTGCGCACATGTCGGATTTTTGCCACAGAATCGCAC
>JBCAXP010000272.1:0-6800 GCA_038533995.1 Pseudomonadota bacterium
GGTGATGTTGTCGATGAAACGGAAGAAGCCGTCATTGGCGGCACCGAGCAGTCCGGCGGGCGCATCCAGGACCGTGGGACCATCGCGTTTCAGATCAAGGTCCGGCACCACGTACACCGTCGCGCTGTTTCCTGTCAGGAAAAGCGATTTGGAGTTCATCAACCCGTCAAAGAGCATCACCTGGTGCGCCTCGACGGCGCCGATTGAATGAGCGCCCTCGATCAACGCCGAAACGGAAGCGCCTGGCATGCCCTTCAGGAACGCGTCGGCAGCCCTTGCCGTGTCCATGAAATCGTAGGCCCGCTCGGCCGTGTCGCGGCTGGGCACGCCGTCGGTGAAGGTAAGCGTTCCGATGGAGGTCTCCACCGTATCGGGAGTCATGATGCCTTCGGGAATCGGCGTGGTGTACTCAAACTTCTCGGCGGCAACTGCGGTGCCGCCGGAGAGCAAGCTGAGTGTGATTATCACGCAGGCTGCCGGGGTGGTGCAGGACTTCAGTGTCATGGATTTTCTCCGGGGGATGTAGGGGTTGGCGTCTGCGAATCGCAGACGCCGGTTCAACGCCACGTGCCTCAGTTGGCCGGCTTCACGTCACTGGGCCGCCAGTCCTGGTCGATCCATGCCTTCAGCGGGCTGTACATGCGCAGAATCGTGAACCAGCTCTTGCCGGGAATAGTCTGCACCCAATTGTTCTCGTAGCCAGGCGGCGCCTTGGGCGCGAAGTAGATGTCGATGGAGCCGTCGTCGTTGTAGCGCAGACCGTCCTGGAGACTGTCGACGCCCGCCGAAGCCTGATCCGTCTGAAGCATCGAGCGCGTCTGCGTGTCGTAGATGGTCACAGCCCAGAAGTTTGCAACGGGCGCGTTGGGTGGCAGGGAAATGGTGTACGTCCTGCTGCCGTCGAACGGTTGCTTGTTGGTGTCAAGGTACGCGATGCCGTAGTCGGAGCCCTTACCCTCACGCGGTGTTGCCATCGCCGGCGTCACGCCGGTGTAGGGGTAGTGGAAACTCACGCGGGCGTCCGTGTTCATGGTCCCGCCGTCGTCACCGTTGAAATAAACGTTGCGTCCCGGGTAACCCATGTTCCAGGCGCTGCCGGTGTCGGGGTAAATCTGCACACCGCTCAGATTCCTATCAATGCGCGGGTACCAGACGATAGAACGTGCCTGGGCATTGCCGATGGCAATACCGTCGGCAAGAATCCGCTTCATCCGGTTGTCCGGCTCGAAGGGTTTCCCTTTGCTGATGCCGAGCGAAGCAAAAAGCCCGCGGATTTCCGGTGTCATAAGGCCCTGCGCTTCGTACTGTATGACCTCGTGCATGTGCTCGTAGAACTCAGCGTTGTTGTAATGGATGGTGTTATAGGCATCACCCGAGCCATTAATCCATTCCATGGCCGGTGGCGACGCCGCTTTCGCGAGTGGGTAGACCTTCACGGCTTCCTTAATTCTCGCGGCGCCGGCTGCAACGTCCTTCGGCGCCTTGCTCTTGGGCGTCACGCGCATGAAGAGCCACATCCGGTAGGTATCAACCCGATGCACCGAGTAGCCCTCAGGCACCTCGCCCTCGTAGCCCGGCGGCAGGAACAGGAATTTCCCGGCGGGCGCGAGATTGGTTACGAAGCGGAAGAAGCCGTCGTTTGCCGCGCCGAGGACACCGTCTGGAATGTCCACCACGGTCGGGCCATCCCGCTTCAGATCAAGATCCGGGAAGGCGTAGATGGTCGATGTGTTGGCGGTCAGAAACAGGGAGCGGGCGTCCATCAGTTCCTCGAAGAGAACCACCTGGTGGGCCTCGACGGCCCCCTGCCCCTGGTTGCCCAGCACCATTGCTGCGAGGGACGCTGCGGGCATGCCTTTGAGGAACGCATCCGCCGCCCGCGCGGTATCCATGAAGTCGTAGGCCCGCTCTGCCGTGTCTCGGGAAGGCACGCCGTCGGTGAAAGTCAGCGTTCCGATGGAGGTTTCCACTTTGTCGGGCGTCATGATGCCTTCGGGGATTGGGGTGGTGTATTCGAATTTCTCGGCCGCACCGGCAGCACCGACGACAAACGATCCGACTGTCAAGGCAACGCCCGCCAATGTGGCTGAAATGATCCGTTTCATCCGTTTTCTCCAGTGAAAAAGACTTGAGCTTTGGTAGGAATGGGTAGAGGAATGTAGGCTAAATCGTCTTGTGACGCGAAGCGACGGTCGATTCACCGACGCTGCCTCCGGGGTTGAGCCGATCCGGCAGGCCCGGCCTTCGCAGAGCAACGTAGCCGTCCCCTGCCCGTTTGGCAAGCCGGCGGACGGTCTCCGTCAGTTCAAGCCGAACCGCAAGACGCCAGATCAGCGCGGCGGCCAGTGCCACGGCCAGCCCGAGCAGCCAGGGAAGCAGGCTGCGCCGGTCGAAGGGCTCCGGCGGTAACTCGCCGGTAATGGTGAAGCTCACCGCATCGACCGTGACAACTTCCAGGGTCTTGTCTTGCGTGTTCCACCAGTTGATTTGCATACCGGGCAGTTCGACAGCTCCCGGCAGGGTGGCGATGTAGGTCACAGCTTCAGCGCGCTCCGCGGCCAGGTCACCACGGCTGCTGGGGTTGCGCAGCTCGGCTGGCTGCTCGTAGCGCCGAAGGCCGTCGGGCTCGGTGAAAGCGAGGTCCGGCAGCAGCATCGTCATGACGTCGTCTGCTTGAATGGTAATGCGCCGCTCCACGGCGTCTCCGAGGGAGACCTCGCCAATCGGGTCGATCTCCTGCTCCACGGTCAGGCTGGGGGACGCCACCCAGTGATCAAGACGCCTGAGCGGTTCCGGCAGCGAAATCTCGAAGCGAAGCCCCGGCGCATTGACCGTTCCCTGCGCCAGCTCGCCCGGCGCCGCGGACACCGATGTCGACAGTTCGATTGGCGGCAGGTCGAAGCGCCCGGCGCGAACGGCGAAAACGTCGAGCTCCCAGCGCTGCACCGTCCAGGTGTCGCCGTCGCGGGACTCGCTGGTAACACGGGCGAAATCCTGGTTTTGCTGGATCACAAGGTCGGTGACGTCTGGAATCAGGATTCTCGTGGTGCCCTCAAACCATCGGACCGTGCTGAGTGTGATGTAAAGGCGCATCCGTTGACCAGGCACGACGCCCTCTGCGGGTTCGATCGTGGTGCGAAGATCAAGCCGGCCATCATCGACCAGCTCCTGCGGACTTACCGCGCCCGCCCATGGACTAGCCAGCAAGCTCAAAAGCACAAAGAGGAGTCGCGGGAACATTACGGATCCTGCACTCCGCGCTCGTTCAACTGGATGCTGAACTTGGTGCGCAGAAAGCGGCTCGGGTCCTGCTGTACCGCCTTCATCCACATCTCGGCGGTCTCGGGGCTGGCAAGCACATCGTCGGCGGTAAGCTGCAGTCGCTTGCGTTCGTCCTCGGTGAGTTCGCCACCGCCATCCCCTGAACCGCCTCCACCGCTGGATGGCTTGTTCTGCTCTCCCTGCGGCGATTCGGCCATCTGGCTGAGTTCCTCAATGATCGTCTGCATCCGGTCGCGGTTCTGGCGGGCGCCCGGATATTCAGGGTTACGTGCAAGCAACTCGTCATAGCGGCTGAGTGCGCCGGTGTAATCGCGGCCGTGCGCGCGGGCATTCGCCTCGTTGAATAGCGCCGCCTCCGAATCACGGCGAGTAAAGAGCGATGCCGACTCGGCAAAGTCCTCGCGGTAGTAACGGGCCGTGGCCTGCCACATGGGGTCGTCGAACACGCGCGCCGCCTTGTCGTAATAACCGAGTTCCAGCAGGACCCAACCGTACTGATCCGGCGTCAGCCACAGGCCCACAAAGGCATCGCCGCCGCGCTCGAGTAGCGAGGGCTGAGCAGCATGACTCTCATCGGCCTCCTGGGCCTGAACCACCTGCTCAGGACTCACCACGAGCAGAAACGGCAGCAGCATCACCGACCACAGTCGCGTCCAGCCGCGCCGGAACCACAACAAAGATAACAGCATCGCGGGGAACACCAGCACGTAGCCCGCATCGAGCCACGGAAGCGCAGCACTGTCGACAATCAGGAACTCGACGCGCAGCGCGCGGTTGATGGCGCGAATATCCCGATCATCGATTGTGGCATCGAAGTAGTCACCGCCGACCGAGCTGGCAAGCGATTGCAGCTGGTCCCTCGCAAGCGGCGCGTCGCTACGCGCCGGGTCCGTATCGCCGAAGCCGTAAACAAGCAGGCGGTGCTGCCGGGTGCTGAACCATGCGGCCATGGCCGCAGCCGAATCGCTGCCAGCGCCGTCGGTCAGCAGCAGGATATTCGCAGCGCGCTGGCCGTCGCCCAGCATCCGCTCGATTTCCGGCAGCGCGTATTCCGGGAACTTGCCCTCGCGCGGCATCATGCCGGTATCAAGGCTGGCGAGGTAACTGTTCAGAATCGCATGGTCAGGTGACAACGGCAGCACCGTGTGCGCGCTGCCGGCAAAGCCGATCAGCCCCGCCTGCTTGTCGGGCACCGCTGCCAGGAGGTCAGTGATTTTTTGCTTGGCGCGCTCCAGCCGGCTCGGCTGTACGTCCGTCGCGTCCATCGACGCCGACAGATCGACAACCAGCACCAGTGGTGCGGCGTCTGCCGCCAGCGGCGAGGGCTGCTGGCGCCAGGTGGGTCCCGCAGCAATAACTATGGATAGTGCTGCCAGTGCCAGCGCCAGGTTGGCGGGCGTCAGCCAGCGCCTGCTGCTGCGATCCAGGCGCAGGTTTTCCAGGAGATGCGGCGCAATGATGCCCTTAAACGGATCGTCGCTGCGCTGCTCCCGGCGCAGGAGCAGCTCCAGGGCTGGCATGGCAAGCACCAGCAGCAACCACTCGGGCCGTAAGAAATGAAAGTGGCTCAAGTGTTCAATCATGCCGACGCATCCAGCGCCTGTCGCCGGGCTGGCCGGTCGACAAGGAAAGCGAGCAAACGCAGCGCCAGGTAGAGCAGCACTGCTACCAGCATCGGCACCCAGTGCATATCGGTGCGCGGCCTGAAAGACACGCTGTCGTAGGTCGTGGGCTCAAGGGCATCGAGAATCCCGAACACGTCGTCGAGCGTCTGCCGGTCCAGCGCCGTGAAGCTCCGTCCACCGGTGACCTCGGCGACCCGATCGAGCGTGCGCGTGTCAATCGCGTCCTCGCCAACCGAGGCCGGATCGCCGATGGCGATTGGATAGATTCGGATGTCCTGTGTCGATGCCACCCTCGCCGCGTCAATCGGCGGCACGATACTGCCGGTGTCATTGCCATCGGTGAGCACGAGCAGCACGCGGTTCTCGGTGTCGCTCTGCTCAAAGAGCTTGATCGCAAGGCCTATGGCATCGCCGAGTACCGTACTTGGTCCGGCCATGCGAATTCGCGTTTCATCGAGCAGGGTTGCCCAGGTAGCGTGATCCTCGGTAAAGGGCGACTGCAGGTAGGCAGCGTCGCCAAAGACGATCAAGCCCAATCGGTCGCCCTCGCGGCCTTCGACCAGCCGCTCTAGTACGGACTTCACCGCAACCAGCCGGTCAACTTCAAGACCGGCCTCGTTGGTAAAGTCCGTGGCCTCCATTGAGCCCGACAGATCCACCGCAATCATGAGGTCGCGGCCGGCCTTTTCCTGCTCAATAACCTCACCAAGCCACTGGGGCCGGGCGGCAGCCACCACGAGCGCGAGCCAGAACATCAACACCAGGAACTGCTGGCCGCGGCGGCGCACCAGCACCATTGCACCCTCCTCGCGCTGGGCGTCGCTGGCAACGAGCAGACGGTCGAAGAACGGTGCCCTCACCGCGTCGCGCGTCTCGCGGTAGGGCGGCAGAAGCCAGGCGAGAAGCGGCAAGGGCAGCAGCCAGAACGCCCAGGCGTTGGCAAACTCCAGTGGTCCCAGCAATTCCGCCAGCTCAGGCATGGGCGTCGCGGTGGCTCTTCAGCCAGGTCCGCGCCTCGGCAACCAGCGACGGCGCCGCCGGTTGGGCAGAAGTCACGTAGAGCTTCTCCCCAAGTTCTTCAAGGCTGGCGTCGCTGAACACCGGTCCGTCGCAGCGCCGTTGCAGCCACTCAGTCCAGGCTGTGCCGCTTAGCCTTGCGACCTCATCGCGGGAACTCGCGGCCATCGCGGCGAGCTTAAGAGTCTCATTGACGGCGCGGGTGGTCAGTTCGGACTGATGCAGCCGGCCCAGGGCCTCACGCCGGTAGCGGTTTCGATGCCAGTGGGCAAAGGCGCGCAGAGCGCGGCGTCCCAGGAAGTACAAAAGCACCGCGGCAACCACGTACCAGCCTGGCGTCTGCGGCAGCCAGTCGATGCCGGCGGCAGGCACTATTTCCGCCATCTGCGCAACGGCAGGGTTGCCGAAACTCTCGGGCAACGGAGGAAGGGTTGTGCTCACCTTTGTGCCACTCCACCACCGAGCTGGCGGCGCACCTGGGCTGCCACCGAGCTGCCACTGTCGATTGGCAGAACGGGAATCGAATGGCGTTTCAGTTCGTCGGTAATTTCCCTCACCGAGCTTTCAAAGGCCTCCTCGTAGCGCCGCGCTGCGTCCTCGCGCTCCGGATCGACCTCGAGCTGGAAGCGGCCATCGGATATCACGAGCTTGCGCGCCGCCGAGATGTCGCGCTCCAGGGGATCGCTGATGAGCCCGCAGATTACGTCGTTGCTGCGGCGAATCGCCTTGATGGCCTCCAGGCAGACATCGTTCCAACCGAAGAAGTCCGACGCAATGACGATGAGACCATCGTGATGCACATGCGCGGCGACGCGCTTCAGGGCCTGGCCGAAAGCGGCGGGGTCGGGTGTCCAGTCGGCATCGGCTCGCAGCTTG
>JBCAXP010000273.1:0-6789 GCA_038533995.1 Pseudomonadota bacterium
TCTCCATGGCGAGGCCATCCGGCCGCACGGTGATCCGGGCGCTCGTCCACTCCGCGCAGGTCGGCAAACACCCCGGTGGTTCGGTGAGGCGCTGCTCCAGTTCCTGGAGGAGGTATTCGGGCGGCATGTCCTGAGCGTCGGCTGAGGTGGGCGCCAGCGATGTTGCGGTCAGGAGAGCGGCCAGTCCTGAAGCCAGTGTTGCAGTCGCCGCCGGTGGAGGACGCGGCAGGCTCAGGCTCCCGAAACTCGTAGTTGCCAGGCGCCAGAGCAACACGGCCATCAACGCCACTGCGAGCGCTCGCAGGCTGCCCACCATGATCGGTCCGATCACCCACAGCCGCACGGTTTGCTCCGGCAGCACCGGGCCGGCAATGCTGAATCGATGCTGCCTCGCACGCCATTGCGGCAGGGGTGCGCCGGCCTGCAGCAAGGCGTCGGTGCCGTAGCGTGAGCGGCGCTGTCCTCCAGCCGCCGCCTCGTCGAGGCGAGTGCCCGTGGTAACGATTTCTTCGATCGCGGTGGCGGCGTCAGGCACGGGCATTGCCATGTCCTGCGGTGCCTGGCGTGCCACGACGGCCTCCGCCACGCTGGCGTAGCGGCTCGCGGCACCGCCCACCTGCACGGTGGCTTCCAGCTGTGGAAACACCACCAGCCGGAGCTGGTGACCGGCAAAGGGAAGTGCGATGAGAATCAGTGCGGCAAACGCGAGATTGCGCGCGACCGTTACGGTGGTTTTCAGCCTTCCCATCGGCGTAAACGACACCAGTGCAATGGTGGCGAGCAGCACGATCCACGACCACGCCGGCGCGCCAACTTCGCCGTGGGTCAAAACAAGCACCACCAGTGCCACGGCGCCATAGGCAGGCCGCAGAAGCTTGGCCGCGGCGACGGCCGTGAGCAGCACGAGGAAATAGTCGAGCAGCTGCCAGCGCGACAGCCACGCATCCGATGCGCGGTCTGCGCCCGACACGGCAAGCAGGCGGTAGCCCGGTGGCAGGTACACGGTGCTGCTGACGTTGTCGAACTGCTCCTGCCAGCCCGTGGCCGGCAGCGCGGCGCCGGCATCGCCGACGCGGCTGATGGCGTTCACCGAGAGCTGTCGCTGGCGCACTTCGAAGCCGCTTTGACCGCTGTCGTCGCCGGCGGTAATCAGCAGGGCAGAACCGTTTTGCTGTGCACTCATCAACTCATATGGCGCCTGGATGTCGAGGCGCCAGCGCTTCGCCATGGTGCCGCTGATGTCATCCTGCACCGTGAAACCGTCGCCCGAAAAGGCCAGCCACATCTGCCGGTTCAGACTCAGGCGGTTGTCGAGGCTGTCGCTGGCGCCGCGGCTGCGTTCCACGATGCGCAGGGCATCGCCGCCGGAAAGCCGGAATGCCGGGTACTGGCGAAGGTCCGCGGGGACGCCGGTTTGTGCGGGGTCCACCGGGTTGTCGCCGTCGGCGAGCGTCACCCGCAGAGAGTCTGCGCTTGCGTAGCTCCAGATTTCATCGTCTGCCCAGTCGCCGTCACCCGGCGCCAGTGTGATCGTCTCGAGCAAGGCGGTCGCGCGGGCCTCAATGCGTACATCGAAGCTGCCGGGCCTGAGCTGCACGCGCAAGCGGCCGTCGGGCTCGATGCGAAGGGGCAGCAGTGCAGACACATGGGTAGGCACAAAACCTTCCGGCAGCACGCGCGCGAGTAGCTCTTCGCGGGCCTGCCCTGACACTTCGAGGCGAAGGCGCGTTGAGAGCATCTGCGGCAAGCCATCCCTAAGCGTGCGGTGCACGGTGATGCGCAGCGAGTCCTCGCGGGCGCCGCTGGCCTGGCCACTCCGCCCGAGCCACAAAGTGCCCGGTTGCCAGCGCGGAAAGTCCACCCGCCGGCCATTCAGCGTCAGGTTCACCATGCCGGTGCCGGCCGCTATTGGCAGCCGTGCGGGCCGTTGCTGCCAGCCGATGCTTCCCGTGATTTCATGTGCACCGGCAGGCAGCCAGGCAAAGGGCGCCTCGTTGCGCGCCACGACCGGCAGGTCCCGCCCCTGGCTCTTGACGTCCTGCGGCCAGTACTGCGCGTTACCGGGCAGCGGCACCCAGCCGTCCGCATAGAGCTGCCAGCTTTGAGTGAACTGTGCCTCCGTCGCAGTGGCGGCAACCGACAATGCACCGGGCCAGGCACACAGGCGCTCGCCGGCCAGCCGCGGGCTGCCTGTCATGATCGGGCAGTTCACCTCCGGGTGGTCGTGGAGCACCCAGTTCTGCCAGGCGGCCAGCTCGTCTGGCACCTCGACCGCGCGGCCCGTTGGCCCGCCGGCCTGGATGGTGCTGGCGAAAGAAAGCTCAGCGGCGGCAAGCGACAGCAGGGCGGCCAGGAGGGCCCACGTTTTGTTCATGACATCTCCGCGGTGAATGCCGGGGTGGCGAAAATACCATGCGAAGCCGCGGCGCAGGGGGTTGCTGGTCAAGGCAGCCTTTCTAAATGTAAAATTCACTTTACTTCTTTGGCGTGTTTCGATACGCTAATGTCAAGTTAGCTTGATATTTAGGAAAGGAGGATAGACACGTGGAGCAAAGCAACGCGGACACGACCGACTGGCAGGCTGGCCAGAAGCGCAACACCCAACGGCTTGCGGGCTGGACCGGCGCATGGCTTGTCACGATGGCGCTGGTGAATTTCGGGCCGACCTATGTGTGGGACCACAACACCGCGCTAACGGGCATTGCCATCGTGCTGAACATTCTCGTCGGTTTCGGCATGATCGCCGCCAACCGTCGCCACCTCCTGGGCCTCGACGAAATGCAGCGCGCAATCCAGCTTGGCGCGATGGCGCTGACTCTCGGCGTTGGCCTGGTGCTTGGCCTTGCGTATTCCAACCTGGACGTCACTGGCATGATTCCCTTCGACGCGGAAATCTCGCACCTCGTAGTGCTGATGGCGCTCACGTACCTTGGTGGGGTGCTTGCTGGCACCCGCAAGTACCGGTGAAGAACCGCCTGAAGGTGCTCCGGGCCGAGCGCGACTGGACCCAGGCGCGGCTGGCGGCTGAACTCGAAGTTTCCCGCCAGACCATCAATGCGATTGAAAAGGGCAAATACGACCCGAGCCTGCCGCTGGCTTTCAAAGTGGCGCGCCTGTTCGGCATGCCGATCGAGGCGATCTTCGAGGACGCGGCTGATTGAGGCAGGGGTAGCAATCTCCGGTTGATGTGGCGCGCTGGTTGAACGCATACTTTTTGCAGAGTAATTTTTATCGTTTTGGTCATCGTTGTGACCTGCCACCAGGGATTTGTCTGATGCCCCCGACACTCGCGAGCAAGCTGCCGGACACGGGCACCACCATATTCACAGTGATGAGCCAGCTGGCCGCCCAGCATGATGCCATCAACCTGTCCCAGGGTTTTCCGGATTTTCGGCCGCCGGCCGGCCTTGTGAAACGTGTCTCCCACTACCTTGAAGCCGGCGCCAACCAGTACGCGCCGATGACCGGCGTTCCGGAGCTCCGAAACGCCATCGCCTCGAAGATGGCCGACCTGTACGGCGTGACCGTTTCTGCCGACGCGGAGGTTACCGTTACCAGCGGCGCCACGGAGGCGCTGTTTTGCGCCATCCACGCCATCGTGCGCCCCGGGGACGAGGTGATCGTGTTCGATCCGGCCTACGATTCCTACGAACCGGCGGTGGCGCTCGCCGGCGGCCGCACGGTGCACCTGCCGCTGGTTGCGCCAGACTTTCACATAGACTGGGAGCGTTTTTCCGAGGCGCTGAACGACCGCACCCGCCTGGTGATTATCAACTCGCCGCACAACCCGACAGGCGCGGTGCTCGCAGCGAGCGACCTTGACGAACTGGCTACGCGCATTGCCGATAACGACTGCTTCGTCCTGAGTGACGAAGTCTACGAGCACATCGTGTTCGACGAGCAGCCGCACTGCTCGATCGTCGGTCATCCGGAATTGTTCAACCGCGGCATCGCGGTGTTCTCCTTCGGCAAGACCTATCACGCGACGGGCTGGAAAATTGGCTACGCCATTGCGCCGGAAGCCCTCACCGCCGAGCTTCGCAAGGTACATCAGTTCGACACGTTCACGACCGTTACGCCGATGCAGCTGGCACTGGCGGATTTTCTGCAAAGCGATCCGGCGCACTATCGCGAATTGCCAGGCTTCTACCAGGCCAAGCGCGATCAGTTCGCCACGCTGCTCGAGGACACGCGGTTTCGCCCGCTGCCGTGCGCCGGCACGTACTTCCAGCTCGCCGACTACAGCGCGATTTCCGACGAAGACGACATGACGTTTGCACGCTGGCTCACGCAGACCCATGGCGTCGCGGTGATACCGATCTCGGTGTTCTTTGAGAAGCCGCCGTCTGACATGCGCATCGTGCGGTTTTGTTTTGCCAAGGAGGCGTCGACGCTGAAGGCGGCGGCGGTCAAGCTATGCAGGATCTGACGGTTGCCATCATCCAGGACGCGCTGCACTGGCAGCAGGCCGGCGCCAACCGTGCCCAGTTCGCCGATCGCCTCGACGCGCTCGTTGCCGCACACAAGGACACGGCCATCGACGTTGCGGTGCTACCGGAGATGTTCACCACCGGGTTCACGATGAACGCGGCGGACGTTGCAGAGCCGATGGACGGCGCGTCGCTTGACTGGATGCGCGCGCAGGCGGCCAGGCACAACCTGGTGCTCACAGGCAGCGTCGTGATCACCGAGGGCAGTCACTTCTTTAACCGGCTGCTGTGGGTGTTGCCTGACGGCACCGTTCGCAGCTACGACAAACGCCACCTCTTTCGCATGGCCGGTGAGCATGAGGTGTACGAGGCGGGTACTTCGCAGGTTGTCATTGAACACAAGGGCTGGCGCGTAGCGCCGTTTATTTGCTACGACCTGCGCTTTCCGGTGTGGTCGAGGCGCCGGGCAGGGCAGGGCTTCGATTACGACGTGGCGCTGTACGTCGCGAACTGGCCGGCGCCACGGCATGACGCCTGGCACACGCTGCTGCGTGCGCGAGCGATGGAAAACCAGAGCTACGTGGTGGGCGTGAACCGTATTGGCAGGGACGGCAATGACATCGAGTATCCGGGCGGCAGCGCGGTGCTCGACTTTCTCGGCCGTGATCTTGCCAATTGCCACGGCGAGCTCACCGCGGCGGTAGCCACCTTGTCAGGTGACGGCTTGCGGCAGGCGCGTGAACGTTTCCCGCTGTGGCGGGACGCGGACGACTTCGTTCTGGAGTGAAACGCCTCCCGAGGGGAGGCCGTGGGAGCTAGACGCGAATGCGAGCGAGGCGCTTTTCTCTCTCTCGCTGCTTGCGGGAGCGCTCCTCGGTCTGCGGCTGAAACGCCATTGTAAGCCGCACGCCGCCAGACTGGCTGCCCGAGGCCGCGGCAACCGTGCCCTCGAGGCACCACTCGTGCGGATCGAGCACCCGCGACACCATTTGCACAAGGCGGCTGGAGATCCGGTCGGTAATCGGCAATAACTCGGCCGTGAACCAGTCTGCGAGCCGCTGGGCGTCGTCGCGGTGCTCCGTCGCATGCTGCGAAATAAACGTGACCCTGTCGTGAAACGACGTGAGCTCGGTGGTAAGTACGCCCGATGCGGTCAGCAGGCGAAGTGCCGACCAGTGGAGCTGGCGGTTGAACTCGTTGTCGAGAAAGTCATTCAGCTGCTCGATGATCTCAATGCGCGAATCTTCAACCCGCCGTCCGAATGAACCCCACTCGTGGTCGCCGATGACGATGATCGAATCGGCGTCGGACAGCCCGAGGCGGAACTTGCGCTCGATGACGCCCAGGCTTTGCTTGAGCTGGTGCAGTTCAGAGGTGAGCCTCTGAACCTCTTTTACGAGCCACGGATCGTGGTCCATCCTGTTGTCTCCTGGTGAGCGCGCGGTGGGTGTCACAGGAAACTGTAGCAACGCCCGTACGCCCCGCGTGTGTGCCAAGTCACTGTTTTGATGTTCAACAGTGCCTTCAACTTGACATAATAACCCAGGCCGCCAGCCCGCCCTAGTGAACCACGTTGTCGCCCGTTGTAAACGACAGAATGCGGCTAAGCTGGCAGAGGGGGCGACCTGACTGCGCGTGCCAGGTGTTGAACGCCTCCTGTGTCAACGCGAGGTCTCGCTGGGAGGTGGGCCGCCGTGCCACGATGCGCTGGCTCACGAGACTCGCGACCACGTCGTCGGTGAGAAGAAACGTGTCGTACCCGACTTCGCGCAGGAAAAACGGCCCCGAGTTGCCGCCGAGACGGGCGCCGCCGCGCTTGAGCTCACGCCAAAGCGACACCACGTCGCCGGGAGGAGAAGCGGCGAGAAACGCGCCGAAGCTGCCGTGCTCGTCGGCGATGCGAGCCACAAACGCCGCGTTGTCCCGCGTGGCCCGGATCTTTGTGAGATTGCGAACGATGTCGGGATTGGCGGCAAGCGCTTCGAGCGCTTCGTCAGAATAGTGGCGCACGGCATCCGGATCGAAACCGGCGAACGCGTTCTCGAAGCCCGGCCACTTGTCCTGCACCACCCGCCACACGAAGCCGGCGCGAAACACGCACCGGGTCATGGCTGCCAGGTAGCGATCATTACCCGTGGCGCGCAGTGCTCTCGGCGAGCGCGCCTTCGGCAGCAGTTTCTCCAGCGATGCGGTGCCGCCCTTGCGGTGTGCAGCGGTTGCGTAGATCTCGTCAAAATGCAGCATGCGGTTTTCCCCTTGGTTTTGCGCCTTCGTGTCGCCCCCGTAGTGTGTCCCCGTAGTGTCTCCCACTAGTGTCGGGGCATCGCACGGAGCCTGAGGTTGCGCAGTGGCAGGGTGC
>JBCAXP010000274.1:0-6789 GCA_038533995.1 Pseudomonadota bacterium
TTGACCGGGTTTTTGCCCACCGCGGTCTCCTGCGACAGCATCACCGCGTCGGTGCCGTCCATCACGGCGTTGGCCACGTCCAGCACCTCGGCGCGCGTCGGCAGCGGGCTGGTGACCATGGACTCCATCATCTGCGTGGCGGTGATCACGATGCGGTTGGCGGTGCGCGTGCGCTCGATGATGTCCTTCTGAACGCCCGGCAGCGCCGCGTCGCCGATTTCCACACCCAGGTCGCCGCGGGCAACCATGAGCACGTCACTGACCGCGATGATCTCGTCGATGTTGGTGACGGCCTCGGCGCGTTCGATCTTGGCGCAGATCAGCCCGGTGCCGCCAGCCTTGTGAAACAGGTCCCTGGCTTTCTCGATGTCCTCGCCGGTGCGCGGAAACGACACCGCCAGGTAGTCCATCTGCAGTTCCGCGGCCTCGCCCATGTCCTGGAGGTCTTTCTCGGTCAGCGCGCCGGCGCTTAAGCCGCCGCCCTGCCGGTTGATGCCCTTGTTGTTCGACAGCTTGCCGCCAACCACGACGTTGCAGATAACCCGGGAACCGGACACCTCGGTAACGCTAAGCACTATCTGCCCGTCGTCAAGCAACAGGCGGTCGCCTGCTTCCACGTCGCTTGGCAGTTGCTTGTAAGTCACGCCGACGGCCGTTTCGTCGCCGTCCATGTCACCGAGCGCAACGTCAAGCTCAAAGCGCGCGCCCTCCTTCAGCTCCACGGAGTCGTTCGCGAAGCGGCGAATACGAATCTTCGGCCCCTGAAGGTCACCCAGGATGCCGACGTCACGATTCAGCCTGCGCGCAATTTTGCGCACCAGCGCTACCCGCTCGGCCCGGTCTTCCGGGTCGCCGTGCGAAAAGTTGATGCGCACGACGTCCAGACCGGCTTCCATCATGCGCTCGAGGACCTGCTCGTCGTCCGTCGCAGGGCCGAGCGTAGCGACAATTTTGGTTCGTTTAGCCACAGTGATACTTCCGTTGTTTTCTGCTTAAGAGGGGGGCGGCGCGAAGCGGTTATTCGCCGGCGCGTGCTTCCAGGGTTGCCACTGCCGGCAGCGTCTTGCCTTCGAGGAACTCCAGGAAAGCGCCACCGCCGGTGGAAATGTAGGAGATGTCGCTCGCAATGCCGTACTTGTCGATGGCCGCAATCGTGTCACCGCCGCCTGCCAGCGAGAATGCCGGGCTTTCGGCGATGGCGCTGGCCAGCGTGCGGGTGCCTTCGCCGAAGGCATCGAACTCAAACACACCCACCGGGCCGTTCCACACGATGGTACCCGCGGCCTTCATCATTTCCGCAAAGCGCGCGGCGGTACGCGGGCCGACATCGAGAATCAGCTCGTCGTCCTGCACACTGCCGACGTCTCGAACCGTTGCCGTTGCCTCAGCGCTGAACTCAGTGGCCACGACGACGTCTTCCGGCACTGGAATGACCGCGCCCCGCTCCTCGGCCTGACGCATGAGCTTGCGCGCCTCATCCAGCAGATCTTCTTCATACAGCGATTTGCCGACGTTGTGGCCAGCAGCGGCAATGAAGGTGTTGGCAATGCCGCCGCCCACAATGAGCTGGTCCACCTTCGCGCTTAAAGAATCCAGCACCGTCAGCTTGGTGGACACCTTGGAGCCGCCCACGATCGCCACCATCGGCCGGCGCGGTTCATGCAGCGCCTTGCCGAGCGCCTCGAGCTCATTGGCGAGCAGCGGCCCGGCACAGGCCACGGGCGCGAACTTCGCCGCGCCCACGGTGCTGGCCTGCGCACGATGCGCGGTGCCAAAGGCATCCATGACGAAAATGTCGCACAGCGCCGCCATGCGTTTTGACAGCGCTTCGTCGCAGGCTTTCTCGCCTGCGTTGAAACGCACGTTTTCGCACAGCACGAGCTCGCCGGGAGACACGTCCACGCCGTCCAGCCAGTCGCTTTCCAGGCGCACCGGCCGGTCGAGCAGCTCGCCAATACGCCGGGCTACCGGCGCCAGCGAGAACTTGTCCTCCGGGACACCCTCTTTGGGCCGGCCCAGGTGGCTGAGCACCATGACCGCGGCGTTTTGCTCGAGCGCCAGCTTGAGGGTGGGCAGTGACGCGCGAATCCGCGCGTCACTGGTGACCTCGCCATCGGCCACGGGCACGTTGAGGTCCTGGCGAATCAGCAGGCGTTTGCCGGCAAGCGGCAGGTCGCTCATACGCAGCGCGGCCATTACGACACTCCTTACGAGGCGTTCATCATCGCAAGGCTCGTGTCGAGCATGCGGTTCGAGAAGCCCCACTCGTTGTCATACCACGAGCACACCTTGACCAGGCGTCCACCCACCTTCGTCATGGTGGCGTCGTAGGCCGACGAGTGCGGGTTGTGGTTGAAGTCGATGGATACCAGCGGCCCATCGGTGTACTGGAGCACACCCTTGAGCGGGCCGTCGGCCGCATCGCGCATGATGCTGTTGATTTCGTCAACGGTCGTGTCGCGCTTCGCAATGAAGCTCAGGTCAACGAGCGACACGTTGATCGTGGGCACGCGCACCGAGAAACCGTCGAGCTTGCCGTTGAGTTCCGGCAGCACGAGGCCCACCGCGGCGGCGGCACCGGTCTTCGTCGGAATCATCGAGTGCGTGGCCGAACGGGCGCGACGAAGATCCTTGTGGTAGACGTCCGTGAGCACCTGGTCGTTGGTGTAGGCATGAATCGTCGTCATGATGCCCGACTCGACGCCGATGGCGTCATGCAGCGGCTTCACCAGGGGCGCCAGGCAGTTGGTGGTGCAGGAAGCGTTGGACACGAGCTGGTCGCTGCTCTTAAGCGTGTCGTGGTTCACGCCGTACACAACGGTGTTGTCCATGTCGCCACCGGGAGCGGAGATCAGCACTTTCGACGCGCCGGCTTCCAGGTGCATCGACGCTTTGTCGCGGTTACGGAACAGGCCCGTGCACTCGAACACAACGTCCACGCCCAGCTCTTTCCAGGGCAGCTTCGACGGGTCACGCTCGGCGAACACGCGCAGCCGGTCGCCGTTGACCACCAGGTCGTTGCCGTCAACTTCGACAGTGCCGGGGAACGGGCCGTGGGCGGTGTCGTAGCGCGTCAGGTACGCGTTGGTCTCGGCATCGCCGAGGTCGTTGATGGCGACCACGTCGAATTCGTCATTGCGACCGGATTCGAAGATGGCACGCACAATGTTGCGGCCGATGCGGCCGTACCCGTTGATGGCTATTTTGATCGGCATCGTAGTTGCTCCTTAGACGCTCTAATTTAAGAATTACAGAAGGGCTTTCGCGCGTGCAGCGACCGCCGCAGGCTCGAAGCCGAAATGTTTGAAAACCTCGCCGGCCGGCGCCGACTCACCGTACTGCGAAAGGCCGACAACCGCCCCGTCGCCGCCAACGTACTTGTACCAGCCGTCCGGCACGCCCGCCTCGACCGCGAGCCGGCGGGTCACCGCCGAAGGCAACACCGACTCCCGGTAGGCGTCGGACTGCGCATCGAAAACGGAGGTGCAGGGCATCGAGACGACTCGGGCCGCAACCCCATCATCCGCCAGTTGCGACGCGGAGTCCATCGCGAGCGCCACCTCGGAACCGGTGGCGATGAGAATGACGTCCGGCACGCCGTCGCAGTCCTTCAGCACGTAGCCTCCCCGGCGCACGTTGGCGAGCTGTTCATCGCTGCGGGGCTGGTGTGGCAGACCCTGGCGGGTAAACACCAGCGTGGACGGGCCGTCCTGCCGCTCCAGCGCGTCGCGCCAGGCCACCAGGCTCTCCACGGTGTCGCAGGGCCGCCACAAGGTCATGCCCGGCATGATGCGCAGTGACGCGAGGTGCTCGACCGGCTGATGGGTGGGGCCGTCCTCGCCCAGCCCGACGCTGTCGTGGGTGTAGACGAAGATGCTCGGCGCCTTCATCAGCGCGGCCATGCGCAGCGCGTTCCGGGCGTAGTCGGAAAACGTCAGGAACGTGGCGCAATAAGGTTTGAAGCCGCCGTAGAGCGCCATGCCATTGACCATGGCGGACATGCCAAACTCGCGAACCCCGTAGTAGACGTAGTTGCCGGCCGGCGTTTCCGGGGTCATGGCGGTGCAGCCATTCCACAGGGAGCCGTTCGAGCCCGTGAGGTCAGCCGAGCCGCCCAGCAGCTCCGGCAGCAGCGGACCGAAGGCGTCGAGCGCTGCCTTGGACGCCTTGCGGGTTGCTGTCGTCACCGCCTTGCTCTCAGCCTCAGCGATGAAGCCGTCGGCCGCGGCCGCCCAGTCCTCCGGCAGCTTGCCCGCCACGCGGCGCTTGAACTCTTCATAGAGCGCCGGATGTTCGGCGGCGTAACCCTCGACCGTGGCTTCCCACGCCGATTCCCGGGCTGCGCCCTGGTCGCGAGCGTCCCAGGCACCGCGGATGTCATCCGGAATCTCGAACGGCGCATGGGCCCAGCCCAGGGCCTCGCGCACGAGGGCGATCTCTTCGTCGCCCAGCGGCGCACCGTGGGCGTCGGCGGTGTTCTGCCGGTTGGGCGAGCCCTTGCCGATAATCGTGCGGCACATGATCAGGCTTGGCCGCGAGGTCTCGGCCTGCGCCTCGCGGGTCGCCCGGGCAATTGCCTCGGCGTCGTGGCCGTCAACGCCCCGCACGACGTGCCAGCCGTAGGCCTCGAAGCGGGCGCCGGTGTCGTCGGTGAACCAGCCTTCCACTTCGCCGTCGATGGAAATGCCGTTGTCGTCGTAGAAACAGATCAGCTTGCCCAGGCCCTGCGTCCCTGCGAGGGAGCATGCCTCGTGCGAGATGCCTTCCATCAGGCAGCCATCGCCGGCGAAGACCCACGTGTAGTGGTCAATGAGCGTGAAGCCCGGCCGGTTGTAGCGGTCGGCCAGCGACCGCTCGCACAGCGCCATGCCCACAGCGTTGGCCAGGCCCTGCCCGAGCGGCCCGGTCGTGGTCTCGACGCCCGGCGTCAGGCCGTATTCGGGATGCCCGGCGGTGCGCGACCCCATCTGCCGGAAGGCGCGCAGATCGTCCAGACTGAGGTCGTACCCGGTCAGGTGAAGCAGCGAGTAGATCAGCATCGAGGCATGGCCGTTCGACAGCACGAAGCGGTCCCGGTTGTGCCACTGCGGATTGGCGGGGTTGTGTGACAGGAAGTCGTTCCAGACGACCTCGGCGATGTCGGCCATTCCCATCGGCGCACCGGGGTGCCCGGAGTTGGCCTTTTGCACAGCGTCCATGCTGAGAGCTCGAATGGCGTTGGCAAGATCAAGGCGAGAAGGCATGACGTCGGGCACCTGTTCTAAAGGGGTTTCGGGAGGGTACTGGAGGGCGGCATTTTGACGTAACCCCCACCGGGGGGCAACCGCCGGACGGCGCCCTGGCGGGGGCTCTCGCTTGACATAAAGCTTATGCGATTCGCGTTAGGGCGATCGGCGCTTTTGCAGTATACTACCGGGCTGTTTTGTGGCCACCATTAAAAAGCGGACGTTAATGACTACCAACTACCTTTTCACCTCGGAGTCGGTCTCCGAAGGACACCCCGACAAGATCGCCGACCAGATCTCCGACGCCGTGCTCGACGCCATCCTCAAGCAGGACCCGAGGGCACGGGTTGCGTGTGAAACGATGGTCAAGACCGGCATGGCGATTGTCGCCGGCGAAATCACCACCACTGCGTGGGTTGACCTCGAGGCGCTGTGCCGCGAAACGATCCTCGACATTGGCTACAACAGCTCGGCCATGGGCTTCGACGGCGCCACCTGCGCGGTCATCAACGCCATCGGCAAGCAGTCGCCGGACATCGCCCAGGGCGTGGACCGGCAGGATCCCCGCGAGCAGGGCGCCGGTGACCAGGGCCTCATGTTCGGCTACGCCAGCGACGAAACCGATGTGCTCATGCCGGCACCGATCACCTACTCGCACCGCCTCGTGAAAAAACAGGCCGAAGTGCGCAAGCAGGGCGTGCTGCCCTGGCTGCGCCCGGACGCGAAGAGCCAGGTCACCTTCCGCTACGAAGACGGCAAGCCGGTTGGCATCGACGCGGTCGTGCTGTCCACGCAGCACGATGAGGACATCTCGCAGTCCGACCTGCGCGAAGCCGTCATGGAAGAGATCATCCGCCCGGTGCTCGGCGACAAGTGGCTTGCCAGCTGCCCGTCCGACCACGTGCACATCAACCCGACCGGCAACTTCGTCATCGGTGGCCCGCTTGGCGACTGCGGCCTGACCGGCCGCAAGATTATCGTTGACACCTACGGCGGCATGGCTCGCCACGGCGGCGGCGCCTTCTCCGGCAAGGACCCGTCCAAGGTGGACCGCTCGGCTGCGTACGCCTGCCGTTATGTCGCAAAGAACATCGTGGCCGCCGGCCTCGCGAGCCGCTGCGAGATCCAGGTGTCCTACGCGATCGGCGTCGCCCGGCCGACTTCGATCACCGTCGAGACCTTCGGCACGGGCAAGGTCGACAACGAAACGATGACCCGCCTGGTCTCGGAGCACTTCGACTTAACGCCGTACGGCATCCTGGAATCGCTGGACCTGATTCAGCCGATTTACCAGGGCACGGCGGCCTACGGGCACTTCGGACGCACCGAAGAGCAGTTCACCTGGGAGCGCACCGACAAGGCCGACATCCTGCGGGACGCCGCGAGCTGACAATCTCGGGTACGCTGTGGCCTCCGGTGGCAGATGCCAGAGTTGCTGGCAGCAGACCACCAGGACAAAGCCACCGACAAACAGAAAAACCTAACCGTGGTTAGCACCCCAAAAAGGGGCCGCCCGCGGCACTGACTGAAAAACGGAGACGTTGGAGAGACAAATGAGTATTAA